>JBKQKO010000009.1:0-81814 GCA_052147455.1 Desulfobaccales bacterium | reverse complement strand
ACGAAATCGGCGATGGTGAAGTCCACTTCGTGGCCCACCGCCGAAACCACCGGCAGGGGACAGTGGTAAATGGCCCGGGCCACCGCCTCTTCATTGAACGGCCACAGGTCTTCCAGGGAGCCGCCGCCCCGGGCCAGGACGATAACCTCTATTCCCGGATAAGTGGCCAGGTCCTCCAGGGCCCGGACAATTTCCGGCGCCGCCTCCCGGCCCTGCACCTTCACCGGATAGACCAGCACCTCCAGGTTGGCAAAGCGCTGCCTGAGCAGGCGCAGAAAATCCCGCACCGCGGCTCCGGTGGGAGAGGTAACCAGGGCGACCTTCTTGGGCAGGAAGGGCAAAGGCTTCTTCAGCTCCGGGGCGAACAGGCCCTCCGCCTGCAGACGAGTCTTCAGGGCTTCGAAGGCCTGGGCCAGGGCCCCCAAGCCCAGGGGTTCCAGGTAATCCACCACCAACTGATACTCGCCCCGGGGCTCATAAACGGTGAGGCGTCCCCGGCAAAGGAATTGGCTGCCTTCCTGGGGCTTGAAACGCAGGTGTTGGTGACTACCCTTAAAAAGGACGGCCCGCAGTTGCGCCCCGGCGTCTTTGAGGGTGAAATAGTAATGTCCCGAAAGGGGCTGCCGGAGATTGGAGACCTCGCCGCTCACCCAGACCAGGGAGAAATGGCTCTCCAGCCGCTCCCGAATTTCCCGGGATAGGCTGCTCACCGTATAGATTTGGGGTAGTTCCTGGTCCATATATTAAGAAAAGTTCAAAATTCAAAGTTCAAGGTTGAAAACCACATTTTTATTTTGCCTTTGACTTAAACTTTGAACTTTGAACTGATTTTAATGAGGCTCATGTTAGCACATTTCCTGGGGGCCGGGGAAGAATTTTGGCTGACACTGCCCTGGGGGCTGCAAGCTGCTTTTCGCCCGGTAAAGGAATTTTCTTGACAGGTTCGGGCATTTATGAGAAAAACTCAGCGAAAATCCCCTGCAGAAAAGGCAAAACGCGCAGGGAGATTGAGGAGTGGCGTGGCGTCGGTCGCGAACCGCAAATTTATGTAACTGAGATAAAGCCAACGGCATCCGGGAAAGCGCCTGATAAGCGCTCCAGATGCCTTTTTTTTAAGGCCAGGCAGGTATGATCAAAGTGAAACTGATACAGGGCCCCTGCCTCGATCTGCAGGTCCAGATCGAGGCAGGCGAGGCCTTGAAAGCCCTGGGGGTGTCAGGTGACCGCCGGGTAGTAGCCGCCCGGGTGGACGGGGAGATGGTGGACCTCTCCCACCCATTGGCGCGGGACTGCACCATCGCCCCCATCCCGCTGGACTCCCCCGAGGGGCTTACGATCCTGCGCCATTCCGCGGCCCACATCATGGCCGAGGCGGTGCGCAGCCTGTTCCCGGGGGTCAGGGTGGCCATCGGCCCGGCCATTGAAAACGGCTTTTATTACGATTTCGAGGTGCCGGAGCCCTTCACTCCCGAGGACCTGGAAAAAATTGAAGCCCGCATGCGGGAGTTGGTGGCCCAGAATCAGAAATTCGTCCGCGCCGAAGAACCGCGGCTGCAGGCCATCGAAACTTTTAAGGCGCAGGGTGAAAACTATAAGGTCGAATTATTGGAGGAAATTCCCCAGGAAACCGTGAGCCTTTACCGCCAGGGGAACTTCATCGACCTCTGCCGGGGCCCCCACTTGCCTGCCACCGGCTACCTGAAGGCCTTCAAGCTCACCACCAGCTCCGGGGCCTATTGGCGGGGGGACGAGCGCCGGCCCATGTTGCAGCGCATTTACGGCACCGCCTTTGCCAGCCCCCAGGCACTGAAGCAGCACCTGGAGTTCCTGGAAGAGGCCAAACGCCGGGACCACCGCCGCCTGGGCCGGGAGCTGGAGCTCTTCAGCATTGAGGAGGAAGCCGGGGCGGGCCTGGTCATCTACCATCCCAAGGGGGCCATCCTCCGCAGCATTATCGAGGATTTCGAACGCCGCGAGCATCGCAAGCGGGGTTACCAGATGGTCATGGGCCCCCAGATGCTCAAGGCCGAGATGTGGGAGCGCTCCGGGCACCTGGCCAACTACCGGGACCACATGTATTTCGCCGAGGTGGAAGGTCAGAGTTATGGCATCAAACCCATGAACTGCGTGGCCCACATGCTGATCTATCGCTCCCGGGTCCGGAGTTACCGGGAACTGCCGCTGCGCTTCTTCGAGCTGGGCACGGTGCTGCGCCATGAGCGTACCGGGGTGCTGCACGGCCTCACCCGGGTGCGCCAGTTCACCCAGGACGACGCCCACATCCTCTGCACCCCGGACCAGGTGAAAGGCGAAATAGTCGGGGTCCTGGACTTCGTCTTCCAGGTCATGGCCATTTTCGGGTTCGAATACGAAGTGGAACTCTCCACCCGTCCGGAGAAGTCTATCGGCAGCGATGCCGAGTGGGAGTCGGCCACCACCGCCCTGATGGGGGCCCTGAAGGCCCGCCAGCTCCCCTATCACCTCTGTGAAGGAGAAGGCGCCTTTTACGGTCCCAAGATCGATATCAAGCTCAAGGACGCCTTGAGCCGGCGCTGGCAGTGCGCCACTATCCAGTGCGATTTTACCCTGCCGGAGCGCTTCGACCTCACCTACGTGGGGTCCGATGGCGGCCGCCACCGCCCGGTAATGCTGCACCGGGTGATCCTGGGCTCCCTGGAGCGCTTCCTCGGGGTCCTGGTGGAGCACTACGCCGGGGCCTTCCCGGTGTGGCTGGCCCCGGTGCAGGCTATCCTGCTGCCCATCACCGACCGGGTCCATGCTTATGCTCAGAGGCTCGCCAACCAGTTTATTAAGGCGGAATTAAGGGTTGAATTAGATAAGCGCAATGAAAAGTTGCAATATAAAATTCGGGAAGCCCAGGAACAAAAAATTCCCTATATGATTATAATTGGGGATCAAGAAAAATTGAACCGGACCTTATCCATCAGGCAACTAGACGGGACTAAACTGAACGATGTGCCCGTGCAGGAATTTAAAAAACGGCTAAAAGAGGAAGCGAAGGTTCCTTCGCCGAAATTATCTAAAAAATACGGGAGGTAACGATCATCCAGAAGCAGCAACGTGTGCGGATCAACGAGCAGATCAGGGTTCCGGAGGTGCGTCTCATCGGTCCGGAGGGGGAACAAATCGGGGTCATGCCCACCAAGGAAGCCCTGGCCCAGGCGGCCGAAGCGCATCTGGACCTGGTGGAGGTCGCGCCCCAGGCCATCCCGCCGGTTTGCCGCATCATGGATTACGGCAAGTTCAAATACGAGCAGAGCAAAAAACAACAGGATGCCCGGCGCCGTCAGACCATCATCCAGGTCAAAGAGATCAAGGTCAGGCCCAAGATCGAAGAACACGACATGGGCTTCAAGCTCAAGAACAGCCGGCGTTTCCTGAGTGAGGGCGACAAGGTCAAAATTTCCGTGATCTTCCGGGGCCGGGAGATCGCCCACACGGATCGAGGCATCCGGATCCTGGCCCAGATGGCCGAGGCCCTCGGGGACGTGGGCACGGTGGAGCAAGCTCCCAAACTGGAAGGCCGGAACATGTTCATGCTCATCACCCCCAAGTAGTAGCGCTTTCGCAGAAAGTTGCAAGCTAAGCCTCCAGGCCGGGGTTGGGACTTTTTTTTGCCTTGCTGAAATTGTTAGCTGGCGAAAGCCGAGGATATCTGATAAATATTTAAGGTTGGCCCGTGGTGAGATGAAGATCCCGTCCCGGGGCCAAAACGGCCGCGGCTTTGGCCCTGTCAAACAAGCCAATTAAAGACAAATAAAAACAAGAAAGGCAATAAAACTTCAGAAGATTTTTCTCCGGACCAGGCCCCTGCCGGCTGCCTAACCAGAAATACCAGGAAACCGGCAGCATAACCAGCGATGAGGATGAACCATGCCTAAAATAAAGACCCATCGAGGGGCTGCCAAGCGTTTCAAGGCCACCGCCGGCGGCCGGATGAAGCATAAGAAGCCCTACCACAGCCACATTTTGACCAGCAAAACCACCAAGCGCAAGCGGCACCTGCGCCAGACTACCTGCGTCTCCGGCGCCGAACTGAAAAGCCTTAAGCGCCTGTTGCCGTATCTGTGAGCTAGGAGCACCTCATGTCACGCGTTAAGAAAAGCGTCTATTCCAGAGCCCGGCGCCGTAAATTTCTGGGGATGGCCAAAGGCTTCCGCAGCGGCCGGCGCCGCCTTTACCGTTCGGCCCGGGAGGCGGTGGAGAGGGCCTTAACCTTTGCCTACCGGGACCGCAAGGTGCGCAAGCGGGAGTTCCGCTCCCTGTGGATCATCCGCATCAATGCCGCCCTGCGCCCCTTGGGGCTCTCCTACAGTAAATTTATCGGCGGCCTGAAAAAGGCCCAGATCAATCTAGACCGCAAAGTCCTGGCGGACCTGGCCATCTTCGATCCCCAGGGATTCGCCAAGGTGGCCGAGCTCTCCCGCAGGTAAAAGACGGTTTTCCGTTTTCCGTTTTCCGCTAAAAGCCGGCGGAACCGAATTATCCGGCTGTGAATGAATTGGTGGCACAGGCGTCTCGCCTGTGCTGTCTTTCTTCTGCATGGAAAAAGGGGGAAACTTGACAGGCAGCTCCCTGGATGATCTTAAGTACCTCCAAAACGAGGCCCTGGCACAGATTAACCAGGTTGCCGGCCTCGATGCCCTGGAAGAACTTCGGGTAAAATATCTGGGCCGCAAGGGGAGCCTCACCCAGATTCTCAGGGGTTTGAAGGACCTGGAGCCGGAGCTGCGACGGCAAATGGGCCAGGAGGCCAACCAGGCCAAGCAGGATCTGGAATCGGCTTTTGCCCATAAAGCGAGCCAAATAAAAACCGCGGCTCGCCAGGCCGGGGCCGGGGTCCTGGACGTCACCTTGCCGGGTCGCCGCCCGCCCCTGGGCCGCCTGCATCCCATCACCCGCACCATGCAGGAAATCTGCGACATCTTCCTGCACCTGGGGTTCGAGACGGTGGAAGGCCCGGAGGTGGAGCTGGATTGGTACAACTTCGAGGCCCTCAACCTGCCCCCGGACCACCCGGCCCGGGACATGCAGGACACCTTCTATTTCACCGACCAGGTGCTGCTGCGCACCCACACCTCGCCCATGCAGATCCGCACCATGGAGCAGCGACAGCCCCCGGTGCGCATCATCGCCCCCGGGCGGGTCTACCGCCGGGATTCGGACCTGACCCACACCCCCATGTTCCACCAGGTGGAGGGTTTGCTGGTGGATCAGGGGGTG
The DNA here is from genome assembly GCA_052147455.1 of Desulfobaccales bacterium. Taxonomy (GTDB): domain Bacteria; phylum Desulfobacterota; class Desulfobaccia; order Desulfobaccales; family 0-14-0-80-60-11; genus JAPLJC01. The sequence goes on along the minus strand of JBKQKO010000009.1, from coordinate 76,570 downwards.
ACCTTCGCCGACCTCAAGGGTACCCTCACCGCCTTCGTCCACCAGATGTTCGGCCCCGAAGTCAGCCTGCGTTTCCGTCCCAGCTACTTCCCGTTCACCGAGCCCAGCGCCGAAGTGGACATCGCCTGCGTCATCTGCCGGGGTGAGGGCTGCCGGGTCTGCAAGGCCACCGGCTGGCTGGAAATCCTGGGCTCCGGGATGGTGCATCCCGCGGTCTTCGAGGCGGTGCATTACGACCCGGAAACCTATACCGGCTTCGCCTTCGGCCTGGGGGTGGAACGCATCGCCATGCTGAAATACGGCATCGACGACCTTAGGCTCTTCTTCGAAAACGACCTGCGGTTCCTGCGGCAATTTTAAATAATTCCCGGGGGAAGGCCAGGGGCTTATGATAAGTGGCCCCTGCCCTTCCCAACCGCCATAAGAAAAAACTAAGGCCGGAAGCATGAGCTTCCGGCCTCAATCCTTCAAGACCAGGGGGCCGCGATCCTGCCCCGGTTTTCCCTCCGGCCTTCCCCTTTGGTGATCCTCCCCCCGGTTAGGCGGGAGGCATGCCCAGGTGGACCATGAGGCGCCGGTTGAAGTAAGCCGAGGCGTCCCCGTTGCCCATGAGGCCGAAGCGAATCTTGACGGTGGTGATCTGGTTGGGCCGGGAAACCAGTTGAATCTTCACGCTGGTGTCCGGGGGCGCCACCGCCTCAATATGGGATTCAACCGGGTTATAATCCTGAGTGCTAATTCTCAATTGCAGGTCCTGGCAGGCTGCCAGGGTGGCGGTCCAGGTTTCCTGCATGGGCCGGGGATAGTCCTTTTCCATGGTGCCTTCGACCCATTTATAACTGCCGATGGCGGCCATACCGCCCAGGCCCAAGAGCAGGGTCGCCGCGCAGCCGGCGGTGAGCAGCCAAGCCACCAGCAATATCCCCAGTTTGGTGCGCCAGATCTTCAGCCTCATTCCCGACCTCCTTTTCATAACCGGCTTCCTCCCTTTTATGCCACCCTTCTGGGCGTGTGTCAATTATTTTGGTAGGGCTGGGGAGTCTTATTTTCCTGGCGAAAAAAGAGAAAAAAGAGAAAAAAACGCCCCAAAACGAAAAATGGCACCGCACCTGTAGGGTGCGCACTGCGCACCATTAGATTTTAGAAAGCAGCATTATTGGGGACCGCAGGGCGCACCCGGCGCCTTATCGGCTCACTGTTTAGGGTCCACGGCCTTCTGGCCGTAATCGCAATAGGGCAGCAAGGGGCAACGGGGGCATTGAGGGTTCCTGGCGGTGCAGATGGCCCGGCCGTGCCAGATGAGCTGCAGGGAAAACCTGGTCCAGCGCTCCTTAGGCACCAGGGCCATCAGGTCGACCTCGATCTTTACCGGGTCCTTGGCCCGGGTGAGTCCCAGGCGCTGGGAGACCCGGCCGCAGTGGGTATCCACCACGATGCCGGGGATGCCGAAGGCATTGCCCAGGATAACGTTGGCGGTCTTGCGGCCGATGCCCGGGAGCTTAACCAGCTCCTCCAGGGAGGCCGGCACCTGGCCGCGGTGTTGCTCCACCAGGGCCTGGCCCAGGCCCTTGAGGCTCCTGGCCTTGTTGTGGTAAAAGCCGGTCTGGTAGATGTCCCGCTCCAGTTCCTCCAAGGGGGCGCGGGCATAATCGGCGGCGCTGGGATATTTGGCAAACAGCGCCGGGGTCACCCGGTTCACCCGCGCATCGGTGCATTGGGCGCTGAGGATGGTGGCCACCAGCAGCTCCAGGGGGTTGCGGTAATCCAGGGTAACGTGCACCTGGGAATAATGCTCCTCCAGAAGCTGAAGAATCGGACCGATTTTTGCCGCAGGCTTCATGGAAACTCCTGTTTTCTGTTTTCTGCCTTCTTTTCCTGTCTGCGGCTGCAAGCTTAAAAGGGACCTGGGGCTGGCGAGCCGGGAGGAAAAAGCTCACTTTTTTTTTAGTTAACCATGATCCATTGTTCTGTCAGCCATTGAGCCGAAAGTTTTTGCAGGACATCCGGCGCACCAAAAAAAACGCCTAAGCTGAAAACGGAAAACTATCTTTTCAGGCGGGCCGCCAGATGCCGGATCAGTTCCTGGAACTCTGGAATCTTAAGGCGCGACACCAGGAGCAGGTAGAGCCCCCCTCCCAGCAGGATATCCGCCAGGAGGCTCAACAGGCGGCCCGGCAAACCGCTTCCCAGCCAGCCGATCAGCAGCGGGTAGGCCAAGAAGACCGCCAGGCCCATCACCAGGGCGGCGCACCCCGTCTTGGCCAGGGTGCACAGGAGATAGCCCACCCGAAACCCCCCCAGCTTCAGGTAGAGCATCAGCGCCAGGAAAATAAAGTTGAGGATCACGCTCAGGGAGGTGGACAGGGCAATGGCCCGGTGTTGCAACGGCCCCAGGGTGAGGTTGATGATAACCAGGTTGGCCGCCACCGTCAGGAAAGAGCCCAGCACCGGGATCCGGGTATCGTTCAAGGCGTAGAAGGCCGGCACCATGATCTTCACCGCGGCAAAGGCCGTGAGGCCCACGGCATACAGGGCCAGGGCCGCGGCGGTCTGTCGGGTGTCCCAGGCGGTGAAATGGCCGTGCTGGAAAATGAGGGCGATGATGGGCTGGGCCAGGAAGATCAGGCCGAAGGCCGCCGGCAGGGTGACCAGCAAGGCCAGGGAGAGGGAGGATTCCAGGGCCCCCTTTAAGGCGCCCAGATCCCGAAGGGCCGCGTGCCGGGAGAGCACCGGCATGGTGGCTATCATCAGGGCTACCCCGAAGAGCCCCCCGGGCAGGTGAAAGAGGCGGTAGGCGTAACTGAGCCAGGAGACGCTCCCCTGGGCGCAACTGGTGGCGTAAAAGGTGTTGATGAAGATGTTGATCTGGGTGGCGGAGAGTCCCACCACCGCGGGCAGCACCAGTTTACCGATACGCCGCAGCCCCTCGTCCCGCCAATCTATGACCCATTGCAGCCGAAAACCTTCCCGCCACAACAGGGGCAGTTGCACCAACAACTGCAGCAGGCCGCCGATGAGGGTCCCCCAGGCCATGCCCACAATGGGGTGGAGGCCCAGACTTGGCATCAGCAGGCTCACAGCCACCCCGGCCACCACGGAGCCCAGGTTGAAAAAACTGGAGGCCAACGACGGGATGAAAAATTTGCCCCGGGTGTTGAGGATGCCCATGACCAGGGCAGCCAAAGAAATCAGCAGCAGAAAAGGGAACATGGTCCGGGTCATCAGGATGGTGAGGACCGACTTCCCGGGGACCAGGCGGAAATCCGGGGCCATCAAATTCACCAGTTGGGGAGAGAAGAACATGCCCAGGAGGACCAGACTCCCCACCACCAATGAGGAGCACATCATGACGTTGTTGGCCAGGCGCCAGGTCCGGGCGGCATCCGACTTTTGGTCGTAGTCGGTGAATACCGTGACGAAGGCGGCGCTCAGGGCCCCTTCGGCAAAGAGGTCCCGCAGCAGGTTGGGGATGCGAAAGGCCACCACAAAGGCGTCATAGGCGTAGCCGGCCCCGAACATGCCGGCGAATACCTGCTCCCGCACCAGGCCCAGGATACGGCTGGCCAGGACCGCCAGGCTCACGGTTCCCGCGGCCCGGGCGATTTTCCCGGTTTGGCTGTCCTTGCTGGCTGAATCCCGACTCACTGGCAAACCTCTAAAAAAACCTCAAATGAGCCTCAGGCAGGGGCCCAGGGCGGCGCCCCCGAGGCGGTTCGACCCTGGCCCCCGCTAAATAACACCCCTTGCCGGCCGCCGCGGCCTAGGGCGTTTTATTTAATTAACATGGATGACTTGCGGGTAAAAAGGGGAAAAGCAGCGGGCGCCAATATTTTCCCGGCCAGCCGCCGCGAGCGCCACCCTAGCCGTTGTCGATCTTCCTGGCAGCCGGTGGGGCAGAGGGCTTCTTCTTCTTGAGGGTGGCGGACTTGGACTTATCCTTGGCCGCCGCTAGCTGGTTCTGGGCCGCGGCCTTGGTTCCTTTGGCGCCCGGGGCTTTGCAGATTTTGGGCTTGGGGGCCGGCCTGGGCCTGGGGGTCATCGTATTTCTGGCCATCTCGGCGGAGGGGGTCCCGGGGTGCAGCATGGCGTAGCCCGGCTGATCCCCGGAGGCCGTACCCTTGATGGGAGGCTCTTCCACCCGGGGGCTCACCTTGCCCGGCCAGCCCTCGGCCCACACCGTCCCCAGAAATCCAGCCAGCTTCAGATCTTGATGCCGCTCATCAAAAGATTGGGCCATGACCAAAGCCAAGGCCGACCCCAATACCACGCTGGCGCTCGCCAGCACGCCCAGCCAACCGAGGCGCCGCCAGGAGCGGCCTCGCCGCAGAGAGCCAGCCCGGCGCCCGCATAAGGTGGAAATGAGGGCGTACATGCCGTAGGCTAAGAGGATGAAGAGCAGCGCCGAGAGCACTAATTCTCCTTAATTAAGATTACTAGAAAGAATACGTTCTGATTTTTTGAAGTCAACCCTTTTTCGCGGCCCTTGCCGGAAAAGGGTTTAAGACTTGTCATTTTATTGACATAAAGTCGGTTTTGGGGTAATGAATCTTAACCCTGGAAGATTATTTATGAAACCGGATAAGGCCTCCATCCTGGTGATCGACGGCGACCCGGACTCCGCCAATCTCTAACGAAAATCCCGGAAGTCGAGGGCTGCGCGGTCCCGCCGCGGCATGCGTGCCAAGCTGGCGGCAACCTCTAAGGAGACTGCCTCATGGCCGAAACCCAAATTACCCCAAAAACCAAAAATCCCGCCTCCAGCCGTCAAGCCATTCTAATCTTCCATTTCGCCGACCGGATCAAGGCGGAAATCCTCCTCGCCTCCCGGCTTCTGGACAGCGTCGCCCAAATGCAGGGACTGGAGCACGAGGGCGCCAGCCGACTGTTTCTCGTGTTTCTCCAGGGCCTGGAGCTGGAGATCAACCTGGCCCAGACGCAGATTAACGAACCGGAGATGGTGCGGGTGAGCACGGTGATGCGCGGGCTGTTGGGGATGGCGGATGCCCGCATGTACCAGGAGATGCAGTCCCACTTCACCTGGATGATCAGCGTCATGGCCACCTTCGCCCAACGGGCCATGGAATACCTGATCAGAGAGAAGTTGCTCTAAAGCTGTAATATGCCCATAAGGCGGCGATTATTGGGCGGCCTCCTGCCTGGCCCTGGGTTCTTGGCGTCCGGGTTATTGCGGAATTCCTCTCTTTTGCAGAAGGTCTCGCAGTTTAGGAAGGTTTCCGGACGCATCATAGGGCAGGTCGAATAACCCAGCTCCTTCGTAAACCTCAAGTTCGCTTCGGCGCGCCTCCAGGAGGGCGCTGGAGACCGCCAGCACTTCAAGATCCCTGGTGTTGGCAATCCAGGCAACCCTTACGCGCTCAGGAGTCCAAAGCCCTATCGTTTTGAAGGCGGCCTCTAGGGCCCCCTGGTCCGACGCCATGGCCAGGGGAATGCGCCCCTTTTCGGGAGCTACCGCGGTCACACAGTTCATCGCGGTCGCCTGGAAATCAATTTTCTCGACAGCTCTGCGAGTGGTGTAGTCCGCCAGCCCGATCCCTGTCGCGTTGCCGCCCGTTGCCTCTGACAAGTCACGGACGATGATGCGGGTGATCTTGGGGCTTTCGCACTCCTTCTCATAGATGTTCATAATCCGGCCCACTACCTTGGTATCCATGCCCGCGCCGGAGATCTCTTTCCCGATCTCGTCTATAAGCAGGATATCCAATTCTTCGAAAGGCAGCTTTGGTTTAAAAAGCTTCGATTCCTGCAGAAGAGCCGGTTCTCTGGCGAATACTTCGTCAGGCCGCAGGGCTTCGACCCTGCGGAGCTGGTTCAAGTGGTCTTCCAGCAGCGCCACCGCGCCAAGGATTTTTAAATGCTTGAACAGAGAAGCTGCGATAGGGTGAATTGCCTTGAGGTAGGTAAGGTTGACGGCCAGCTTATGCATAGTTTCGGCCCCGAGCTGCCGGCCGAATCCCACCACTGCCATCTTCAGAATTCCGGACTCCGTTTCCCCCAGGTATTCCGTATGTTCCTTTACCCGATTCACGATTAAGATGTGATCGGCATTTACGGCAGCTCTGTCGGCATAGACTGGAACCGAGTCGAGCACCCGGTCAATCTCGACCAGGTCCAACCCCGAATAAACCGGCGCGCCCAAATTTGCTTCCGTAATGCCCAGGTGCCGCAGGACCTCCACTTGCCCTTCAGCATCTCCCCGGCCATGACTGCCCATTGCCGGGTAGAGAAAGGGCGCGCCGCCATGTTCCTTCACTGCTTCAATGCAGGTTCGGAGCACCTCGTTCATTGATTCGATGCCGCGGCTGCCGGCCGTGATCAATACCTGATCACCCCTCCGAATGGGGGCCAGGAGGTCCGATCGCTCCAGTTCTCTCCTTACCAAAGTGCGGGGATCGGAGGAAATCGTTTTTTCGAATTTTTGTCGAATCAAACCGAATTTTGGATACTCCATAACCTGGGTCACCTCAGCCAATTATCCGGATTGTTCCAAGGATCTGGAATCACCCCTCCGCCATCGTTCCTGAAGGCGAAAAGCAAAAACGCCCCCGGGACCCTTGGGCGGATCAATTCAGGCCGATCAGTCTTTTAGCCAATTGAACCGCTTCGGCGGCATCCTTGGCGTACCCGTCGGCGCCGATCTTCGTGGCGAATTTGGCGTCCACCGGAGCGCCTCCGACCATAATCTGGACGCTGCCCCGCAATCCTCTTTCCTGGAATGTCGCGATCACCCGCTGCATCTCGGGCATAGTAGTGGTGAGCAGGGCGGAAAGACCGAGCACCTCCGGCTTGATCTCGGTCACTGCATCGACGAGTTTTTCCGCGCTCAGATCCACTCCGAGGTCATTTACCCGGAAGCCTGCGCCTTCGAGCATCATACTTACCAAATTTTTCCCGATATCATGGAGATCGCCTTTTACGGTGCACATAACCACAGTGCCCTTGGGCTGGGAGGCTTTCCCTTTGAGCAAAGGCTGGATGATCGCCAGGCCCTTCTTCATGGTGGCCGCGGCAACGAGCATCTCCGGAACATAGATCTCCCCGGTCCCGAATTTTCTCCCCACAATATCCATAGCCTCGATCAGGCCTTCGTTAATTATGCTATTCAGGTCGATTCGGTCTTTAATTGCGGTTTCTACCAGGCCTTCGATCTCCTTATGTTTGCCATTCACCACGGCCTCTTGGATCTGCTCTACTCTCTTGTCCATTAGCTGCTCCTCCAGAAATGTAGCTGCTCAGTAGCCCATGATCCTTGGGTTCATCGTTTGATGGGGTAGCCCCCATATTTGAGGGCAGCTTCCCGCATCGCCATGAAATTGTCGAAATTAGCCCATTCGGGGACTGAATTCCCCGACCCGACACAATACCCTCCCCCCGGAGCAACCTGGGCGATAAGATTCTTCACATATTGTTCCACCTCGGCGGGGACGCCGCTTCTCAAAAGTTCATTGGGGACATTTCCCACCAGGGTGAGGCGATCGCCATACATCTCCTTGACTTTGACAATGTCCATGCAGGTTGGATCGATGGGCTGTAAAACGTCGAGGCCCATCTTGATGAGGTCCTCCATTAAAGGCATCACGTCACCGTCCGTGTGCATGAAAAACAGGAGATCATTCTGGTGGCACCTGGAAGCCATTTCCCGATACCAGGGAAAAACATGGTCGCCGAAGGCCTGGGGAGAGATCATGGGGCCATTGCCAAACGCCAGGTCGTCAACCACCCATACTGCTCCGACATAAGGTATTTTGAGGATTTCTTCGAGCCCCTGGAACTGGATTTCCGCGACCTTCCTGAATACATCCGCCACGAGTTGTTCATCCATGATTAAGGACATGGCGAAATGATTGAATCCCATGAGCATCCAGGTAAGCGTGAAGATCTTGCCGGAGATGACAATGACCTTCATGCCGTCTGGAAGCAGGTCCTTCACCTGATGTATGCCGGAAAAATCGAGCTGCGCGGCCATCTCCCAGGGAAATTTCTCGAAGTCCTCCCGGGTTTTGATGAAGCTAGTAAACTCCAGGTTCCAGGCCTTATCATCTTTGCTATCCGGGGAGTCCTTGAGCATGATCTCTCGGATGACCCGCGAAATGGAAGACTCCTGGGTCACCTTCCCGGGACTCATCATCCCGACTGTTATGGGGATGAAATCGTAGCCGGCGCCCGCCCAGAATTCAACCTGGGCCCCCAGGTCGTCCTGGGTAACTTTACGACCGAGAAACTTGCCCTGTATGGGATATTCGATGAGTGCTTCACAAAGGGGAACTCTATCCGGCTCCTCGTGCCGGACTGTTTTTCTGATGCGCTCGAAATCGGGTTGCAAATTCATCAGCCCCTCCTCGATTAAGGAATAATAAAAACCGGCAACCGCCAAAAGATCAGCAAACTATTTTTGGCGCGGCTTGCCGCTTCCCCCGCCTGGGTCGAAAGGGAATTCCATGACCATTTCGGTGCCGGTGCTCTGCTCGATATTTCTGGCAACATCGTAAAGATGTTCAACCACCTTCCTTTCAGCGCCTTCGGTGTCCCCTGTCTTGATCAACTTGAGTATTTGCTTATGGAACGCCAGGGCATTTTGCATGGCCATGGGCAGCAGAGAGACCTCTTTGATAAAATTACCCAAAAGGTCGGTTACGGTCCCCAGTAACTGCAACAAAACCTGGTTTCCGCTCGCCTTGGCCAGAGTGGTGTGAAACAGGACATCCTGGGCGATAAAGGCTTTAATGTTGCCCTTCCGAATAGCCTCTTGTTGTTTTTTTAGGTTGACTTCCAGTTCGGCGATCACTTTCGGGTCCGCCCTCATAACAGCCAGGCGCACGGTTGCCTTTTCGATGATTACCCGTGCTTCCAGAAAATCCCGCACTGTCGTGGCCTGCAGGAGCAGATGATCCGAAAGCGAGGCCAGATACGCGGTTGAGCTGGTGATATTGACCACGGTCCCCACACCCTGCCTGGCGCTAAGCAGACCCATGACGATGAGCTTATTGATGGCTTCCCGGATGGTATTGCGACTGACCCCGAACTGCAGGGCCATTTTGTCTTGCGAAGGGAGCTTATCTCCGTGTTTCAACTGACCGGACATGATCCTGTCGTACAGAGCCTTGAAAGCTTCGTCAGCCGCGCTCATTCGTCTCAGACTCATCATTTCCATGGATTTCTCTCTCTGCTGGGGTCTCCCCAATCTAAACATTGCCCCGGCCACCGGCAACCGTTACCGACGCAGGACCGCAACCCCACTGGCAGGAGGCTGAATCCATCCTGGGCACCCCGGAACCCTCTCTGCCCTTTCTTTTCCGGCCCCCGGCGGGAGTGACTTTTGCCGGGCAAGCCCTTGGAAAAATCCTATGGTACTATCATCCTATGACTACCTTCTTTTGTCAAGAAATAACTCCGAACTAATACTGAAAAATACTAATTATTTCAAGGTTATACCCCATATGAAATATTCTCTTGACTTCTAGGATACTGTGATTATATCATTGAATCATTCTACCTTTAACCATCCTTGACCGGCCGGAGGATTCCCGGCTGCCCTTGGTCTGGCAACCTTTGATAGACCCTCACGTTGCAGGAGGTAAACCTGGCAAAAAGCTAAGGCGGACACCGCGAGCCTCCTCAATTTTAGAGAAGGGGCGGCGATTGCTTGGCAAGTCGTTGGCCCGGAGCTGATATTTCCCGGCGCCTTTCCAAAATTTAAAAAATAACCCAAGGTTCGAGGGGAAAAATATGAATTCTATTGATAAATCAACCAGGGTTCGGGCTATCTACGCTGGCGGCGCAGGCCAAATCTTGGAATGGTTTGATTACGGTGTCTACGGTACGCTTGCTCCTATCATCTCCACGGTCTTCTTCCCGGTTAAAGATCGGGTCGTGAGCATCCTGCTAACCTTTCTGGTATTCGGCCTTGGTTTCGTCATGCGGCCGGTGGGCGCCATTGTCTTCGGGCACATCGGCGACAAATACGGCCGCAGGATCGCACTTGCCTGGACCATCTATATAATGGCCGGGGTCACCTTCTGCATAGGCTTTATACCGTCGTATGCCGCGATAGGCCTGGCTGGACCTATATTATTGACTGCCTGCCGGCTGATCCAGGGTTTTTCAACCGGTGGCGAATGGGGTGGGTCAACTGCCTTCATGGTTGAGTATGCGACGGAAAATAATCGTGGGTTTTATGGCAGTTTCCAGCAAAATCTCGCGGTAGTCGGGATGACTATCGGTTCTTTGGTAGGTTTTTTCCTGACCCATTATTTAGCCAAAGAGGCCTTATACTCCTGGGGTTGGCGGCTTCCCTTCATTTTTGGCATTGTCCTGGGCTATATAGGTTGGTTTATCCGGAGAAAGATTCAGGATACCCCATCCTTTGTAAAAGTGGAAGAAACGCATCAGGTACAGAGAAATCCCCTGATGGCCTCGCTTAAAAGTAATCTCAGCGGTATCATCAAAGCTATGGGCATGTCGCTTGGCTGGAACGCCGCATTTTATATGTTATTGACCTTCATGTCCACTTACATTAATACGATCTTAAAACTCCCGCTGAGTCTCTCCCTGTTGGCAAGCTTTTTTTCCAGCATTTTGCTCATTATTCTTATGCCTATCATGGGACACCTATCGGATCGGATCGGCAGGAAACCCGTTCTGATCACTGCTTGCCTGGGCTTCATATTCTGCACCTATCCATTATTTGTATTTATAAGTGATGGCAGTTTTATCAAGGTGTTGCTGGCAGAATTCGTACTGGCTCTCTTTGTTTCCATGTTCTCAGGGACTGCCGTCGCCTTTATCGCGGAAATCTTCACGACTCAGGTGCGGATCTCATCTCTGGTGGGGTACAACATCTGCGCGGCCATCGGGGGTGGCATGGGTCCATTCTTTGCCACTTATCTCATTAAAGCCACCGGCAATAACGCCTCCCCGGCATTCTATCTTATCGGGATGATTTTAATTGCGCTTATTTCCATTATATCCTTGCCGGAGTCTTATAATAAACCGCTCAAATAGGTAGTTGCCGCCGCCGCCGGCCCCCAGCCGATCTCTCAAGCGGCGTGCCGGACAAGCCCCGGGGTGACCCACCTCTCCCTGGTCACTCCCGGGGCACCAGCCGGTAAACCTCCAGGAGCGGCAGCCCCTGGGCTTCGGCCATCTGGCGGCAGGCCTCGTACTCCGGCAGCAGCCGGCGCTGGCCGCCGTACTCCATGACCTTCACCGTTAACGGGCCGTAGGGGGTATCCACGGTCTCCTGCCAGCGTCTGGCCGCCACCCGCTCCACCTCCGAGACCCGCACCCCCAGGGTGGTGGACTCGGTGAACAGCCGCTCCAGCAGGGCCTCCCGGGCCGCCAGCGGGCTGATCACCGTAAGGCCCACCCCGGGACGGCCCTTCTTCATCTGCAGGGGACTCAGGGCCACGTCCAGGGCCCCGGACTTGATGAGCCCGGCCATCAAGGGCTCGTAGAGCTCCGGGTTCATGTCGTCTATGTGGGTCTCCAGGACCAGCACCCGCTCCCGCCGGCCGGCGGCCGGGGTCAAGGGGGTCCCCAGATAAATGCGCAGCAGATTGGGATACCCCGGCAGTTCCCGGCTGCCGGCGCCGTAGCCCACCCGTTCCAGACGCATGGGCGGGCAGGGCTCGAAGACCGCCCCCAGTCCCTGGAGAAGCACCGCGCCGGTGGGGGTCACCAGCTCCCCGGGCAGATCGGTGCCGTAAACCGGCAGTCCCCTCAACAATTCCAGGGTGGCGGGGGCCGGGTTGGGCAGCAGGCCATGGCTCCCGGCGATCATCCCGTAGCCCATGGGCAGGGAGCTGCAAAAGATCCGGGTGATCCCCAAGTTCTCCACCCCGTAAGCGGCGCCCACGATGTCCAGGAGGGTATCCAGAGCCCCCAGTTCATGGAAGTGCACCTCCTCCAGGGGCTGGCCGTGAATCCGGGCCTCCACCTCCCCCAGGAGGCGAAACATGGCGAGGCTGCGTTCCTGCACCCCGGGACTTAGGGGGCTGCCGGCGATCAGGGCGTGGATCTCCCGGTAGCTCCGGGTAGGCTGGGGGTGGCGAGACCGGAAGTCCACCTGGAGCTGCACCCCGCTGAGATGGTCCTTGGTGCGGCGCGGCGCCGCCAGACTCACCCCGGCCAGCCCCAGCAGTTTGAGGAGGCCCTCCAGGTCCGAAACCTCAAGGCCCAGATCGATGAGGGCCCCCAGGGTCATGTCCCCGCTGATGCCGGCGAAGCAGTCGAAGAAGGCCCAGCGTTCACTGCTCGGCGCGGTCGACAAGAAGTTCCACCTCCTTTACGGTGCGGCCTTCGGTGGCGCACACGGTAAAATGCAGGTTGTGGTACTGCACCCGTTCCCCGCCCCGGGGCAACTCGCCCAGTTGGGCGATGAGGAACCCCGCCAGGGTCTCGTAATCCCCGGAGGGCAGGCCCAATTTCAGGGATTCGTTCAAGGTATTGATTTCGGTGCGGGCGTTGATGAGATAATGCCCCTCTCCCAACTTCCGGTAGGGAGTCACCTCCTGGTCGAACTCGCCGGTGATTTCTCCGACGATCTCTTCCAACAGGTCTTCGATGGCGACAATGCCTACCGCACCGCCATATTCGTCCACCACCACCGCCAGGTGACTGCCCTCCCGCTGCATCTCAGTGAGCAGCCGGTCGATCTTTTTCACTTCCGGCACATACTTCACCGTGCGGACGAAGGGCTTGATGGGGCGCTCGCCGTACTCCTCCCCCAGGAGGTCGAAGCTGTGGAGCACTCCGATGAGGTTGTCGATGCGTCGGTGAAATATCGGCAGGCGGGAGAAGCAAGAGTCGCGGAATTCCTCCCGGGCCTGCTGGATGGTCAGGGTGTCCGGAATAGCGCTCACCCGGATGAGGGGTACCATCACCTCTTTGACGGTACGCAGGCTGAACTGGAGGATACGATGGATGAAGAGGCGCTCGGTACCCTGCAAGTCCACTTCCGGACCGCTCTTGGCCACCACCAGGCGCAGATCCTCCCGGGTGATGAAGGGCATCTGGCCGGTCTGGCGGACCCCGGCGACCAGCAATACTGCCCGGCTGAGGCCACCGAAGATCCAGATAATGGGAGAGAATGCCCAGAAGAACAGCCACAGGGCCGGGGCCAGGCGCTCCGCCAGCATGGTGGCCTGCTGCCGGCCCACGGATTTGGGGATGATTTCTCCCAGAATCAGAATCAGCGGGGGCAGGACGATCATCACCGGGATTTCGGCCCCCTGACCGAAGCGCCCCAGAAAAAAAGCAGTCACCAGGATGGTATTGGCCGCCGCCGCCAGGTAAGCGCCCAGCAAGGTGGCGGACAGGTAGTACTCCGGCCGCCCCAGGAGCTGTAAGGCCAGGTGCGCACCCCAGTGTCCCTCCTCGGCCCGGCGGTGAAGGCGGTGGCGGTTGGCGGAGACCAGGGCGATCTCCGCCGCCGCGAAGATCCCTTCCAGGAGCAGGAGCGGGATGAAGATGAGGAGAATTCCGGAATTCATGGCTGTTCCCGGCGCACCTCCATCTCCAGGATACGGGTCCCCTTCATCCGGGTCACCCGGAAGCGCAGATGGTCCCAGGCCACGCTGCCGCCTTCCCGGGGCAGAGTGCCGAAGAGGTTCAGAACCAGGCCGCCGATGGTATCGAACTCCGCGGTGGGCAGCTCCAGGCCCAGGGCCCCGTTGAAATCCGCCAGGGACAGGGTGGCCTTGACCCGCCAGACACCCGGGGCGATCTCCACCAGGGGTTTCTCTTCCACCTGAAACTCTTGGGGGATCTCGCCGCAGAGTTCCTCCAGCAGGTCCTCTACGCTCACCAGCCCCACCAAGGAGCCGTATTCATCCACCACCAGGGCCAGGCGCAGATGTCGGGCCTGCAACTCCGTCAGCAGATCGAAGGCTTTTTTGTTTTCCGGCACATAATAGGCCGGCCGCAAAAGATTTTCCTTAATCTCCTCCCCGCAGGGGCCCTCCACCACCAGCGCCAGGACATCTTTGGCGTGCAGGATGCCCAGGACGGCGTCAGGGCTGTCCCGATAGATGGGGATCCGGGAAAACCGGGACCGCTTGATGGCCTGGATCATTTCGGGATAGGGCATATCCAGGGGCAGGGAGAAGATCTCGGGGCGGGGGACCATGATCTGCCCCACCCGCAGTTCGCCGAAACTCAGGAGGTTCTGGATAAAATCCCGCTCCACCTCGGCAATCAGGCCCCGGAGATGGCTCTCTTCCACCATGCGGACGAAGTCTTCCTGGCGCACCGCGGGCACTTCGATCTCCGGGCGAAATCCCAGGGTGGCCAGAATACCCCGGCTGATCTGCAATAATACCAGGCGCAAGGGAGTAAACACCAGGATGGCGGGCTTCACCAGGAGGGCCAGCCAGGGAGCCAGGCGAGTAGCATAGATCAGGGCCAGGGACTTGGGAATCAGTTCCGCCACCAGGAGAAATACGGGAGCCAGCAGGCCCAGGGCCAGCCATTTTCCCTGGGGCCCCCAGAGGCTCAGGGCCAGGGAGGTGAACACAATGGAGGCCAGGATGTTGATCGTCTCCACTCCCATGAGCACCGTCACCAGAAGGCGCCGGGGCCGGGCCAGGAGGGCCTCCACCCGCTCTCCCCGGACCCGGTTCTTCTCCCGGAGACGCAGGCGGTCCAAGGGAGTCAGCGCAAAGAGGGAGGTTTCGCTGGCGGCAAACAAGGCGCACAACAGCGCCATGGCGCCCAGGGCGAGATAACTTGGGAGATGGGAATCTGACCAGAGTGGATCCAAATTTTGTTGAGGCCTTCAGCTGTCAACCGGCAGCAGTCAGCAAAAACTTTGATTTATAGAGGGCTTGTCCCCGGTGGAGATAGGCTATTGCCGCGGCGTGAAAAATCAAGCCAGAATCGTTCTTCTCCCTCAGCCCCAAAAGGAAGCGCGTTGTTGTGCTTCGTAAATAGTATGGCATTAAATCAACTGAAAACCTAAATTCCAAGGGTATTAAAGTCCCCCTTTGGAAAAGGGGGATTTAGGGGGATTTCAAGAGGTTATTTTAAATCCCCCCTGTCCCCCCTTTTTCAAAGGGGGGGTTAAAAAACCGTAATTTGAAATGTCTTAGCAATTATGAAGCATCACACGAGGCCTTTTCCGGCAAGGAAACCTCGAAGGCGGCAATGATCCGGCGATTACCGGCAAGCTTCTCTCTCAAACCACCGGGAGCCGGGCCGGCCGCCCTACCCTGCCCTTGCCGGCCTCGGGCTTCTTCACTTCCCGGAAAGGCGAGCGGATCATGGCCTCGCCCAGGACCTGATCCATGTCGGTCACCGCCACGAACTTGATACGCCGCTTGACGTTGCGCGGAATCTCCTCCAGGTCCTTTTTATTGGCCACGGGGATGATGACCTTTTTGATCCTGGCCCGGAGCGCGGCGATGGCCTTCTCTTTCAGGCCGCCGATGGGCAGGATCTTGCCCCGCAAAGTGATCTCCCCGGTCATGGCCACATCCCGGCGCACCGGAATCTTGGTCAGGGCGGAGATTAAGGCAGTGGCCATGGTGACCCCGGCGGAGGGGCCATCCTTGGGGGTAGCCCCGGCGGGCACATGGATATGAATATCCAGCTTTTCATAGAAATCCGCGGGCAGTTGCAGGAGATCCGCCCGGGAGCGGGCATAGCTCAAGGCCGCCTGGCCTGACTCCTTCATAACTTCACCCAACTGCCCGGTGAGAAGCAATTGGCCCTTGCCCTTCATGAGGGAGGCCTCCACTGCCAGGGTCTCGCCCCCCACCTGGGTCCAGGCCAGGCCGGTGGCCACCCCCACCTCGTCCTTCTCCACCTCCCCTTCCGGCAGGTACTTGGGCGGCCCCAAATAGCGGTGCAGGTTGCCCCGGGTAATGGCAAAGGGGGGTTTCTCACCTTCGGCCAGGCGCCGGGCCACCTTGCGGCACAGGGCGCCAATCTCCCGCTCCAGGTTCCGCAGACCAGCCTCCAGGGTGTAGTTCAAAATGATCCTTTTCAGTACCTCCGGGGAGATGGTGAGATCTTTGGGGCGCAAGCCGTTTTCCTGGAGCTGCCGGGGCATCAGGTGACGCAGGACGATCTCCAGCTTCTCGTCCTCGGTGTAGCCCGGCAGGCGGATGGTTTCCATGCGGTCCCGCAGGGCCGAAGGAATGGGGTCCACCAGGTTGGCGGTGGTGATGAACATCACCCTGGACAAGTCGAAGGGCACGTTGAGATAGTGGTCGCTGAAGGAATGGTTCTGCTCAGGGTCCAGGGCCTCCAGCAAGGCGGCGGAGGGGTCGCCCCGAAAGTCCATGCCGATCTTGTCCACTTCGTCCAGGAGGAAGACGGGATTGTTGGAACCCGCGGTCTTGATCCCCTGGATGATGCGCCCCGGCAGGGCGCCGATATAGGTGCGGCGGTGGCCTCGAATCTCCGCCTCATCCCGCATGCCCCCCAGGGAAACCCGGGTGAATTTGCGCCCCATGGCCCGGGCAATGGACTGGCCCAGGGAGGTCTTGCCCACCCCCGGAGGACCTACGAAGCAGAGAATGGGGCCTTTCATCTTTTTGTTGAGCTTGCGCACGCTCAGATATTCCAGGATGCGGTCCTTCACCTTCACCAGATCGTAGTGGTCTTCGTCCAGGATGGCCTTGGATTCCTTCACCTCCAGCTTGTCCCGGGTGCTTTTGCTCCAGGGAAGTTCCACCAACCAGTCCAGGTAAGTGCGGACGATGGAGGCCTCGGCGGCGTCGGGGTGCATCTGCTCCAGGCGAGAGAGCTGCTTGAGGGCCTCTTCTTCGGCCTGCTTGGTCATGCGGACCCGGGCGATCTTGAGGCGATATTCCTCCATCTCCTTGCCCTGCTCGTCGATGTCGCCCAGTTCCTTCTTGATGGCCCGCAGTTGCTCCCGGAGGAAGTATTCCCGCTGGCTACGGTCCATCTCCTCCCGGGCCTGGGATTGGATCTTGGCCTGAATGGCGGAAACCTCCAGCTCCTTGCGCAGGAAGTCGTTCACTTTGATGAGGCTACGGATGGGGTCCGTCTCTTCCAGGACCATCTGGGCCTCCTCGATCTTGAGGCGCAGGTTGGCGGCCACCAGGTCGGCCAGGTGGCCGGGATCCTCGATGGACTCCAGGATGGCCAACAAATCCGGGGACATGATCCCCTTCACGGTGAGGATCTTTTCCGACATCTCCCGGGCATTGCGCATCAGGGCCTCGGCCTCGGGAGAAATCCCGTCGACAGCCGCCTCGGGGATGACCTCCAGCCTCACCTGGAAATAGGGGCGCTCCTGGATATATTCCCGAATCGACGCCTTGCTCTTGCCCTGGACCAGGATCTTCAGGCGCCCGTCCGGGAGCTTCAACATCCTGAGGATGAGGCTCACGGTGCCCACCGGGTAGATATCCTCCATCTCGGGATTCTCAATGGCCTGGTCCTTTTGGGTGGCCAGCAGCAAGAGGCGGTCCTGAGCCAGGGCCGCTTCGATGGCCAACACCGAGGCCTCCCGGCCCACGAACAGGGGGAGCACCATGTTGGGAAAGACCACCACATCCCGCACCGCCAGCAGGGGCAGGACCTGGGGGATGACAATCTGTTGCAGTTCTTCGTCTTCTTCTCTGGAGGCCATGTTATCTCCTGGGAGCTTATAGGGGATGGGCCGGGAGGCGACAACTAGACCGGATCGTCAATGGAAGTTCCAGTATCGAGTCCCGAATCCAATTTCAGGGGCGATTCTTAACCGGCATCTAGATCATAATTCCTTTACCGCGGGATAGCAACGAGTCGGCGCCATGGTGCATAAGTTTTTGTTCGACCCGGTTCCGGAAAGCGGCCTGACCTCCTTACCACCAGGAGTGCCAGTCGGCATAGAGGGTCCAGACCTTGCGCCGATATTCCCGGGCAAGCTCTTCGTCCAGGACGTATACCTGGATTCCCGCAAGGGCAGCGTGTTGCACGTGGGGATTCTCTTCCTCCAGCAACAGGAGGTGAAGCCTAACCGGGGTGAACAGCCCTGCCAGACCCTCTTGCAAACGCCGGCGCAGCTTTTCCCCTTCCCGGTAATCCCACGGGTGTGCCAGGAGGACCACCCCCAGGTCCAGGTCGCTTTCCGGGGCGCCGGCCTCTTCTCCGCCATCCAACAGCAGAGGACCCAACTCCTTTTGCGAACCCAAAAAATAAGCCAGGGCGACCCCATTGGCCCTCAAGAGCTTACGGAAATTCTGCCACTTGCCTGCAGCCTGATGCTGGCTCAAGGATCGACCTGTTTGCTTTTTAACGAAAAATTCTTGGGCGGTCTCTAAGGTTATGGTATGGTATGATGGTTAAAAAGACAATGCAGGGGGAGAGGTTTGGAGGGGAAACCCATAGAGGCCCGGACTCCCGTGTCCGGGCAGGCGCTACCGGAGATTATTCGCAGTCGGATTGACCGGGCCCTGCGCCGGGGTTCGGCGGCCATGCTGGCGATGCAGCATACCCAAGGCTATTGGTGGGCCGAGCTGGAGTCCAACGTCAGCATCACCGCGGAATATATCATGCTGCACCGCTTCCTGGGGTTGGCTGAGGACAAGATTCCCAGGTTGGCGGCCGATATCCTGGCCAGGCAAACGGACCAGGGCGGCTGGTCCATTTGGCACGGGGACGGCGGCGAGCTCAGCGCCAGCGTCGAAGCCTACCTGGCCCTGAAAATCGCCGGGGTCTCGCCTCAAGACCCCCGGATGGCGAAGGCCAGGGAGTTTATCCTGGCCCGGGGCGGGGCCCTCAAGACCCGGGTCTTTACCCGCATCTTCCTGGCCCTCTTCGGCCAGATCAGTTGGGACGGCATCCCCTTGCTGCCGGTGGAGTTCATCCTCTTGCCCCCCTGGTCCGGCCTCAGCATCTATGAATTTTCCAGTTGGACCCGGGCCACTATAGTGCCTCTGATGATCATCATGGCCCGGCGCCCGGTCCTCTGGCTGCCGCCGGAACAATCGGTTCCGGAGCTTTTTCTCGACCCCCGCGAACCCTTTGAACAGCACCGGGTGGCCTGGAAACCTGGGGGGGCCCTCCTGGAAAATCTGTTCAGGGTGATCGACCGGATCCTGAAGCTTTACTACAAGCTGCCCCTCCCCTGGCTCCGCAATTATGCTTTGAAAAAGGCGGAGCGCTGGGTGCTGGAGCATCAGGAAGAGAGCGGCGACTGGGCCGGCATCCAGCCCGCCATGGTCAACTCGGTGCTGGCCCTGCATATACGAGGCTATGGAGTGAAGCACGGCCCGGTGCGCCGGGGCCTCAAGGCCCTGGAGTTTTTTGAACTACGGGAGGGTGAGCGCACCTGGCTGCAGTCCTGCATTTCGCCGGTATGGGACACAGCCCTGGCGGTACGGGCCCTGGCCGCCGCCGGCCTGCCCCCACAGGACCCGGCCATGGTCATGGCCACTTCCTGGCTGCTGTCCCAGCAAATCTTTAAGCCCGGAGACTGGAGCGTCAAGTGTCCGGACCTGCCTCCCGGAGGCTGGGCCTTCGAATTCGTCAACAACTGGTACCCGGATGTGGACGACAGCTCCATGGTCCTGACTGCCCTAAAGGAAGGGCTGGCCGATTCGGCCCGGCACCAGGCCCCCATACAGCGGGGCATCAACTGGTGTTTGGGGATGCAGTGCAAGAACGGCGGCTTTGCCTCCTTCGACAAGGACAATACCAAGCAATGGCTCAACGCCATGCCCTTCGGGGATCTGAAGGCCCTGGTGGACCCTCCCACCGAAGACGTTACCGGCCGGGTCCTGGAGATGCTGGGGGCCTTCGGCCACGGCCCGGACCACCCCGCGGCAGTGAAGGCCCTGGCCTTCCTGCGCCGCAGCCAACATGGCGACGGCCCCTGGTGGGGGCGTTGGGGGGTGAACTGCATCTACGGCACCTGGTCGGTGCTGGCGGGCCTGGCGGCCATCGGCGAAGACTTGCACCGCCCCTATGTGCGCCGGGCAGCGGCCTGGCTCAAGGAGAACCAACTTTCCAATGGCGGCTGGGGCGAATGCTGCGAGTCCTATCTCGATCCCAAAATGATGGGCCAGGGGGTGAGCACCGCCTCCCAAACCGCCTGGGCCCTGTTGGGGCTGATCGCCGCCGGCGAAGCCCGCTCCCCGGAGGCCATGGCCGGCGTGGAATACCTGTTGCGCACCCAAACCCCCCAGGGCCACTGGGAAGAGGATCAATTCACCGGCACCGGCTTCCCCGGCCATTTTATGATCCGCTACCATCTCTACCGGGACTGCTTTCCCATGATGGCCCTGGGCCAGTATCTCCAGACGCTGAAGTCCAGGGAACCGGAAGGGGCATAAGTCTTCAGAACGCCATCCCAGGCGCCAGGAGCATTAGTCCAGACCCGCGCCCGTAAACCTGATAATGACCCCCATCGAAAACCGCAAAACGCTTGCAAACCACCCTAAAACCCTGGTAACCGGCGGCAGCGGCTTCGTGGGCCGGGCGGTGGTCCTGGAACTACTGGCCCAGAAGCGGGCCGTGCGGGTCCTGGCCCGGAACCCCCGGCATCCCGCCCTGGAAGGGCTGCCGGTGGAGGTGGCCCAGGGCGATTTGCGGGACCGGGCCTCCCTGGATGCAGCCCTGTCCGGCTGCTCCCGCCTCTTCCACGTGGCCGCGGATTACCGCCTCTGGGTCCCCCATCCCGAGGAGATGTACGCCATCAACGTGGAGGGAACCAGGAACCTGCTGGCCGCGGCATTGGCCCAAGGAGTCGATCGGGTGGTCTACACCAGCACCGTGGGCACCCTGGGCAACCCCGGGGACGGTACCCCGGGGACCGAGGCGGCCCCGGTGAGCCTGACCGAGATGGTGGGACACTACAAACGCTCCAAGTTCCTGGCGGAACGCCTGGCCCTGGATTTCGCTTCCCGGGGCCTGCCCCTGGTGGTGGTCAACCCCAGCACCCCGGTGGGCCCCTGGGACTGGCGCCCCACCCCCACCGGCCAGATAATCGTCGATTTCCTCAAGGGGCGCATGCCCGCTTACCTGGAGACCGGCCTCAATCTGATCCACGTCGCCGACGTGGCCCGGGGGCACCTTCTGGCCGAGGCCAGGGGACAGGTGGCTGAAAAATATATCCTCGGACATGAAAATTTGAGCCTTTCCCAGATCTTTCAATTGCTGGCGGAAGTCAGCGGCCGGCCGGCCCCCCGCTTCCGCTTGCCTTACTGGCCGGTGCTGGCCATGGCTTACCTCAACGAGTTTTACAGCACGCGGATCAGCGGTCAACCACCCCGCATGCCGGTCACCGCCATCCGCATGGCTCGAAAATTTATGTACTTTAATAATACAAAAGCGTTACAATATCTAGGATTAACCCTGACTCCGGTGCGCCAGGCATTGGCGGAGGCGGTGGAATGGTTTCGGGAACACCGCTACGCTTAAAAATATTGCTATTGGGTGAATAGTTCCCAAATTATTTTCTGAACTTCAATGAGAGGTTTGTCTTGCGGTTTCCATTAAGGCTTAGCTTCGACCTGGGTCGCTACCTGCTGAAGAAACGGCTTCAGGGAGAGAAAAAATTTCCCCTGGTGCTGATGCTGGAGCCTACCCATCAGTGCAACCTGTCCTGCGCCGGCTGCGGCCGCATCCAGGAATATCACGAGAGCCTGGGGCAGTCCCTGGCCCTGGAGGAATGCCTGGCCGCCGTGGAAGAGTGCGGCGCCCCGGTGGTCACCATCACCGGCGGCGAACCCCTCATCTATCCCCCGGTCTTCGATCTCCTCCACGAACTGGTGCGCCGCGGCAAGTTCATCTATCTGTGCACCAACGCCATCCTGCTGGAGCGCTCACTTCCCCAGCTACCCCGTTCGGACCACCTCACCCTGAGCGTCCACCTGGACGGGCTGGCGCCTAGCCATGATGTCCTGCTGGGGCGCCGGGGGATTTTTGACCTTGGCATCAAGGCCATCAAGGCCGCCAAGGCTATGGGCTTTCGGGTCTGCACCAACACCACCATCTATAAGAAGACCGATCTCCAGGAAATCGAGATTCTCTTGTCCTACCTGGCCTACATTGGGGTGGACGGCCTGCTGATTTCTCCGGCTTACAGCTTCCAGGGGGTCGACGACGAGCTCTTCCTGAGCCGGGAGGAGATCAAGGATAAATTCCAGCGACTTACGGGCAACGGCCTCAAATTCAATTTCTTCAGCACCCCCCTGTACCTCAGTTTCCTCAGGGGCGAACGGGACTACGCATGCACCCCCTGGGCCACTCCCACCCGCAACCCCCAGGGCTGGCGCTCCCCCTGCTACCAGATCGTGGATGCCCATTATCCCACCTTCCGGGAGATGATGGACCGCACCGACTGGGACAGCTACGGAGTCGGCCGGGACCCCCGCTGCTCCCAGTGCATGATGCACTCCGGCTTCGAGCCCAGCGTAGTCCGGGAGATGAGCGGTTTCTCCGACCTCTGGCGCATGTTCCGCTGGAACCTGACTTGAGAAAAAAATCAGTCAGCTATCAGCTTTCAGCAGTCACCTAAAAAAGTTTAGAGTCCGGGGTATCGATTACGCCTTTCCTCCAGTCATGGGCATGAACCGCAGCGCCCCATTCTCTCTGGCCAACGGCTACACGCTGTTGCTGGCCTGCCTGACGGTCTACCTGATTCCGTTGGTTTGGCAAACTCCCCTGATCCGGGCCGAGGGCATGTACGCCCTCATTCCCAAAGAGATGCTGGCCTCGGGCTCCTGGCTGACCCCCACCCTCAACGGAGTCCCTTACTGGGACAAACCCCCCCTGCTCTACTGGCTCAACCTGCTGTGCTATAAATTTTTCGGGGTCTCCGACCGGGTGGCCCGCCTGCCCCTCCTGGGGGTGACCCTGGCGGAGGTCTGGGTCACCTACCTCATCGGCCGGCGCCTGTTGGGAAGGGAGGCGGCCTGGCTGGGGGGCTTGGCCCTCTTGAGCAGCATCGGCTTTTTTGTCCTGCACCTGCAGATCCTCACCGATCATCTCATCACCCTTTTTCTGGCAGCCTCGCTCTATTTCCTGCTGCGCTGGCAGGAGCAGCCGTCCGGCAAGTGGAGCGCCCTCTTCTTCCTCGCCCTGGGACTGGGGTTTCTTAGCAAAGGTTTCATCGGCCTGGTATTCCCGGGGCTGATCGTCGTCATCTACGCCTGGCAGTTGCGCCGGGCCAGCCTGCTCTCCATTTTATGGTCTCCGCTGGGCCTGGCCGTGCTTTTCCTTCTCATAGTCCCCTGGTTGGCGGCCAGCGAGCTGGCCAACCCGGGGTTCATCAAATTCCAGGTCATTAATGAACAGCTATTGCGGTTCCTGGGAAGACGCCAGCCGCCGGACATCAACCCTTTCTCCCTTCCCGGCTTCTGGCTCTTTCTGGGCATCTGGCTAAGCCCCTATACACCCTTGCTACCCGGGGCCCTCTGGCGGTTCTGGAGGGAGACCGGGGAAGCCGCCCACCGCGCCGGCCGGCTTCTGATCATCTGGCCCGCGGTGATCCTGATCTTCTTTAGCCTGTCCTCCAGCCGCATCGAATACTACTCCCTGCCGGCCCTGCCACCCCTGGCCCTGCTCATCGGCTGGCGCCTGAAGCGCTTTCTAGATACCCCCGGGGACCGCGGCCCCCTCTGGGCCCTGCTGATCATCGGCCTCTTGGGACTGGCCACCCTGTTTCTGCTCCCCCATCTGGAACAGCTCTGCGCCGGCAATCGCCGGGAGTTCTCGGGCATGTTCTGCATCATCGCCCCGGTGGCCCGCCCGGTGACTTACCTGATCCCGGCCCTGGCCCTGGCGGGCTTCTCTGCCGGCTGGGCCCGGCGACCCCGTCTGGCCTTGGCTTGCTACGGCTTTCTCTCCCTTTCTCTGCTCCTGTTCACCTTACGCATCTGGCTGACCCTCATGCCGGCCATGAGTGACCAGATCCCGGGGCTATGGCTCCGGCAAAACGCCGCTCCCGGCGACCAGGTGGTCATGGAGCAAATCGAGGAGTATGAATACGGCGCCTCCCTGGCCTTTTACGCCGGCCGCCCTATCCTCATGGTGAAGCGCCACGGCCTCCCTCAATTTCCCCACCCGGTGCCCCCGGCCCAGGACTACCTCATTACCCCAGAACGATTGCAAACCTTGTGGCAGGGGCCGGATAGGGTCTTCCTGCTGATCGATGACGCCACCCCGCCGGAGCCCTGGCTGCAAGGGGCGGAAGTGCGCCTGGCCCTGCCCGGTAAACGCCTGCTCGCCAACCGCTAAAGGATGGTTTTCGGTTTTGCGGTTTGCGGTTTTTATTTCATATTATCCTGGACGTAACGCATAATTTACCTTATATCTTAGAACAATGATTGTGAGCTTCGGTCAATACACGCTTATAGGGCGGGCTGTGCCCGCCGCTTTAGCTAGCCCAATGGGAGGCGGCCACAGGCCGCCCTATAACTTGGAAGCGCTTAAGGGTGATCGCAAGGGTCTCGTATACCATCCGCATAAATGACCAATGGCGGATTTGTTTCGAGTGGCCGAAAGGCACGCCGGGGCCGGTAAATGTTGAAATCGTCGATTACCACTGAATGAGGTGCATTATGGGACGCAGTGCCATACATCCCGGCGAACATCTCGCCGCACAACTTGAAGGGCTGGACATGAGCGCCGCGGCATTGGCGCGCCAGCTCAAGGTGCCCACCAACCGCATAACCGAAATCCTGAACGGCCAGCGCGCCGTGACCGGCGACACGGCCTTGCGCCTGGGCCATTTCTTCGGGACCAGCCTGGAGTTCTGGCTGAACCTGCAAAAGCTCTATGAACTGCGGCTTGCCGAGCAGAAATCCGGGGAAACGATCAAGGACCTGCCGACATTGGCAAAGCAAATGAAGAAACAGAGCGCGGATTCACAGCCTTTTACACGATAAGGGGATTAGCTCTAAATCTTCATTTCTCACCTCCGATTAAAACAATTTGAAAAAAGTTTCTGCAAGTGTAAATTTCTCGGCTCCAATTTTGAATATATAGTATGTTGCCGTCACCATGGTACGCGAGCACAATTAAAAAGACAAACCCGCCTTGATTCGGGAGACGATGATATAGCTATGAGTGAATCTGAAAAATATCATCCAAGCCACATAGGATTTCGTTTTGAGAATCCTGATGTTTCTCTCCCCTGCGGACTTTGCGGGAATTTCGTTAAAAGTGTTCCAATGACTTATATATTTGGACGGGATAAGGACGGATATCTTTTGGGGGAGTACTATTGTGATCCCTGTCTATCGGTATCCGCAATAATCTTTAAATCTGTTGATAAGATGGAGTCTTGGGAAAGGGAAAAGGTAATCATCCAATGGCTTGATGATGAGGAAGAGTCCATTCAGAGGGGGGAGTATATACTCAAGGATGGTGCTGTTTTTGCGACGGAAAAATTATAAACAAACCTATTAAGTCTCACAATGGGTGAGTTAAAGGATCGGTTGAAGAGTCAAAATGAGGGTGTGCATCCATAGGGGGACCCAGGAGATCGGGGGCACCTGCGTCGAGATTGAAGCCCAAGGAAACCGCCTGGTTCTGGAAGTGGGCCTGCCTCTCGACGCCCCGGATACGGAGGCGTTGCTGCCTCCAGTGTCGGGATTCAGGAAAAAGGATGAAACCCTTTTGGGAGTGGTGATCTCCCACCCCCACCAGGATCATTACGGCCTGGCAAAATACTTGCGGCTTGATCTGCCTATTTTTGTCGGCGCTGCCGCCAGCCGCATTCTTGACGCTGCCGCCAACTTCATCCCTGCGGGGGCCACGTTCCTGAATGCAATCTACTTGAAGGACCTGGAACCAATGCAAGTGGGTCCTTTTGAGATAACCCCTTACCTGATTGATCATTCAGCTTATGATGCTTATGCCTTTCTGGTTGCCGCCGATAACAAGCGCCTGTTTTATACCGGAGACCTGCGAGCGCATGGCGCCAAGGCTACCCTCTTTGAAAGGCTGGTACGTAAGTCCCCCAAGGATGTGGATGTTTTGCTCCTGGAAGGCTCCACGATCGGGCGCCTGAAGGCAGAGGGACGATTCCCCACGGAAAGAGAATTAGAGGTCCGTTTTATAAAGGAGATGAAATCTACCAAAGGCATGGTCTTGGTCTATTGCTCCGGCCAAAATATCGACCGTATCGTCACCGTTTTTCGAGCCTGCAAGCAAAGCCAGCGCCAAATGATCATCGACCTCTATACCGCGGTAATCCTCCGGGCCACGGAAAATCCTCATATCCCCCAAGGCGATTGGCCCGGCGTCCGGGTTTTTATTCCGCAGTGGCAGCGGCGGCTGGTCAAGAGAAAACAGCTCTTTCATCTGCTGGAAATCTATAAAAAGAATCGAATTTTTCCAAAGGAATTACGGGAAATAGCTGCCCATGCCACCATGCTCTTTCGGCCCTCCATGGCGACTGACCTGGAACAGGCCGGGTGTTTGCAGGAAGCCGGGCTTATCTACTCCCTTTGGGGAGGATATCTGGAGAAGGAGTCAATATTCCCCTTTCTTAATTGGCTAGATTATCATAGGATTCCCATGAGCCAGATACACACATCCGGTCACGCCTCTATTTCGGACCTCAAGCGCTTGGCTAGAGCAATCAACGCCAGGACGGTGGTCCCGATCCATTCGTTTGAACCGGGACGCTTTCCGGAGTTTTTTGATAAGGTGAAGATTAAGGAAGACGGCGTCTGGTGGGGTGTCGAATAAATTATATTCATGGAGGAATTGGGATGGATAAGATTAACATTAGAAAACTATCCAAAACTTTTATGCATGACCTGGAGGATAAAGGTCTGCTTCACCCGATACTCAAACGAGTGCAGCGAGATGACACACTCATGCTTGCTATTCGAGACAATTATATCAATATCTACTATCGGGGCGGCAATATTCTCAAGGTTAAATACAATTCGGCGAAGCAATCATACCGGGCATCTTTTGATCCGAAATACGAAGGCACATGCGAGGATTATCTTCCTCTTCCCGATCTTCCAGATACCCTCGATGGGCCTGTGCATGTTAGGACATGGATTGACGCAATCCCATTTCTTAAGGAAATTATGGACTGCTATTTCGCAACTACTCGTGAGAAGCCGGAGCGGGAGTTCCAGCAGTTGGTTGCCCGGGAGAACAACTACTCGACAATTTCAAATGAAAGTGAGTATTTTATTACAGACATTGAGTTTGCCGATTCAGGTCTTGGCGCTCGCTTTGATATGCTAGGAATACGCTGGCTTGCAAAGGAACGCAAAGATGGTAGCAACTGTAAAGCGGCTTTGATGGAGATGAAATATGCTGATGCTGCGCTTGGTGGTATCTCTGGATTACTCGAACATTTGAAAGACATTGATTCATTTATTTCGAGTGAACGCTATAATTCATTGTTAGAGACGATGGAGGCGCAGTTCGAGCAACTCGCTGATTTAGAATTGCTCCGGTTCAATCGGTCTAGCAACTTCACAAAACTTAAGCTATCTAAAGATAAACCACCTGAAGTGATCTTTCTGTTGGCCAATCACAATCCGCGTAGTCCAAAACTAATAAACATACTCAAACATCCTGAAATTGTCGAATACGGACAGTCGGAGCGTTTTGACTTGAGATTTTTTGTAGCAAGCTTTGCCGGTTATGGATTGCATGGCATCTGTATGCTCCCCCTAAGCGAATTTCTAAGCATGATAGAAAAGAACTCGGTGTGATGTCAAATGATACCAACTAAGGCGAAAAGGAGAAAACCATGGCTAAAATCTTCGTCGTAAATCGTGAATCAGACGCAGATGCGAATGTCTTTGAAGTAGATCGGAAGAGCGACGCAGACCTCCTCTTTCATGTGGTTGATCGTGATTCAGACGCCAAGGGGGACGCTCTTTGGTTCTATGTACAGCGAAAATCAGATGCGGATTTCAAGATTTATTGGGTAAACGATAAATCAGATGCGGACATAAAGGTATTTAAGGTAGACAGGAAGTCCGACGCTGGCTGGAAGAAAAGTAATCCGTTTAGAGCCAGAATCGGAAAGTAAGAGCCGACCAAACACCGCCACAATCTCTTAAATCTTGCAGCTCAAAATAGGGCGGGCTGCGCCCGCCGCTTTGGGGCGCCCCATGGGAGGCGGCCACAGGCCGCCCTATAAGTTGGAAGCGTTAAGGAGGGCCGTAAGGGTCTCGTCCCACAACCTACCCATATTAATTTGCCTTTAGGAAACCGGCTCACCCTGATCCCCTCCCATCCCCTCCCCTTCCCGGCGATTTTTTAATATACTGATGGAAAATCCTTCCCCCTGGAGAACCAATAATGCTGAAAATTGCGGCAGGACGAGCCTCACTGGCCGTCTTGATCTGCCTGACCTTCCTGGCTGGACCGCTTGCGGCCCAGGTGGACCGCTATGAGGAAGAATCCGGAGTCCCGGCCAAGGCCGTGGACCTTTTTCATCAGGCTCAGGGTTTGGAACAGAGCGGCCACGTCGAGGAAGCGATCCAGGCATACCAGAAGGCCATCCTCCTGGAGCCCGATTATGTCGAGGCCCGGCAGCAGTTAGGTCTGGCCTATGCCAATTTGAACCGCTACCCGGAAGCGGTTCAGGCGTTTAAGGAGGTCGTGCGCCTGCAGCCCAGGTCGGCCATGGCCCAGGGAAATCTGGGAGCGGCCTATATGAAAATGGAGCGTTTTCCGGAGGCCCGGGACGCCTTCTTGAAGGCGTTGCGCCTGCGCCCCGACGACCCTGAGAACCACTACCGCCTGGGGCTGGCCCTGGGCAAAATGAACCGGGATCGGGAAGCCCTGGCGGAGTTCGCCCAGGCCGTCAAATTACAGCCGGACATGGCCCGGGCCCACCGCAACCTGGGACTGGCCTACCTCAACCTGGGCCAACTGGAGGAGGGCGGCAAAGAGCTGAAGGAAGCGGCGGCCCTGGACCCCAAAGATCCCCAGGTCCATTATGCCCTGAGCGCTTACTATGCCAGGGCCGGGGACGTCGCGGCCGCCAACCGGGAATTCAAGACCCTCCAGGGCCTGGACAAGGATCTGGCCCAGAAGCTGGTGGACCAGATTCGCCAATGAGCCGGCCTTCAGGGAGGATTCCCTCGATCCCAAGCGCAGATTTCCAGGCGCCGCGGCCAGGAATGACCCGGGGCCGCGCCCCATTGATGCTCCCCCCAACCTTCCTGGACCGGGTGGCCTCTAATTGTCAGGTGGCCGCGGCCACCCAGGCCGGGGGCTACTCCCTGTGCGGCGCCCTGCTTAGGCTGCGGCAGCTCTATAAATGGGAACATCTCCTGCCACCCTGGCGGGAGCCGGAACCCGCCGCAGTGCTGGAGTGGATTGAAGCCAGGGAGCTTGCCTGGGATAGCCTGCAAGAAGCCGCCTGGCAGCGGCTCCCCTTAGGAAGGCGGCGCTTCCAGCCTCTGGCGGTGGCCGCCATCAACCGGCGCCTGATTCCCCTGGGATTCGCCTATGGCGCCGGCCTGAGCCGGGGGCAGACTCCCACCTGTTTCCTGGCTGAACTGCAAGAAGTCCGGCGCCGGGGTGACCTGACCATCTTGTTGCTGGGCCGGGAACTGGCCCGGGACCTGGACGGCGCCCCGGCCTTGCGCCAGGGGCCCTGGATTTACGTCCGCCGGCAGGCCTGGGAATTCTACCTTTGGGACCGCGTCTCCGACCCCATCCAGCAGCACAAACCCTTTCTGCAAGTGGCCCTGGGGGCTTACGGGCTGGAGCTGGCCAGCCTGCTCCGGGACCCTGCGGCCCATTGGCCCGGGTTTGAGGTCTTCCTGGCCGGGGAGTTGGAGGCCGTCATCCACCACGAAGTTGGGGAGGCTCTGGAGCCCAGCCTGGGACCAGCCTTTGCCGCGCTTTTGGACCTTGCTCCCCATAGCCGCCTGGAGCTGTGGCTCCGGACCCTGAAAGACGCCCTGGCGGAAGTCAACGAATGGGGCCGCCTCGCCTACCTGATCGAGGAGCGCCGCCTGGCTTCCCTGGCGCTGCTGCTGGCCTTGCGGCCTCCCCTTTACGCCCCGCTCATGCCGGAGCTGGAGCCGGCCTTTTGGCGCCTGCGTGACTCCGGGGATTGGGGGCCGCTGGCCGGGGCCCGGGAGCAGATCCTCGTCCGTCTGCGGCAGGTGGCCGGGGACTTGCATGATCTCCTGGACCGCCGGGAGAGCGCCCGCGGCGACTGGCTGCAGGCCGAAATCCAGCGGCGCTACCTGGCTCCCTTGGGGCTGTAGGCCGGATTTCCTCCCATCCGGCGGCCACAGGCCGCCCTATAAAATCACCTCTGGCCTGCCCACGCCCAGGGCGGGCTGTGCCCGCCGCCTTAACTGCGCCTCCCCAGGGACACTACGGCGACAGCAGCTTCTATTATTGCGTCCCACGGAAACGTTGCATAAATACTTTGTCTTTTTCCCTCCCCCTTGAGGGGGCGACACCGGGTAGGGGTGGTAATTTTTCTTTCATTTACCATCTGTTGCCACCCTCCCCCCAACCCCCTCCCCTCAAGGGAGGGGGGGTTATCTCGAATCTTTTGTTAAGGTAATTGTGGGACATCACGATAGTCGCATCTAGGCATTTTCAAGGCGACAAACCCCCCTTTGGAAAAAGGGGATTTATTCCCGTTCCCAAGCTCCTGCCGGGGAACGCCATTTTAGCCAGGGCCCCAGCTTTGGCAGGTGATGGAAACCGCGACGATTGGGATATGGCCACCGTATCATCGCCGAATACCGGAAAGCGCAAACCCCAAGCCGCTTCTTCGCCGCGCCTGTGCCTCAAGGTGGACGTCGACACCCTGGAAGGCTATCGAGCCGGGGTGCCCGCCTTGCTTAAGGTCCTGGAGGAGGAGGGGGTCAGGGCCAGCTTCTTTCTGGCCCTGGGGCCGGACAACTCAGGCCGTGCTATCTTTCGGGTTTTCCGGCAACGGGGATTTTTCCAAAAGATGTGGCGCACCCGGGCTCCGGTGATTTACGGCCTCAAAACCATGTGCTACGGCACCCTGCTGCCCGCGCCCCTGATCCATGCCGCGGCCCCGGAGATCCCCGGCCTGATTAGCGCGGCCGGCCATGAGCTGGGGCTGCACGGCTATGACCATGTGCGCTGGCACGACCAGCTTTCCCGGCTTTCCTTCGCCGAGATCTCCCAGGAGATTGCCGCGGCCCAACAAACCCTGGTCTCCCTGCTGCGGCGGCCGGCCAAATCCTTCGCGGCCCCTGGCTGGCAGTGCAGCCCGGCGAGCCGGGCGGCGCTGGCAGCCCAGAATTTCCTTTATGCCAGCGACACCCGGGGCTTTACCCCTTATTTTCCCAGGTTCGCAGAGACCATCACCCCGGTCCTGGAGATCCCCACCACCCTGCCCACCCTGGATGAGCTTCTGGGACTGGACGGCTGCCGCCCCCGAGATTTTTCTGAGCTGGTGCTGTCCCGCCTCAACCCGGAGCGCCCCCAGGTGCTCACCATCCACGCCGAGCTGGAAGGTGGGCCGTTCCTGGAGGAATTCGCCGGTCTCTTGCGGCGCTGCCGCCGGCAAGGGGTGGCCTTCTGCCTCCTGGAGGACTGGGCCCGGGAACTCCTTAAGGACCGGGGCAAGATTCCGGTGACACAGGTCGCTTGCCGCCGCCTGCCCGGGCGGGCCGGCGCGGTATCCTGCCAGGGCGGGGGGGGGCCCAGCCTATGATTGCCGCCATCGTGGCCGCCGCCGGGGTCGGGGAACGCATGGGGCACAAGGTCCCCAAACCCTATCTGCTGCTGGCGGGCAAACCCATCCTGGCCCATACCCTGGGGGTCTTCGAGCAGGTCCCGGAGATCCGGGAGGTCACCCTGGTGGTGCACCCCGATGAACTGGACTATTGCCAGGAAAAAGTGATCTCCCGCTATGGCTTCAAGAAGGTCCTGCGCCTGGTACCGGGGGGCGAGGAACGCCAGGACAGCGTCTACAATGCCCTCAAGGCCTTACAAAATGAAGATGATTTGGAAATCATCCTGGTGCACGACGGGGTGCGGCCCTTCGTCACTCCGGATCAGGTCCAGAAGGTGATCCAGGCTGCCCGGAGCCACGGCGGCGCAGTCCTGGGAGTGCCGGCCCATGATACCTTGAAGGCCGTCAATTCCACGGGGGAGATCCACCATACCCTGGAGCGCAGGGATATCTGGCAGATTCAAACGCCCCAGGCATTCCACGCGGCCTTGCTGTGGCGGGCCTTTACCGAGGCCTACAGCCACAATTTTTACGGCACCGACGAGTCCTCCCTGGTGGAGCATCTCCTGCAGCAGGTGGTGGTGGTGGCCGGCTCGCCCCTGAACCTGAAGATCACCACCCCCGATGATCTGGCCCTGGCGGAGGCGATTCTGTCCCTAATGCGAAAGAGGAGACGACGGCGTGAAAGTCGGTCTGGGTTATGACGCCCACCCCTTTACGGCGGGGCGCCCCCTGATCCTGGGGGGAGTGGCCATCCCCTATCATCTCGGCCTCCAGGGACACTCCGACGCCGACGTCCTGAGCCACGCCATCGGCGACGCCTTCCTGGGCGCCGTGGGCGCCGGTGACCTGGGCCGCCACTTCCCGGATCATGACCCGGCCTTCAAGGATATCTCCAGCCTCCTGCTCCTGAAAAAGATCATGGAAATCGTCAGGCAGCGAGGCTACCAGCCGGTTAACCTGGATGCCGTGGTGGTGTGTGAGGCCCCCCGCCTGGGGGCGTATTTCCTGGAGATGAGCGCCAGGCTGGCGCCCATCCTGGGCCTGGACCCGGAGGACCTCAACCTCAAGGCCACCACCACCGAAAAGATGGGCTTCACCGGGCGGGGAGAGGGGATCGCGGCGTATGCGGTGGTATTGATAAAGAAACTTTAATTTGAGTATTTTTGCTGAAAAATAATGAGCGAGAGAAAACTAAATCATTACAAAGGTGAATTATCCGCCGCACAGATAGCTGAAGGAATGAATGCGGCAGCTAGAAACGCGAGGAGACTTGCTGAAGAAGCAGAATTATTGATTGAAAACAAAAGGTATGCGACTGCTACAAGCTTAGCAATTTTATCCATTGAAGAGTCTGGAAAGGAATCAATTTTAAGAGGATTATCAGTCGCAAGAAATGACAAAGAGCTCAAAGAAGCTTGGAAAGATTATCGGTCCCACACAAAAAAGAATGTCGCTTGGGTTCTTATGGATATGGTTAAAGCTGGTGCAAGGAAACTCGATGATTTCCTTCCGATGTTCAAAGAAGATGCCGAACATCCTTATATTTTGGATAATTTAAAGCAAATTGGTTTTTATACAGATTGTTTAGGTAATGCCCACTGGTCAATTCCTGAAGAAGTTATTGATGAAGGCATTGCAAAGATGGTAATTTATTTAGCTAAAATATTTATATCTAAAAAAGAGATCACCGAAAAAGAAATAGAATTATGGATTAAACATTTGGGACCTGTCTGGAAAAAGGATATGAGGTGGATGCAACAAGCATTGGAGAACTGGTACCACGAGATGCAGGAATGCGGTTTATCTCCAGAAGGCCCCAATAAAATGCGAAATTTCATTAAAAAAGGTATTAAAATTACAACAGATACTTTATGATTCGCTTTCCACTCGTTCCTTCAGACCATAAGGCATGTAATGAACAAAAAATTATGGCGGCCGCAGGCCGCCCAATAAATGAGAACAGGCTATGTGCCTGTACTACTATGGCGTTTTATAAGTGAAAATTGACCTTGTTCCCCAGGATTCGCAGATCACTACCATATCCCTGCCCAGCTATAACGACTGCCTGGCCCTGATGGCGGCCCATGCCATGCTGCCCAACGTCCGGGAGCACAGTTTCCGGGTAATGCAGGTAGCCGCTTTTTTGGGGCAGGCCCTGGCAGCCGCGGGCTTCGAGCTGCACCTGCCTCTGATCAGCACCGGGGCCCTGCTCCACGACCTGGGGAAGACCCCTTGCCTGGGAACCGCTCAGAACCATGCCCAATGGGGTGCCGAGGTTTTGTTTTCCCTGGGTTACCCGGAGCTGGCCCAGGTGGTGCTGGAGCACGTGCGCCTGGCGGAGGAGTTGGTTAAGGACCCGCGGCCGCTGCGGGAAGCCGAGGTGGTCAACTATGCCGACAAACGGGTGCTCCATACCCGGGTAGTGAGCCTGGCAGAGCGTTTCGCCGACCTGAAGGAGCGTTACGGACGCACCCCGGAGGCCCTGGTGCGCATCAAGGCCATGGAGGTCAGCAGCCAGGCCCTGGAAGAAAAATTGTTTGCGGGTTTGCCCTGCGGCCCTGAAGATCTTCTCGATACTATACCTAACGATATAAATAAGTTCGCAGCTCCACACCCTGCAAAAACCGCAAAATTCCCTCCCCCTGCGAAGGGGTGACACCGGGTGGGGGTGGGATCGTCGTTGGAGTTTTAGCGGCGACCAGTGAGCCACCCTCCCCCCAGCCCCCTCCCCTCTCAGGGAGGGGGAGCTTGCCAATATTCAGTTTCAGAATATTGATAGATTAACGAAAAATAAATGGCGTTTACGTATAACCATCTCTCCCAAAACCGATGTTCTGCTAGCTGATGGCTGATTCCTGACAATTATTCGCCGGAGGGAAGCATGGCAAAGATGCGGCTGGCCCTGATCGCCGGGGGCAAATCTTCAGAGCGGGAAGTCTCCTTAAAAAGCGGCGCCCAGGTCTTTGAGGCCCTGGATAAGAGTAAGTATGACATCCGGCGCTACGATCCCCTTACCGACCTGGGGAGGCTGGTGGGGGACGCCCCGGAGCTGCGGGTGGCCCTGATCATCATGCATGGCCGGGGCGGAGAAGACGGCGCCATGCAGGGCCTGCTGGACCTCCTGGAGATCCCCTACCAGGGCTCCGGAGTCCTGGGCTCGGCCCTGGCCATGAACAAGGAGTTGAGCAAGGCCCTCTATCAACGGGCCGGACTAAAGGTCCCCGCGGCCCTGGCCTTTCCCCGGGAGCAGGCCCCCACCTCCCGGGAAATCGAAGCGAGACTGGGGTTGCCGGTGGTCATCAAGCCGGCCAACGAAGGCTCCAGCATCGGCGTCACCCTGGCCCGCAGCCTGGCGGAACTGGAAGCAGGCCTGACCGCGGCCTTTGGCTACGACTCCCGGGTGCTGGTGGAGGAGTTCGTCCAGGGCCCCGAGGTCACCGGCGGCGTCCTCGGCAACCGGGACCCTATAGCTCTGCCCCTGGTGGAGATCATCCCCGCCAGCGATTACCGCTTTTTCGACTACGAGGCCAAGTACCAGCCGGGGGCCAGCCGGGAGATCTGCCCGGCCAGGCTTGAGCCCAAGCTCACCGGGCAGGCGCAGCAGTACGCGCTGGCGGCGCACGCCGCCCTGGGCTGCCGGGGATATTCCCGCACCGACATGATCGTCCGGGAGGGGGAAATTTACGTCCTGGAGACCAACACCATTCCGGGCATGACCGCCACCAGCCTCTTCCCCCAGGCCGCCAGGGCTGCGGGCCTGGAGTTTCCGGCCCTCTTGGACCGTCTCATCAGCCTGGCATTGGAGAAGGAGTAGGGCGGGGCGCGAGCCCCACCCAACCTGGGGAGGCCCGTGGCCGCAATGGGAGCGGAAAAGAGATTAAATTCCCCCTCACCCTAACCCTCTCCCCCATCGGGGGAGAGGGGATAAAACTGAACCCCTTTCATGCTCCCGTTAATAACAAAAAATTTTTCGGGCCCGGCTCGCCCTGATCTGACTGCTGATACCAGGTTGCAGTCAATAAACCAAAAATATCCTGCGTAGGGGCGCACAGTGGCGCAGGCTTTCAGCGTGTGATCGGACCGCCCTTTGGGGCGGACACATGGGTCCGCAGATAAGTCAATAGTAAAAAATTAAAAGTGAAATTCCTTTGATGGTCTTGCAAAAGTCCGGTTAAATTGGGTAAGTCGTCTTTTCCCCCTCCCCGTGGGGGGAGGGGGTTAGGGGGAGGGAGGCGTCAGCCGTTGGTAACTATTGGATAACCTTTGCTTTTGCCCTTTTTGCCTTTTGCCCTGCGGGTCCGCCCGTATAAAAATGTCCTGTTGACGGCAACCTGGTATGACTGCTTACTGACCCATGTCCGAGCCCTTCACCCCTCTGACCCAACTCCTGGAAGAAGGCTTGACCGGAGGCATCTACACCGCCGCGGTGGCCCTGGCGGGGGTGGGTGGTGAGCTCCGGTGGCAGGCTGCGGTGGGCCGGGTCTCCCGGAACCCGGGGGCCCAGCCTGCCACCGCGGCTACCGTCTTCGATCTGGCTTCTCTCACCAAACCCCTGGCCACTGCCCTGGCGCTGCTGCTGCTGATGGACGACGGCAGGCTCACGCCCGCGGCCACCCTGGGTGAGTTCCTGCCCGCGGCCTGGCTGCCGCCGGACAAGCGCTCCTTGAGCCTCGGGAGCCTCCTGGCCCACCGGGCCGGACTGCCGGCCTGGGTGCCCTTTTATCAGGAAATTCTTAAAAAACCCCCGGCGGCCCGCCGCGGCCTCTTACCTCGCCTGGCCGCGGCCTCACCTCTGGTCCAGCCCCCGGACACCGCCACCCTATACAGCGACCTGGGGTTCATGCTCCTGCAGGGGGTGGTGGAAACCGTCTCCGGCCTGAACCTGGACCGCTTCTGCGAAGAAAGAATTTACCGTCCTTTAGGGCTGGAAGTCCTGGGCTTCAACCCCTTGTCCATCCCAGAGCAGGCAGGTCTGCCCATGGAAAACGGAAAATGGAAAACGGAAAACCGCGTTTACGCCGCCACCGAAACCGGCCTCATTGCCGGGCGCCGGGTCTCTGGCGAGGTGCACGACGAAAACGCCTGGGCCGCGGGGGGCGTGGCCGGGCACGCCGGCCTCTTCGGCCGGGGAATCGAGGTTTTTCGTCTGGGGTCCGCTCTCTACGGGGCTTACCGGGGAGAGGCCGGCAGCTCACCCTTCTCCCCCGCTTCGGTGCGCCGCTTCCTGACCCCGGTGGCCAGGGGGGCCCGGGCCTTGGGGTTCGACACCCCCGAGTCCGATGCCTCCCGGTGCTCGGCGGGACGCTATTTCTCGCCCGCCAGCGTCGGCCACCTGGGATTCACCGGCGTCTCTTTTTGGCTGGACCTGGAGCTGGGGCAGATGGTAGTCTTACTCACCAACCGGGTGCACCTGGGCCGGGACGACAAGGCCGGGATTCAGGCCTTCCGGCCCCGCTTCCACGAAGCGGCCTCCCGGGCCCTGGGGTTTGGCCGGGCATTTCGTTAATTCCGGGTAGGGTAACAGTTCTGCTGATCAATAATGTAGGGTGCGCACTGCGCACCATCTTATTTCGGCTCTGGTTCCCAAGGCGGAGCTTGGGAACCAGAAAAAACCCTTTTCCACAGGCTAGAGGCCTTTGCCACTAAAAACTCAAAACTCGAAACTCGAAACTCTAATGCACATCCACCTCCTGGGCATCTGCGGCACCGGCATGGCGGCCCTGGCCGGCATCCTCCAGGAGCAGGGCTACCGGGTCAGCGGCTCCGACGAACACGCCTACCCGCCCATGAGCACCTATCTGGCCGGGCTGGGCATTCCGGTGCAAAACGGCTACGCCCCGGAGAATCTTGAGCCGCGGCCGGACCTGGCAGTGGTGGGCAACGTCATCCGCCGGGACAACCCCGAGGCCCAGGCCCTGCTTAAGAGCGACATCCCCCGCCTCTCCCTGCCTGAGGCCTTGAACCGCTTCCTGGTGGGGGAACGCCAAAGCCTGGTGGTGGCCGGCACCCACGGCAAGACCACCACCACCGCGCTGATCGCCTGGCTGCTCTACGCCCTGGGACTGGACCCCGGCTTCATGGTGGGAGGCCTCGCCCGGAATTTTCAGGCCAACTACCGGGTGGGCCGGGGCCCTTACGTGGTCCTGGAAGGCGATGAATACGACACCGCCTTTTTCGACAAGCGCCCCAAATTCGTCCATTTTCGGCCCCGGGTGGCGGTGCTCACCTCCATTGAGTTCGACCACGCCGACATCTACGCCGACCTGGACCAGGTCATCCGGGCCTTTGAATCCTTCCTGGATCAGGTGCCCGCGGACGGCCGGGTCCTGGCCTGGGGAGATGCGCCCCTGGTGCGGCAGGTCTGCCGGCGCGCCAGAGCGCCCGTGGCTTTTTACGGCCAGGGCCCCCACTGCCACTGGCGGATTGCGGACCTCTCACCCCAGGCCGGGGGCATGAATTTCACCGTCCTCCGGGAAGGGAAGGCCTGGGGTGAATTTTTTCTGCCCATGCTGGGGACCCACAACGTCTGGAACGCCCTGGCCGCTTTGGCGGCCCTGGCGGAAGTGGGAGGCGAGCCCGGCGACCTACAGAAAGCCCTAACGGGCTTTCAGGGAGTGCACAAGCGCCAGGAAGTGGTGGGGGAATTTCAGGGGGTGCTGATCGTGCAGGATTTTGCCCACCATCCCACCGCGGTGGCCGTGACCCTGGCGGCGGTGCGCCAGGGCTACCCGGAGCGCCGCCTGCTGGCGGTCTTCGAGCCCCGCACCAACACCTCCCGGCGCCGCGTCTTTCAGGAGCCTTACGCCGCGGCCTTTAAAGACGCGGATCTGGTCCTGGTGCGGGAGCCGCCGGACCTGTGGAAGGTGGAGCCGGAGGAGCAGTTTTCCTCCCGGCAACTGGCCTCCGACCTGGGGCGCCAGGGCCAGACCGCCCTCTATTTTCCCGACACCGACCAGCTCCTAACGGGACTGCTGGACCTGCTGCGGCCGGGCGACCTGGTGCTGATCATGTCCAACGGCGACTTCGACCACCTGGCGCCGCGCCTGGCCGCGGCCCTGGGATGAGGGAAGCAGTGATCGGCGAGGGGGCTGAGGGGCTGAAAACGAGTCATTTCACCATAAGGAGGATGAAATATGATAGAATTATCGTAAAAAGGGACATTCGAATTTAGGGCGCGGGTATGGTGGAAGATAGTTTGTGTATCAAGTGTAAGATGGAAATCAGAAAAGAGTGGCTTTTTTGCCCACACTGCTCTTCCAATATATTACTGCATGCAGACGCCAAAAGGGATAGTATTGATACATATTTAAAGAGTCAGATAATACCATTTTATGAGACCTTCATCAACCTGCTCAAGATGCCGTATTACCTGAGTAGCCTGCTTTTTTGCCTGCCATTTTTGATATTACATATGGGTCTGGGTATATTATTCAAGGCAGATACATTTGCAGATAGAAGTTGGATGTTAAGCTTAATGATAGGTTACACCTTGCTATTAGTCGTTTGGAACACCAAAAAGTTGCGGAAGTTAACCCTTAACCTATTTACCTTTAATGAATTAGAATCCGAAGATTTTCATACAACGATTGTCAGGATACTGGAAGCGACACTGTCAAATAAGAATTTATTGTTTTATGGTATATTTTTTGGATTCCTTAACACAGCCTTCGGGGTAGCATATGGGATATGGTATACAAATCCATTTTTAGTAGCATCGATTATACTGCAGTTTTTTGTGGAAGGATTTATCTGTGGCATGGCAGTGTGCGGAATAGTAGGCGTCGTAAAAATGATCAACACCTTTAGTGGCCAAGATAAAATTGCGATAAACTATCGGGCGCCGGATAAATGTGGCGGAATCTCCATAATCGGCAACAATCTGCTGCATTTTTCCATCACCAGTCTGTCGGTGGGAGTGTTGATTTCACTATATATATATCTATCCCCCTGGACCCATAGAACACAGGATCTAGTCAAATTTTCCATATATGCCTGGATGGCCTTCCCTCATTTCGCGGCAATCAGCGTTTTATTGATCCCCATGCTAAAGTTACACCACATGTTGGAAAAACTTAAGTCCAGCCAGGATCTTCTCCTATTAAAAAGTTGCGTTAGCCTTCGAAGTAACTTAGACAAGTTATTAAATCCGAGTGACCCCAAAGATTTTCAGCAGTTCAGTTTGGGGGTAATGCATTACACGCACCTGACCGATATGCATGCAAAGGTGAACAGCCTCTGCACCTGGCCTTTCGATTCTCGTTCCGGATTTATATACATAGCCGGTTTTTTAGTAAGTGCGCTGGTGCCAATATCACAATTGGTCCAATTAGTTACTACATATAAGAGTATTCTCCAGTGAACCGCCGCCTGTTAGGTTATTTGTATGACTAAAATTGCCTTTGAGGAAGCGATAAATACTGACGCGGGACACCGTAGGAATAGTCCTGACACCCTAGGTATTTCCAGGAGAGATTTTTTTAAGATGCTCGCAGCCATATCCCTGGCCTCTCTGATTACGCCTCTGAGGTCAGCCTATGCCTACGCCCGCGCGGAACGTTTGCCATTGTTCAACCCAGGCGGTCAACCCAATAAGATCTTTATCCTGGGCAGTGGCATTACCGGCCTGTGTGCCGGGGCTATTTTGGCTAAGGTGGGGTATAAGGTTCAGGTGTTAGAAGCACATCCCACCTGGCTCGGAGGACATGCCCGAAGTTTCGAGAGTAATGGACTGAGGTTTTGTGCGGGGCCGCAATATGTCTGGGATTTCGGCAACGATGGGAAAGACGTCGGGAATAGGATTTTGAGATTTTTAGGACTGAACGAGGCCATACCATTCGACTCGATGGATAAGGAGGCCTTTGAACATTTGTATCTAGGCAATGACCCTCCCTTAGTAGTGCCTATGGGGTTGGATAAGTTTAAGGCAGCCATGATCGGCCGTTTCCCTGAGGAGAATGAAAAACTCTCAGAATTCTTCTCATGTATTGACGTTCTTTTTAGGGGCTCAAAGTTTATTTACGATAGGGGACTCTATCTCCACGGCTGGTCGCAGATGAGAAACGCTATTCTACTTTCAAGTGATTTCTCACTGAAAGAAAAATGGCTCCTAAAGAAAATGGGTGATTGGACTCTCTTAGATCTGTTCAATCATTGCCAACTATCAGAAAAGGCGAGACGCTTACTGTATGCGCATGGCGGGATGTTTGCTGAAAACGAGTCATCGGTGTCTGTGGGAGTTTATGCGGCCGCTACCGGGCGTTGCCATTCCGGAGCTTTCTACCCGCGGCATGGGTTTAAAAGCCTCATAGACGGCTTGGCGTCGACCATCGAAAAATTTGGCGGCACGGTGCAGCAGGGAGCCAAAGTCAATAAGTTGACCGTTGGGAATGGAAACCTAGACCATATAGAAACGACCAGGGGTACGTACGAGCCTTATTACGTGATTAGTACACTGCCGCCAAGAATGGTATGCAAACTGATCGACTCTTGCAATAGTGAGAAATTTATATATGAACCTTCCAATGCCCTCAGCGGATTATATATTGGAGTAAAGGATTACCCGGCAATTGCTAAAAAGCTGGCCGGAAGAAACTATTGGTGGCAAGCCGGTACTCATGCGGTTGACTTCGATAATCCGGATATGACAGAAGATCCTGCGCTGTTATATATCAGTTCACCCACTGCCAACGGTAATGGCTACACAGAGCGTAATAATGCAATACAGTCACTGGTGGTTTATGCCCCTGGAAATTTCACCCAGGCTCGCGATGCCAGGCGCAAAGGCGCGGATGAATATCAATCCCTAAAATCGCGACTAACTGAACGGATTCTGGATAAACTTGAGAATATAGGGTTCCCGCAGCTGCGCCAACATCTGATTTTTACTGAAACAATCACACCCTTGGATATCAATCAAGCCGTCGGAGCTGAAAAAGGCAATGCCTATGGCCGGAAGCAAAATGTGGCGAACGTGCTGCGGGAAGTGCCCCCCATACCAGATATCGACAATCTGGAGTTTGCTTGCGCTACCGTGGGGCTGCCCGGCATTGCCACGGCGTTTCAAACGGCGAGGATATTGGTCGAGCGCTTGAGCGGGATTGTTATTTAGCCTTAATGCTTTTCTATTAAGCACCAAGAGATGATGCGAGGTCATTTGTCTTGTCATTCTGAGGGAGCCGAAAGCGACCGAAGAATCTCCAAACGTAGGGGCGGGTTTTAAACCCGCCCCTACGTCGTTTTATATGAAAATAGCCCGGTGGGGCGGGCCGCCGTAATCGCCAACTAGAGGCGGCCAGGGACGGCCGCCCCACCATCACCTTCTGCTTGCAGAGAGAAAAGATAGAACTCCCCTGGAAAGTTCCCGGAGATGGATCAACGGGAATCCGGCCCATAACCTTTCTAAGAGAAATCCGAAAAATTAGGGAATGAGGCCCCGGGCCTGCAACAGCGGCCGCGGGTCCGTCAGGTGGCGCGCAAACCAGCCATCGTAATCCCGGGCTCCCAGGGCCAGGGCCAGCAGCTCGGAGAAATGCAAGATGGGAAGCTTATTCTTGAGGGTGCACCTGGACTCCATGTTGAGCTGGCACATGGTGCAGCCGGTGACCAGGCACTCGGCGCCCGCGGCCACGGCGCTCTCCATGATCTCGTTCACCAGGGGCGTGACCGCGTCGGCCCGGGCGACGGTGAGATAGCCGCCGCAGCAGCGGTGGGTCAAGGCCTTGGTCAGCGGTTCGGCCCCGAGAGCGGCCAGGAGGCCGCCCAGCTCCCCCAGGAAGTACCGGCCCCGGTTAAGGTCCGGGGGGCCGAAGGTGGTGCAGCCGTAATAAGGCACTGCCTTCAAGCCCTTAAGGGGGTGCGCCAGCTTCGGTTGCAGGCGCTCCGGACCCAGGCGGGCCAAGAGCTCAAGGAAATCAATGATCTCCAGGTCCAGGGGGATCCGCCGCCCCCAGTGGCGCTCCTGGACCTCGCAGGCCTCCCGGTCTTCCCGCAGGTGCAGTTGGGCTTCCCGCAAGCGGCTGAGACAAACGGGGCACGTGGCCATCAAGGGGCGGTCCGGAGGCGCCAGGGACAGGTTGCGACTCTCCAGGGAAAAGGCGATATCGTTATCCAGGAATTTGACCGAGGAGGCGCCGCAGCAGTTCCAGTCTTCCAGTTCGATGAGGTTTAGCCCCAGGAGCCTGGCGGACTCAAGCAGGGCGAGGTTGGCTTCCCGACCGCTGCTCTCCAGGGAACAACCGGGAAAATAGGAAACATCCACCAACTGCGACATGTCCCTCATCCTTGCCGCCGGGGCCGGAAGAGCCGCCTGATCTCTTTCACCGCCTTGACCCGGTGGGCCCTGAAGTCCATCTTTCCCCGGGCCAGCATCTTGAGGCCCAGGTCCAGGTCGGTGAACCAGCGGCGCATCCGCACCTTATAGCGCAGCATGATCCCCAAGTCGTGGGTGCGGCCATGACGCCGGATGGAGGAGTTGACTGCCCGGTGAAAATCGAGGATGTCGGGTTCCGCCACCTTGACTCCTTCTTGAAGAGCCAGGTGCCGCAAGGCGTTCATGATGGCGGCCAGGTTGATTTCCATGGGACATTGCACCGAGCAGGTGTGGCAGCCCACGCAGATCCAAATGGTATGCGACTCCAAGGCCTCCTGGCGCTGACCCAATTGCACCAGCCGCAGGATGCCATGGGGGGGGTAGTCCATGGCCGCCGAGAAGGGGCAGCCGTTGGCGCAAGAGCGGCAATGAAGACAGCGGTCGAGTTTGACCCCGCTCAGTTTTTGCAGCTCCCGGTCGAAACCAGGGTCTTGTTGATCAAGGATGATGCCG
Organism: Desulfobaccales bacterium; assembly: GCA_052147455.1. GTDB lineage: Bacteria > Desulfobacterota > Desulfobaccia > Desulfobaccales > 0-14-0-80-60-11 > JAPLJC01. Next base: position 33,101 of record JBKQKO010000009.1, on the reverse strand, counting down.
GTCTCCAACCTACCGGGAGCCTGGCCGCCTGAGGGTCTGGTCATGATCCTGAGTCCGATAAAATCAACATGCTCGGAATAAAACCGGGCCGCAAAATTCACAATCCCTTATAGCATTAATTATACGGCTAAAAAACTCAAGGTGAAGAGATTTATTTGAAAAAAAATTATCGAAAGTACAATGTGGAAGTCTTCCGTCCGCAAGACCTCTCATCTTGAGGCAAGCTGAGATTAGCGAGAAGCCCGCCCCACGCTGGAAAGTGGTGCGTAAGACGCACCCTACAACTTAAATCCCCTTCGCCACCGAGGCCGTATGGGGTAGGGGTGGTTCGCGGGGCGCCAATTGGGCGGCGGCCAGAGGCCGCCCTATAAATCCGGTTCTTCCTGTAGGGGCTACCCGCTGGGTCGCCCTTTTTTATCCCGTCAGATAAGCAAATCCTTAAAACGGTCCTTGGGCGGAGTATCCAGGTGGAGGACCGAGATCAGGCCGGGGCCTGCCACGCTTACCCTCACCGCCGCGCCCAACGTAGCGTCGCTGTAAGCCGCGGCCAGACCGGCGGCTTCCTGCAATTCCCTCTCCAGGGCCTCGCCGATCACCAGGACCAGGGGGCCGGGATGATCCTCCACCGTTAGTCTGAGGTCCTCCGCGGCAGCCAGTCCGGCCAGGGCTTCGTTCTCCCGCTGGGTGCGCCCCACCACCGCCTTGGCTCCCCCGGACAGGCGGAAATGGCGGCCCCACCTGAGCAGTTCCAGGTCCCGGCGGCCCGCCTGACCGGCCTGCCTCAGGAGTTCCTTGATACGGAGGGCATAATTCGGGTCGGTGAGCAAGCAGCCTCCGGCAGGGGCTGGATAGCGGCTGATGCCGTAGGCCGCCGCCAGGGCTATCTGGCGCGTGCGCCCCCGGCCGCTGAGGTTAAGCAAGCGCTGCCGATCCACCCATCCCAGGAGTTCCGGCCGGGTGGCCTTGAGCAACCTGGCGCTCAGGGGCCGGAGCAGCCACTCCCCCAGGCCCGATTCCCGGGCCACCAGGTTCAGGGAGCCGCGATTCTGGCTCATGGGCCGCTGCCCCAGGACTTCCCCGGTGAAGACCAGGTCGAAGCCTTCCGCGGCCATCACCGTCCCGGCTTCCCGGATCATCAAGGCGTGGCAGTCGATGCAGGGGTTGTGGCCCCGACCGAAGCCATGGGGCGGCTCATAGAGCAGGGGCTGGAATTTAACGGCCAGATCCGCCACCTTGAGGGGCAAGCCCAGGTGGGCGGCGGCCTCCCGGGCCCGCGCCGCACCATAAAAGGGGGTGACGAAGCAGATGAAGGTGACCTCGAGGCCCTGGGCCCGGAGCACCGCCCCGGCCAGCATGCTGTCCAGACCCCCGGAAAGGAGCCCCAGTGCTCGGATTTTTTTTGCCATGGTCAGCTGATCCGGCCCGAGCACAGGCTGGAAGCCTGTGCCGCCATAAAGGAAATGGTGCGCAGTGCGCACCCTACATCTTGGCGGGCGACCCGATCACAGGCTGGAAGCCTTTGCCACCATAAAGGAAATGGTGCGCAGTGCGCACCCTACATCAACGCCGTTATTTCACCAGGAGAGACGCCCGGCCGAACCGGTTTATCCGGGCAAATCCAGGGACCATTGGCCGAAGCCCAGACGCTGCATGAGCGAATGGAACGGGCCCCGCACCTCCGGAGCCATAAAGGCCGCCCACTCCTCCGGGGCCAGCTCCAGGCGGGCCCGGCCCTCCGCCGGCGCCCGCAGGCGCAGCCGGGAAAAGCCCCGGCCCCGCAGCCAGGCCTCCCCCCGCCCTACCCTCTCCAGGGCCTCCCGGGTCAAGGTGGCGCCGTAAGGGAAGCGGGTAGCCAGACAGCTCTGGGGCGGCTTTTGCCAGGGAAGGCCCAAACCCCGGCTCAGGGCCCGGATGGCCGCCTTGTTTAGCCCCGCGGCCAGCAAGGGGCTACTCACGCCCAATTCCCGGGCGGCCTGGAGGCCGGGGCGAAAATCGCCCAGGTCATCCAGATTGGTGCCGTCCCAGAGGACCGCCTGCGCCTCCTGCCCCCGGGAGAGTTCCCAGGCCTGGGCAATAATGGCGCGTTTGCAGGCATAGCACCGCCTGGGGGTATTCTCCCGAAAATCCGGCAGGGCCAGGGGGTCGAAGGATCGCCACAGGTGCCGCACCCCGAGACGCCGGGCTAGGCGAAAGGCCGCGGCCGCTTCCCCGGGGGCAATATGAGGCCCCACGAAGGTAATGGCGCATAATCCGGGTCCCAGGGTGCGGGCGGCCACGGCCAGCAACAGGCTGGAATCAAGGCCTCCGGAGAAGAGCAGCGCCGCCCGGCGGGTTCGCCGGAGATGGTCTTGCAGGCGCTCCAGCGCCTCAGAAAGCGGATTCATCGTCTCAGCCATCCAGAAATTCTTTATTCCTGGTAATTTTAAAGCGGCGGCCCCAGGCCGCCCTAGAAAATCCCCTCTTTCGATCATCTCCTAGGGCGGGCTGTGCCCACCCTACAGGCATCACAGCAAAAACCTTGCCGGACATTACTGATTAATTATAATATATCAAAATGATTAAAGCCCCATCTTCCCCCGGTAAAGTGGACAATATTAAAGACGTCCTCATGACCATCCAGAATGAGAAGGTCAAGGTCCTGGCGATGGACGTGCCCCTTCCCGAGCCCATGGGTTATGAGGCCATCTCCATCATCAAAGGCCTGGACCGGAAGCTGCCCATTATTATTACCGCGGATGAAAACAATCCGCAGCAGGAAATCCAGGTCAGGCAAAAGGGTATCTTTTATACCAGGTTAACTCGTTCGGCATGGATGAACTCATTTTAACCATTTGCAATGCCATGGTACGCGCATCCCATTAATCCAGAGGGGAGTTCCATGCGATTACAAGAAAAACTGGCTTCCGGGAAATTTGTGATTCTGGCGGAGATGGAGCCGCCCAAGGGCACCGACGTCACCGCCATGGTGGCCAATGCCACCAGGGTCAAGCGCCAGGTGGATGCCTTTGTGATCCCAGAGATGAGCAACGCGGTCATGAAGATGAGTTCTCTGGGCGGCGCCCTGCTGTTGCAGGGCAAAGGATTGGAAACGGTGTTACAGTGTTGCTGCCGGGATCGCAACCGCCTGGCCCTGCAGGGTGACTTGTTGGCGGCCCAGGCCCTGGGGGTGCCCAACGTCATGGCGGTCCCCGGGGAAGAGATTGCCCACGGCGACCACCCCCAGGCCCGGGCGATCAAGGACCTGGATCAGCTGGCCCTGTTGGGCGCCATCCAGGCCCTGCAGACGGGTCGGGACCTGGCCGGGGTGGAGTTACAGGGCGCCCCCCAGTTTTTTGTGGGCGCCACCGTGAAAATTTCCACAAGCGCTGCAGCGCGGCTGGACGAACTGGCGGCACTGGATAAGAAGGCGGCCGCCGGGGCCTCCTTTTTCGTCACCCCGCCGGTGTATGAAGTGGCGGCCCTAACAAAGTTTATCGACCTTCTTGAAGGCCGCCGGACCACCCTCATTCCCACCGTCTTACTCCTCAAGTCGGTGGGCATGGCCCGCTATATCAACCGCCACCTGGAGGCCAAGATTCCGGAGGAGTTCATCCAGCGGATTCAAGAGGCGCCGGACCGGGTTCGGGAATGCGTGCAGATTGCCGCGGAGATCATCATTGCCCTGAAGGCCAAGGGTTTCAGCGGGGTGAACCTCTCCACCCTGGGCTGGGAGGATAAGCTGCCGGCCATCCTGGCCGCGGCCGGGTTGGAGTTCGGGGTCTGAGGACTCATTACCGCACCCTGGCGCACCAGGCGAGACGCCGGCGCCACTGAAGGTTGGAGTTGGGGATTTGAGGATCGCGAACGCACCTCTTTAAGGACCAGACTATGTCCGATAACCAAGAGCAAAAGGCCAAGGATGCATCACGGAGCGGCAAGGTCGGCTCGGTGCTGGTGGCAGGCGGCGGCGTAGCCGGCATCCAGGCCTCTCTGGACCTGGCCAATTCCGGTTTTTACGTTTATCTGGTGGAAAAGAGCGCCGGGATCGGCGGGGTCATGGCCCAGTTGGACAAGACCTTTCCCACCAATGACTGCTCCATGTGCATCATCTCCCCCAAGCTGGTGGAGTGCGGCCGGCACCTAAACATCGAGCTGCTGACGCTGACGGAGTTGGAAGCTATTTCCGGCGAGGCCGGCAATTTTACCGTCAGCCTGAAACAGAATCCCCGCTACGTGGACATGTCCAAATGCATTGGCTGCGGGGTGTGCGCCGAAAAATGCCCTAAGAAAGTGGCGGATGAATACAACCAGGGATTGGCCAAGCGCAAGGCGATCTACGTCAAATACCCCCAGACCGTGCCCTTGAAGTATGCCATCGATGTGGATAATTGCATTTATTTCAAGAAAGGCACCTGCAAGGCCTGCGAGAAGCATTGCCCCAGCGGCGCCATCAAATTGGACGACACGGAAAAAATTCTGACGAAACAGGTGGGGGCAGTGGTGCTGGCGGCCGGCTTCCAGACCTTCGACCCCAGCAAATATCCCTCGTATCACTATGCCAATTTTCCCAACGTGGTCACCTCCCTGGAGTTCGAGCGGATCCTTTCGGCCACCGGGCCTTACGGCGGCCATCTGGTGCGGCCTTCGGACCACCAGGAGCCCAAAAAGATCGCCTGGCTCCAGTGCGTCGGCTCCCGGGACATCAAGACCCACTCCTATTGCTCCGCGGTATGCTGCATGTACGCCATCAAGGAGGCGGTCATTGCCAAGGAGCACTGCAAGGCCTACGACCTGGACGCCGCCATCTTCTTCATGGACATGCGCACCTTCGGCAAAGACTTCGAGCTCTATTACAACCGGGCCAGGGATGAGAGCGGCGTACGGTTCATCCGCTCCCGGATCCATAGCGTCGACCCGGCCCCCGGGGACAATCTAAAGATCAATTACCGGGATGAATCCGGACAGCAGAAATCTGAAGAGTTCGATCTGGTAGTCCTGTCGGTGGGCATGGAGGTGAGCGACGCCGCCAAGCGCCTGGCCCAGACCGTAAAGATTAACCTGAATAAGCACAACTTCAGCGACACCGAGCCGGCGGCGCCGGTAGTCTCGTCCCGGCCCGGGGTTTACGTCTGCGGCGCCATCCAGGGGCCCAAGGACATCCCCGAGTCGGTCATGCAGGCCTCGGCTGCCGCGGGCGCAGTGAGCGCCACCCTGGGCGAGGTGCGCTGGACCCGGACCAAGACCCGGGAAGTGCCGCCGGAACTCAAGGTGAGCCCGGAGGATACCCCCCGCATCGGGGTCTTCGTCTGTAATTGCGGCATTAACATCGGCGGCATCGTCAACGTGCCGGAGCTGGCAGCTTACGCCAGGACGCTGCCCAACGTAGTGTTAGCTGATGAGAATCTCTTTACCTGCTCCCAGGATACCCAGGTGACCATGGCCAAGGTCATCGAAGAACAGAAACTCAACCGGGTGGTGGTGGCAGCTTGCACCCCCATCACCCACGAGGCCCTGTTCCGGGAGACCTTGATCGACGCGGGGCTCAACAAATACCTCTTCGAGATGGCCAATATCCGCAACCAGGACTCCTGGGTGCACATGAAGGAGCCCGGCAAGGCCACGGAAAAAGCCAAGGACTTGGTGCGCATGGCGGTGGCCCGGGCCTCCCTGCTGAAGCCCTTGCAGGAAAAGCCCCTGAGCATCAATCAGCGGGCCCTGGTCATCGGCGGCGGGGTGGCGGGGCTGAATGCGGCTCTCAACCTGGGAGACCAGGGCTTCGAGACCATCATCCTGGAGAAGGATGAACATTTGGGCGGTAATGCCCGCAACCTCCACCATACCATTGAAGGCCTGGAGGTGGCGGCCTATCTCGACGGGCTCATCGGAAAAGTGAAATCCCACGGCAACATCCAGGTACTCACCGAAGCCCTGGTGGTGGGCTTCAAGGGCTACAAAGGCAACTTCACCACCGAGGTGTTGGTGGGGCCCGGCATGTACCAACGCCAAATCGACCACGGCGTCACCGTGGTGGCCACCGGGGCCCATGAGTACGTCCCCCAGGAATTCCTCTATGGCCAACACCAGCGGATCATGACCCAGTTGGAACTGGGCCGTTTCCTCCAGGAAAAACCTGGAGAGGCAGCCGCCTGGAAGCGGCTAGCCATGATCCAGTGCGTCGGCTCCAGGAATGCAGAAAACCCCAACTGCAGCCGCATCTGCTGCCAGGGCGCGGTAAAGAACGCCCTGCAGTTGAAGAAAGGCAACCCGGAGATGCAGGTGGTCATCTTCTATCGGGATATGCGCACTTATGGCCTGTTGGAGGACTATTACCTGGAGGCCCGGGACCAGGGGGTGCTCTTTGCCCACTTCGACCCGGAGCGCCCGCCGGAAGTGAAAAACGACAACGGGGCGTTGAGCATCACCTATGTGGATCTCGTCCTGGGACGCCCGGTGACCATGACGGTGGACGCGGTGGTCCTGAGCGCCGGGGCCCGGCCCAATGATACCGAGGAACTGGCCTCGCTCCTGAAAATCCCCAGGAACGCCGCGGGCTTCTTTATCGAGGCCCACGCCAAGCTGCGGCCGGTGGACTTTGCCTCGGAGGGCATCTTCCTCTGTGGCATGGCGCACTCACCCAAGCTCATCAGCGAGTCCATCGCCCAGGCCCAGGCCGCAGCCTCCCGGGCCGGGGCCTTTCTGGCGGACACCCGCCAGACCATTAGCGGCGTCACCGCCGTGGTGTCCCCGGACCGCTGCGCCGCTTGCCTGGTGTGCGTGCGCACCTGTCCCTACGGCGTGCCCCAGATCAACCGGGAGAACGTCTCGGAGATCAACGAGGCCACGTGCCAGGGTTGCGGTATCTGCGCCTCGGAGTGTCCGGCCAAGGTGATCCAGCTGTCCCATTTTGAGGACGATCAGTTGAGCGCCAAGATCAAGGCCTTGTATTAGAGTTCCGGTTCCGGAAAGAACACTGACTCCCAGGAGGGCCTGATGGAGAATTTTGAGCCGAAGATCGTCGGGTTCTGTTGCCATTACTGAGCCTATTCCGCTGCGGACCTGGCAGGTTCGATGCGACTGCAATATCCGCCCAGCCTCCGGATCATCGAGGTCCCCTGCACCGGCAAGGTGGATATCCTCCACCTGCTCCAGGCCTTTGAACTTGGGGCCGACGGGGTCATCGTGGTGGGCTGCATGGAAGGGGACTGCCATTATATGGGGGGCAATTTGTACGCCAAGACCCGGGTGAAACGGGCCAAGGAGATCCTGGACACGGTGGGCCTGGGCGCCGAGCGGGTGGCGATGTACAACCTCTCCTCCGGCATGGGGGGAAGGTTCGCCGAGATTGTCATAGAGATGACCAATAAAATCCTGGAACTGGGTCCAAGCCCTATTCGCCACGCCAGGGGAAATGGCAAGATGGTCAGAGAGGCCGGGGAGGTAACCACATGATCAAGGCAAAACCCAAGCCGTTAGAGGAAATTATCGATAACGTCAAGGATTTCAATAAATTGCTCATTGCCGGCTGCGACGGCTGCGTCACCGTGTGCGAAGCCGGCGGCCTGAAGGAAGTGAAGATTCTGGCCGCGGCCCTCAGACTATATTTCACCCAGGCAGGCAAGGAGGTCCAGGTGGATGAGACCAGCCTCACCCGCCAGTGTGAAAAGGAATACCTGGCGCAGCTCAACGACCGCATGGAAGGCTACGACGCCGCGGTCTCCCTGGCCTGCGGGGTCGGGGCCCAATACCTGGCGGAAATGTATAATCACAAGCCAGTCTTCCCCGGGGTGGATACCTGTTTTCTGGGGGTCAACGAGGAGCGGGGGCTTTACTCCGAACGCTGCCAGGCTTGCGGCCGCTGCATCCTGGCCGAGACCGGTGGCATCTGTCCCATCACCCGCTGTTCCAAGCGCATGCTCAACGGCCCCTGTGGCGGTTCCGACAAGGGCAAGTGCGAGATCAACCCGGACATCCCTTGCGGCTGGGAGCTGATTTACGAGCGCTTAAAGACCCTGGGGCAACTGGACCGCTTTGAAAAACTCGTGGAACCCAAAGACTGGACTACCTCCCGGGACGGTGGCCCTCGCAAGATCGTCAGAGAGGACCTACGGATATGAGCGCCACTACTCCCAGCAAACTCCAGCAGATCATCGCCTCCGGCCAGTTGGCCGTCACCTCCGAAGTGGGTCCACCCCGCAGCGCCGACGGTGAGGTGATCGAACATAAGGCCAAGCTGATCAAGGACCATGTGGACGCCATCAACGTCACCGACAATCAGACCTCGGTGTGCCGCATGTGCTCTCTGGCCTGCTGCATCCGCATCAAGCTCATGGGTCTGGAGCCCATTCTGCAGATGACTACCCGGGACCGGAATCGCATCGCCCTGCAAAGCGACATCCTGGGGGCCGCGTCCTTCGGGATCCATAATCTCCTCTGCCTCACCGGCGACCACCAGCACTTCGGCGACCACGCCAGTTGCGCCAACGTCTTTGACCTGGATTCCGCCCAACTGGCCATGGCGGCGAGGACGATGCGGGACGAGGGGCGGCTCCTGGGAGGCTATCAATTCGAAGTGCGGCCCCAGATGTTCATCGGCGCCGCGGTCAACCCCTTCGCCGGCCCCAATGTCTTCATGCGGGTGATCCGCATGGGCAAGAAGGCAGCCGCCGGGGTCCAGTTCGTCCAGACCCAGTGTGTTTACAACCTGGACAAGTTCAAAGAATTCATGAAGATCGCCGGGGACCGGGGCCTCACCGGAAAAGTGGCGGTCCTGGCGGGGATCACCCCTATGAAGAACGTGGGCATGGCCAAATACATGCAAAAACGAGTGCCGGGAATGGATGTCCCCGATGAGGTGGTCAAGCGCCTGGCGGGTGTCCCCAAGGAGAAACAGGCGGAGGAGGGTATCAACCTGGCGGTGGAGCAGGTCGAGGAATTGAAGGGCGTGCCGGGGATTCGCGGCTTCCACCTGATGGCCATCGAATGGGAAGAGAAGGTGCCGGAAATCGTGGAACGCGTCGGCCTCTACCCCCGGCCCCGGATGGGCGGCGGCAGTTAGCCGCGGGAGAGGCAATTTATTCCGGAGGAAGCCCACCGGTCTAATCTGCCTTGTAATTTATAAACTTTAAGTCCATAATGAGGACGATCACTTAGAAAGGGGAGGCCTCATGGCTGGAAAGTACGTGCTGATCGTGGACGATGATCCTGATCTGGTGGAAACCGTAGCGATGATGTTGGAGGGCAAGGGTTTTGAGGTGGGCAAGGCTTACGATGGCCTGGAAGGCGAAGCGGCCATCAAGAAACGCCGTCCCGACGTGTTGATCCTGGACGTCATGATGCCCCGCAAGAACGGCTACCAGCTTTGCAAGGAATTGAAGTCCAACAAGTGGACCGAGGACATTCCCATCATCATGCTCACCGCGGTGGGCGACGCAGTGCCCAACACCACTTACAGCCATGCCGAAGGCATGGCCATGGAAGCCGAGGACTTCATCCCCAAGCCGGTGGACGCGGTTACCCTGGTGGAAGCGGTGCTAAGATTGATTTGACGGTTTCTTGATAGCATGACGCCATGCGCCTGACTAACCTTGGAGCGGAAACCAGAAAGAAGCAGTGTTGGGGGTCTTAAAGTCCTGGAGGGGGGAGCCTGCCTGGTAGCTTCCTTCCCTCAAGATGAGGGTCGCCTCGCCGAGCGGGTCTGTACCCCATTGGCCCTTAACCGCATCAACCTCAGCTTCCTTGCCCACATGGCCAGCGATCGCGAAGTCTTGTGCACCGCGAGCCAGTCCGGGGAAGCTGCCTTTGCCCTGTTAAGGACCCAGGCCGGTCCGGAGGCGGCGGTGCATTTGCAGCCCGGCACCGCCATTCTCTCCCTCTACCCCCACGACAAACGCCCGGAGATCATCGGCAATTTCATCCTCAGCCTGGCCCAGGCCAGGGTAATGGTCCACGGCCTGGGCAGTTCACCGGCGGCGATCTCTGTGGTGTTGCCCTCCGGGAGAGTCAAGGCCGCGGTGAACCGGTTGTTCGATAATTTCCAGTTCCCGGCCTTCTCGTCGCCCCAGGAATTCTTTGCGGCCCAGAGCCACCCGGAGGAACTGCTGCGCCAGGCGGTGGCCAGCTATCAGGAAAAGGTCACCAAGGTCTATTGGATCCTGCCCCAGCCGGATCTGGACCTTTGGGGTCTAATCATCTCCTCTACGGACATCCTGGCTGGCTTTGCCGACGCCCTCCTGGACCTGGGAAGCCTGGGGTTGCAAATTCCCTTTCTGGTGGCCCTCCCCGGATTGGGGGGCAAGGAGTTCCTCCTGTCTTTCAGCACCTATGCCCCCCAGCCCGGAGGGGAGCGCGGCCCCGATATCCGCCGCATCCTGAAGAAGCGCCTGCCCGGCCTCCGGCCCATGCGCCTCACCCCGGTGGCCGGCATCTTCCTGCACGGCCCCCACTTCGGTGACCGCTTCGGTATCGCCAGGACCCTGACGGTGGCTCTGGAGAAGGCCCACATCTCGCTGTTGGCCCTCAGCTGCACCATTTCCAGCATCTCCCTCATCATCCGGCAACACGAACTGGCCGCGGCGCAACTGGTCCTGGGCCAAACCTTCGCCGCGCCGGTGGAGGTCCCGACGCCGCCTGCCGCGAGGTCCGGGGCATGAGGATGAAACAGGAGAAGGCCCCCAAAGCGGCCGGGAATCGCCACCCCCGGTTGGCCAGCGACGCCTCGGCCCTGGGTGAGGCCTGCGCCCCGCTGTTGATGGATTTCCCCGATCCGGTCTTGATCGCCGACCGCCACCGCCGGGTGGTCTTTTTAAACCGGGCGGCGGCAAAGCTTTTCGGCGCCACCCTGCGGTTGGGAGACCCCTGCCCCATCTGCTCCCAACTAACCGGCCTGTCACTGAGCGCCGACCCCACGGCGCGCCGGGCTCGCTGTCCCAGGGATGGCGAGGCCCTGCAGGGCGCCCCCATCCTGTTAAAGGCGGGCTGGGCCAGCACCACCCCCCTCACGGTTACCGCCACCCCCATCAAAGGCCCCAAGAAGGAATCCGCAGGATGCCTGGTGGTACTCCGGGGGCAAGAGGAACTATTGGCGCATCCGGCGGTGCAACTGCAAATCGCCACCCTGGCCAGCATCCTGGATAACTTCCCCATGCCTTTCTTTATGGTGGACCAGGACCTGGTGCTGACCCATATGAATGACCGCCTGGAGCGGCTCACCGGCTACTCCCGCGAGGAAGCGGTGGGCCGCATGACCTGCGGCCAGGTGTTGAACAGCAGGCAGTGCGGCACCTGCGACTGCATCATCAAGCAAGTCATGGAACAAAAGAAGCCCCTTTCTGGTTTGCGGCGAGTAATTAGGAATCGCCACGGCCAGGAGATCCCGGTGACGGTCTCGGCCTCCATCATCACCGACCCTTCAGGCAAGATCATCGGCGGCTTCGAGGCAATCCGGGACATCTCCCATATTGTGGAAGCCGAAGCCAAACTCGATCTCCTCACCGAGCAAAGCCAGGAAGGCCTGTTGATGGCGGATGAGAATCAGCGCCTGGTCTACGTTAATTCCCGGATGGCGGAAATTCTCCGCCGGCCCAAGGAAGAGTTGCTGGGCAAACACCTGGGCGAGGTCCTCACTTCCCAGCATCTGCACATGGCCCTGGAGCTGGCTCACCTTCTGGACCTGGGCCAGGAGCGGGAGTACCGTTTTTGCAGCCTTCTGAACCTGCCGCGCCAGGAAGAGGAAGAGTCCATGATCTTTGAAACCTGCATGACTGCCTCCCGGCTGGGCGCCAAGATCCTCACCTGCCTTTACCTGCGGGATCTCACCGAGCGAATTCAGATCGAACGGGAACTACAAAAGACCAACGTCTTTCTCCATAACCTGATCCGCAGTTCCGTGGACGGCATCGTGGTGGTGGACACCAAAGGGGTCCCCATCATCTTCAACGAAGGGGCCGAACGTATCCTGGGCTATAAGGCCGAAGAGATCATTGGCAATCCTGAGAACTTCCGCCGCTTTTACCCCCCCCATCTGGCCGCGGAGATGATGGCGCGGATGCGTAGCGACGAATACGGCCCGCCGGACAAACTGAATACTACCCAGCTCACCTTAATCAACAAGAACGGCGAGGAGGTGCCGGTGAACTTCTCCGCCACCATCATCCGGGAACGGGGCCAGGAGGTGGGGAGTGTCGGCATCTTTTCCGACCTGCGGGAAATCTTGAAGGTACATAAGGAACTGGAGGCCACCCACCGCCAGCTGGTGCAGGCGGAAAAGATCGCCTCCCTGGGAAGGATGGCCGCGGGGGTGGCCCACGAAATCAACAACCCCCTGGCCGGAATTCTTATCTATGCGGAATTGCTGGCCCGGGAACTGGAACAGCACCCTTCTCTGCGGGAGAATATCGAGGTCGTTATCAACCAGACCATGCGCTGCCAGCAGATCGTCAATCGCCTGCTGGACTTCAGCCGTCATTCCCTGGGTCAAAAGCGGCTTTTCGACCTCAACGAGGTCTTCCGCAACTGCGTCGACCTGGTCCGCCACCAGGCATTTTTCCACAATATCAAGATCCAGCAGGAACTGGACCCGAGGCTGCCGCAAATCATCGGCGACCCGGGCCAGATCCAGCAGGTCTTTACCAACCTGCTCCTCAACGCCGCGGATGCCATGAACGGCTCCGGGACCATCAGCGTCAGCAGCCATCCCACCCGGGGGGCGAAGGGAGTGGAGCTGCGGTTCACCGACACCGGCTGCGGCATCCCGCCGGAGGTCCGGGACAAGATCTTCGACCCCTTTTTCACCACCAAACCGCCGGGTAAGGGTACGGGGCTGGGATTGTCCATTGTCTACGGGGTCATTCAGCGGCACGGCGGCACTATCAAGGCAGACAGTCCCCCGGGGGGCGGCACCACTTTCACCGTGACCCTTCCTTTGGAATTCAAGGAACCAGGGCCTGGCCTGGAGTCGGAAGGGTGAGCGCTAAACAGCAGTAAACCCTGGGCTCCTGGGCAGGGCCAACGGCGGGTTGCTGAGCGGACGTTTTATAAGGGGTAGGTTCATGCCGCAGCAGGATACAATCTTAGTGGTGGATGACGAAGAGGTGCTGCGCCAGGGCTGCAGGCTGGTCTTAACCGGCGAGGGCTTCCGGGTGATCACCGCGGTTAACGGCCAGGACGCCTTGGAGCAGTTAGCCACCGAGTCGGTGCAGGTGATCCTCTGCGACCTGAAGATGCCGGTGATGGGGGCCCTGGAGGTCTTGGAGGAGGCCGGCGTCCGCTACCCCGAGATTCCGGTGGTCATCATGACCGGTCTGGGTACGGTGGCCGATGCGGTGGAATGCATGAAGAAGGGGGCCTACGATTTTGTCACCAAGCCCTTCAGCATCGATCACCTCGCCCTGGTGGTGCGGCGGGCCCTGGAGAAGCACCAATTGCAGGAGCAGACCCGCCTCCTGCAAGAGGAGCAGGCCCGCAACCTGGACAACCTGGCCTTGGAGCAGAGCCGCATGCACGCCGTAGTCAACTGCATGGCCGACGGAGTGCTGGTAACCAACAAGGAGGCGGAGGTGGTCTTGCACAATAACTGCCTCCTACAGCTCCTGGGTCTGTCGACCCCGCCGCCCCAGCCCGGACCCCTGGACGCCTATATCGCCGCGGCCTCCTTCCGGGAAGCCATCCAAGAACTGCTGGCGGAGCTACCCGGCAATCCCACAAAGGCCATCTCCCAGGAGCTGAACCAGGGCCGGGTGCATCTGCGAGCCCTGTCGGCGCCCTTTTTGGGGCCGGATCAGCAGGTGTTGGGGACGGTCACGGTTTTTCACGACGTCACCAGTTTCAAAGAGCTGGACGAGATGAAGAACGACTTCGTGCGCATGGTCTCCCACGAGTTGCGCGCCCCCCTGGCGGCCATCAAACAACAACATGCGGTGATCCTGGACGGCCTGGCCGGGGAGCTGAGCCCCAAGCAGGCGGAATTGCTCAACCGGGCCCAGGCCAAGATCCAGGGGCTGCTGGACCTCATCAATGACCTCTTAGACCTGGCCCGGATGGAGGCCGGCCGGGGACAGTTGGAGCAGGTGCCCTTACAGTTGGGGGAGGTATTGCAAGAGGTGGTGGAACTGATGCGGGCCAAGGCGGAAGGGCAGCACGTGAGGCTGCAACTGGAACTGCCGGCTGAGATAGAGCAGATCCTGGCCGACCGGCGCAGCATGGAGGAGGTCTTTACCAACCTGGTGAACAATGCGGTCAATTACTCCCCAGACGGCGGCCAGGTTACCATGTCCGCGGTCTCCCGCGGTGACTACCTGGAAGTGGCGGTGCAGGATACCGGGATCGGCATCGAGCCCGAAGATCTTTCCAGAATCTTCGACAAGTTTTATCGGGTCAAGCATCCCAAGACCCGCCAGGTGATCGGCACCGGCCTGGGATTGTCCCTGGTCCAATGCCTGGTGGAAGCGCACCGGGGCACGGTGGAGGTGGAGAGCGAAGTGGGCCGGGGCACGCTTTTCCGGGTATTGCTGCCCACCCTTGCCAGCGGGAAGGGTGGAAAGGCGGGAGAGTGACGCCAACCACCGGCAGGTTCTGGTAGTGGACGAGCCGGAGCCTCTTCCCAGCTTCATTTCCCAGCGCCAGGCGGAGTTTTAGGTGTTTACCGAGGAAGACCATACCCTGCAGGACATGGAAAAACGCTACCTCCAGTTCGTCCTGCACCGCACCAAGGGCCGCCGCCAGGACGCCGCCCGCATTCTCGGAATCAACCCCAAGACCCTGAGCCTCAAGATCGAAAACTATCAGCTGCGGGTGAACCGGTAGCTTGGCTGCCGCCCTCAGGCCTTCTTTTTCAACTGGTCGGCCACCGATTGAATGGCCCGGGCCACTGCCTCTGGATCACCCAGGTAATAGTGGCGAATCGGGGTTAGGTCGTCGTTGAGCTCATAGATCAGGGGGATGCCGGTGGGAATGTTGAGACCGACGATCTCTTCCTCCGAGACCCCATCGAGATATTTCACCAGGGCCCGCAAGCTATTGCCATGGGCGGCCACCAGCACCTGACGCCCCGCGGCCACCGCCGGCGCCACGGTTTCATGCCAGTAGGGCAAAAAGCGAGCCACCACGTCCTTTAGGCATTCGGTGAGGGGAATTTCCTCCGGCCGCATGCCGGCATAGCGGGGGTCGCGCCCGGGATACTGGGGATCGTCCGGGCTCAGGGGCGGCGGCGGCACATCATAGCTGCGCCGCCAGATCTTCACCTGTTCCATCCCGTGCCGGGCCGCGGTCTCCGCCTTGTTCAAGCCCTGCAAAGCGCCATAGTGGCGCTCGTTGAGGCGCCAGCTATGCTGCACCGGAATCCACATCAGGTCCATCTCCTCCAGGGCCAGCCACAGGGTCTTGATGGCCCGTTTCAACATGGAGGTGAAGGCCACCTCAAAGGTGAACCCCTCTTGAGCCAGGGTGCGGCCCGCCTGGACCGCCTCCTCCACCCCCCGCCCGGAGAGGCCCACATCGATCCAGCCGGTGAACCGGTTTTCCTGGTTCCAGATACTTTCGCCGTGGCGCAGCAACACGATCTTTTTCATGTTCTCCTCTCTGGTCGGTTTCCGGGACGGGCAGCCGCGGCCCGCTGATCATCTGAGAAACCATCCGCTAACTTCCGCCCAGGCAAATTGGCCGGACTATTCTATCATAAAAGTTACCCCGGCTTTTCTCAAGTCCTAAAGCCGCTGGGCAGATGATGGCTCCCGAGATTTTCTGGTAAATGAACCGCACCCGAGGGCTAAAGAGTCCCCGGGGGAATTGCATCCAATCTGGAAAAATGGTAGTTGATAATTCAGAGGCGTTTCCGGGTGGGAGGTGGCCACCTGAACCAGGCTCGAGATCGGCGGCTTATCCGGAGTTTTAAAGACGCCCTGGCTCATGGCCGGTTAGCCCTGTGGTTTTCTGGAGGAGCCCTCAGATGGAATCGCCCCTGGAGCATGCCAACCTGGAGTTCTACCTTACCTCCGCCTCCTTCCTCATCCTGATTATCTACCACGTGCGCCTAATCTACCTGGTGCGGCGTCACCCCTTGACCACCTCCATCGGGGTCACCAATCACTTGCGCCTCCACTGGGTGGAGTCCGTCATGGCGGACAAGCGGGACATCCTGGCTGTCCAGACGCTGCGCAACTGGGTGATGGCCTCGAGTTTTCTGGCCTCCACCGCCATTCTCATCTGCCTGGGGATCATCAGCATCGCCGCCAGCCCCGAGAAGATGGGGGAAATCACCCCCGGCCTCAGCGAACTGGTCCGGGAGCACCGGGTCCTGTGGCTCTTCAAACTCATGGTGATCATCATCGATTTCTTCATCATCTTCTTTAACTTTACCATGTCCATCCGCTCCTTCAACCATGTCAATTTCATAATTAACGTCCCCTCCACCCTGGCTCACAAGCTTACCCCGGATTACGTTGCGGGTATCCTCAGTCACGCCACCTTCCATTACACTTTCGGCATGCGGGGTTACTATATCGGGGTGCTCCTGGTGTTGTGGCTCTTCGGGCCCATCTGGATGTTGCTGGGCACTATCATCCTGATCGTGGTCCTCTACCGCCTCGATTACCACATACCGGTTCCCCCCGGAAAGCACCCGGATTTCTGGGGCGCAGACCACCACGACCCCTGAGGGAGCCCGCGGCGCTTACTTAATAATATTTGACCTAATAAATTAACCCTATCTACCTGTTTTATGGGAACCAGGATTTATTATTTATCGTATGGATTAAATATGCGCGGCCTAATTACCTCATTGCTTTGTAGAAGAGGCTTATCATTAGTTGTTGGACTATTGTTGGGCAAGATTTAATGAACTTGCCCCCATCTGTAATTAATTTTGTTACAATATTTGTCCAATATCTTTTGCACGCCTTCTAACTGCTGCCCGGCGCTCCATGCATTGTTTTTTTCTTTACTTCTTATTCCGGTCTGGTTTAATCTTTATTAATCTTGGTTGGGGGAAGGGACAGATATTATGAAGATTCACGAATATCAGGCCAAAGAATTGCTCAGGAAATTCCAGGTACCGGTGCCCGAGGGAGCGGTGGCCGGGAGCGCGGTCCAGGCCCGCCAGGTGGCCGAGAACCTGCCGGCCGGCCCTTTTGTGGTCAAGGCCCAGATCCACGCCGGCGGCCGCGGCAAGGGCGGGGGCATCAAGACCGCGGCTACGGCCCAGGAGGTGGAGCAGCTGGCGGGCCAGATCCTGGGTATGACCCTGATCACCCCCCAGACCGGCCCCGAGGGGAAGGTGGTCAACCAGGTCCTGGTGGAGCAGGCCCAGGAGATCGCCCGGGAACTGTACCTGGGGATCGTTCCGGACCGCACCCTGGGTCGTCCGGTGATCATGATGAGCTCCGCCGGCGGGATGGAGATTGAAGAGGTGGCGGCCCGCACCCCGGAGTTGATCATCAAAGAGGCGGTGAATCCCATCACCGGCTGCCTGCCCTATCAGGCCCGCAACCTGGCCTTCGGGGTGGGCCTCGACTCCCAGCTGCTGCGCCCCGCGGTGAGCTTTATCGACAACCTTTACCGGCTGTTCATCGGCCTGGACTGCTCCCTGGCGGAGATCAACCCCCTGGTGGTCACCAAATCCGGAGCCCTGCTGGCCCTGGACGCCAAGCTCAACCTGGACGACAACGCCATGTTCCGCCACCGCGACCTGGCCGGCCTGGAAGACCCGAGTGAGATGGACCCCTTGGAATTTGAGGCCCGCAAGCACCAGCTCAACTACATCCGCCTCAGCGGCAATGTCGGCGCCATGGTGAATGGCGCCGGACTGGCCATGGCCACCATGGACCTGATCAAGGCCGCCGGCGCCGAACCCGCTAACTTCCTGGACGTGGGCGGCGGCGCCTCCGCCGAGATGGTCAGCAACGGCTTCCGCATCATCCTGGGGGACCCTCACGTCAAGGGGGTGCTCATCAATATCTTCGGCGGCATCCTGCGGTGCGACGTCCTGGCCAACGGGGTGGTGGAGGCGGTGAAAGTGGTCAAGGTGCAGGTCCCCATCATCGTCCGCCTGGAGGGGACCAACGTGGAGCAGGGCCGGGAGATCCTGAAGAATTCCGGCCTCACGTTCACCGTGGCCACCGACATGCGGGACGCGGCCCAAAAAGTGGCGGCCCTGGTGGGGTGAGAATCACCCCCACCCCTACCCTGCCCTTCAAGGTTGAGGTAGAAAAGCTGGTTCCCGGGGGGCTGCTTCGTGAACCAGAAAAGACTGAAAGGTGAGATATGAGCGTTCTGGTAAATAACGACACCCGCGTGGTGGTGCAGGGGATTACCGGCAAGGAAGGTTCCTTCCACGCCCGGGCCTGCGCCGAATACGGCACCAAGATCGTGGCCGGGGTGACCCCGGGCAAGGGCGGCCAGCAGGTGGACGGCGTCCCGGTTTTTAACACCGTGGCCCAGGCGGTCAAAGAGGCGGGGGCCAACACCTCCCTGATCTTCGTGCCCCCGGCCTTTGCCGCCGACGCCATCCTGGAGGCCGCCGCCGCCGGGGTCAAGCTGGCGGTGTGCATCACCGAGGGCATCCCCACCCTGGACATGGTGAAGGTCATGGCCGTCCTCAAGGACAGCGGCTGCCGCCTCATCGGCCCTAACTGCCCGGGCATCATCTCCCCGGGCCAGGCCAAGGTGGGCATCATGCCGGGCCAGATCCATAAGCCTGGGCCCGTGGGCCTGGTGTCCCGCAGCGGCACCCTCACCTATGAAGCGGTGCATCAGATGACCCTTTTGGGCATCGGCCAGAGCACCTGCGTGGGCATCGGCGGCGATCCGATTATTGGCACCGATTTCATAGATATGCTACAATTGTTTGCGGCTGATCCCCAGACCGAGGGAGTGGTGCTCATCGGGGAAATCGGCGGCGCTGCCGAAGAGGAGGCCGCGGCCTTCATCTCCGGGCACGTCTCCAAGCCGGTGGTGAGCTTCATCGCCGGACAGACCGCGCCGCCGGGCAAACGCATGGGGCATGCCGGGGCCATCATCTCGGGAGGCAGCGGCAAGGCCGCGGACAAGATGGCGGCCCTCAGCCGAGCCGGGGTGACTGTGGTGGCCAATATCGGCGAGCTGGGGCAAACGGTAAAAAGGGTCATGGGATATACCACCTGTCGTCCATGAAGATTTTGCTGCACATCTGCTGCGCCCCTTGCACCATCTACCCGTTGGCAGCCTTATCCGCAAAGGGCCACCAGGTGCGCGGCTTCTTTTCCAACCCCAACGTCCACCCCTACCAGGAATATCTGCGTCGGGCCGCCACCCTGGAGACCTATGCCGCCAAGGTCGGCTTGCCGGTGATCTGGGACCGGAGCTATCCCCTGGAAGAATTCTTGCGTAACCTGGCCTTTCGGGAGGCGGAGCGCTGCCGCTTTTGCTATTATCTGCGCCTCAGCGCCACGGCCCGGATAGCCCGGAGCGGCAGGTTCGACGCCTTCACCTCCACCCTCCTCTACAGCAAATTTCAAAACCATGAATTAATCAGAGAATTGGGGCAATCGCTGGTCCAGGAGGTGGGGGTGCCCTTTTACTACGAGGATTTTCGCCGGGGCTGGGGCGAAGGCCGAGCCAAGTCCGGAAAGCTGGGGCTTTACAAGCAGCAGTACTGTGGCTGCATCTTCAGCGAGCGGGACCGCTTCCGGCAGCCTGCTGCGGAGCAGGCCGGGGTGCGCCAGGTGCTCAAGCGGTAACGGAAACTTTGACCCTGGATTATGCCGCAAGAATTACCTGAAATAAGAATAACCATATGTTTGTTTCCCAAGAGAATCTCCCTCATCCCCATCCCTGGCCGCGGTTCCGGCTCGTGCTGCCTACAGGCTAACCATGGGTAACTTCAAGATTTATTTCCCTGGCCCACCTTGGCATGATTCTTGGAACAATACCTGGCAAAGTCTTGGCCGCCGCCATTCCGGGCCAACCCTGGGAAAGGAGACAGGGATGCGAGACTCGGTCGGAGGGTTATCAAACTACGGTCTTTTTAACCCCCCTTTGGAAAAGGGGGGCAGGGGGGATTTAAAATAACCTCCTGAAATCCCCCTAAATACCCCTTTTCCAAAGGGGGACTTTAATACCATTGGAACTTGGGTTTTCACTTGATTTAATGCCATACTATTTACGGAGCACAACACTAGTTGTTAGCCGAAAACCGGAAACCCTTTTGATAGGACTTGCACGGCCATGGCCGCCTCCCGTCTGACCCTGACTAATCGACCGGAAAACTTGAGGCTGCTGGAGGCCTTCATCAGCCAGTGGAGTAAGGACCGGGGCCTGCCGGCAGCCAGGCTCCGGTCCCTGGAGTTGGCGGCCACCCGGATCTTCCGGCACCTGGTGGATCAAGCCTATCAGCCCGGCGAACCTGGTTCCATCGCCGTGGAATTGGAGGAGAAGGGCCCCAGGTTGCGCCTGATGTTTGAAGACGATGCAGTCCCGAAAAATTCCCTGGAGAAACCCCCGGGCAACCCCGGTGGGATGGCTTCCCCCGTGGACGCCCTGCATCTCAATGCATTGGAGCACCTGGCGGAGAGCCTCATCTACTACCGCACCGCCGATGGCAAAAACCGCCTGGTGGTCTTCTTGAATTGATCGCCCCCCCACCTTAGGAAACCGGGAAGATTTTTTTTAGGAAGAGGAGGCGCTCCTGGCCCTAATGCCGGGGATGGGCATACTGCTTGGCCTTGGCAAAGGCCTCTTGGGCTTCCTGGTCTTTGCCGCGGGACTTGAGAAATTCCCCCAGAGCATTCCAGCCCTCGGCATAATCGGGCTGCAATTGCACCGCCTTGCGCAGTTCCTCCTCCGCCTCCCGCAGGTTGCCGGCGCGGGACAGGACGCTGCCCAAGAGGCAATGAGCCTCGGCCCAATCGGGCTTGAGGGCGAGGGCCTGGCGGAAGGCGGAAGCCGCCTGGGCGTCCTGTCCCTCGCCGGCCAGCAGCAGCCCCTCCTTCATGTAGTTCTGGGCGGCCTTCCCGGTGGATTCCTGGACCTTTTCCTGAACGGTGCTGGCCCAGCCCGGCGCCATTCCTCCCAGAGCCAGGCAGGCGGCCAAAATCATCATGCTTAACCATCGCACCACGGTGTTCTCCTCCAGTGAATTTTTTTCCAGGGGGATCAGCTGGCTACCCAGCAACTCGCCCCTGCTTTTCTAATCGAAAACCCAAAAATATCATAACGGTCCCACCGCGGCCAGGTAGAGGGCCGCTTCCTCGACCCCGTCCACCTGCACCAGGCGCTCCACTTCCCCGTCGAAGAAGGCCCCCACCGGACAGACTCCCAGGTTAAGAGCGGTGGCGGCCAGCATCAGGTTCTGGCAGATGTGGCCGGCGTCCAGGAACAGGTAGCGGATGGCCCGCTCCCGGTATTTCCACATGGCCCGGTTGAGCACCCCAGTCCAGATGAAGACCACGCCGGCGGCGCCCAGGAAGCCTTGAGAGAGTCCGGCCCCCACCAATGAATGACGAAAGTCCCCCGCCTGCAGCAGCTCCAGGGAAAAGTCCGGCACCTGGAAGTGCCAGATCCCCGGCTCCACCCCATCCACCCGGTGTACCGCCAGGTAGGTTTCCACCGGGTAGAGGGCCCCGGCTGAGGGCGCCGCCCGGAGGAGATAGCCACGGCTGGCGTAGGTTACACCCTGGCTGGCCCAGAGCAGGGCGGCCAGTTCGCCCCGGGTCAGAGGCCGCTCCTGATAACCGCGCTGAGAGCGGCGCTGTTCCAGGCATTGCCACAGGTCCGCGACTGGGCGCTCCACCTCGGGGTCGAGGCGCAGGCGCCCCCGGGCTTCAGGGTATTCCTTGTAAAGGGGGGCCCGGGGATAGGTCCGCCCCGCCCCTCCCAGTTCCTCCCGGCGATAGCGGCTCTCTGCCAGATAGCGGCGGCCCGGGGCCAGCTCTCCAGAGTCACTCATGACCTTCTCCAATAAAAAACCAGCCCTTGCACTGACGGCTAGGCTTGGCCAATCCCCTTGCTGCGCTCTTCCCGGCGGGGGTGGTTTCTTTCGTAGATAATCTTCAGGCCCTTCAGAGTGAGATAATCATCCACCAGGTCGATGCTTTGGGTTTCCGAGGCAATGAGGCAGGCCAGGCCGCCGGTGGCGATGACCCGGGGCGGGTGGTCTTCCATGGCCTTCTTGATGCGGGCCACGATGCCGTCCACCAGCCCGGCGTAGCCATAAATAATGCCGGCGTTCATACTGCTGATGGTGTCCTTGGCAATGATGCTCTTGGGTTTGGCGAAGATCTCCACCCGAGGCAGCTTGGAGGCCTTGAGAAACAGGGCTTCACAGGAGATCATCACCCCCGGTGCGATGACCCCGCCCTGATACTCGCCTCGCTGGGAAACCACGTCGAAGGTGGTGGCGGTGCCGAAATCCACGATCACCACGGCGCCCTGCACCTGTTCAAAGGCGGCCACCGCATTGACGATGCGGTCCGCGCCCACTTCCCGGGGGTTATCGTAGCAGATGGGCATGCCTGTCTTGATACCAGGGCCCACCCACAGAGGCCGAACCTTCAGGTAGCGCTGGGAGAAGCCCTCCAGGGTATTGTTCATGGGAGGCACCACCGAGGAGATGATCAGGTCGGTGCCGGGGTCCAGGACCAGGCCCTGGGCCTGGAAGAGATTGCGCAGCAGGATGCCCAACTCATCGACGGTGGCTTCTTTTTCGGTGCGGATGCGCCAATCGCTGAGAAGCTGGCCGTCCTGATAGACCCCGATAACCGTGTTGGTATTGCCCACATCCATCACCAGCAGCATGAGCCCTTTCTCCTCAGTTCAGCAAGGCGTCCAGGGTCTGGGCCAGGTTCTGGGCCACCCGTTCCACCAGTTGTCGATCCTCGCCTTCGGTCATGATGCGCAGCTTCGCCTCGGTGCCGGAGTAGCGCACCAGCAGGCGGCCCTGGGGACCCAGGCGCCGTTCCGCTTCTCGCAGCGCCTGCCGGGCCGGCCGCAGGCTTTGCAAATCCTGCTTTTCTCGGACCTCCAGGTTGATGAGAACCTGGGGATAATCCTCCATGAAGCCGGCCAGTTCGGCCAGGGGCTTGTTTTCCCGGAGCATTACCGCCAGCAGCCGCAGCGCCGTGAGAATGCCATCCCCGGTTGTGGCGTAATCCAGGAAGACCAGGTGCCCGGACTGTTCCCCCCCCAGGATATAGCCACCTTTCTTCATGGCCTCCAGGACGTAGCGGTCTCCCACCGCGGCCCGCACCAGTTTTATGCCGGCCTTCTTCAGAGCCACCTCCAGACCCAGATTGGTCATCACCGTGCCCACCACCGTCTTGTGAGGCAGCCTTCCCTGGCGCAGCAGAGCCAGGGCGCAGATTCCCAGAATATGGTCGCCATCCACCACCCTGCCGGTGTGGTCCGCCATGATACAGCGGTCGCCGTCACCGTCGAAGGCGATCCCCAGGTCGGCCCGGTGGCGCTTTACCAGGGAGGCCATGATCTCAGGATGGGTGGCGCCGCACATGCGGTTGATATTCTTGCCGTTGGGCCGCACTCCGAGGGGGATGATCTCCGCCCCCAGCTCAACTAAGACCTCCGGCGCCACCTTGTAGGTGGCCCCATGGGCGCAATCTACCACGATCTTGAGGCCCTCCAGTTCCAGTTCCCTGGGGAAGGTGCTCTTCAGAAAGGAGATATAGCGGCCGCGGGCATCGTCGATACGGAAGGCCTGGCCGATCTCGGTGGCTGTGGGCCGGGCCCCCTCCACATCCGCATCGCTCATCAGCCTCTCTATGTGGACTTCTATCTCATCGGGCAGCTTGAAACCATCTCCGGAAAAGAACTTGATGCCGTTGTCCTGATAGGGATTGTGGGAGGCGGAAATGACCACCCCGGCGTCGGCTCGCATCGAGGAAGTGATGAAGGCGATCCCCGGGGTGGGCAGCGGACCCAAAAGCAATACATCCACCCCCATGGAACAGATGCCTGCGGTGATGGCATACTCC
This sequence comes from Desulfobaccales bacterium, assembly GCA_052147455.1. Lineage (GTDB taxonomy): Bacteria > Desulfobacterota > Desulfobaccia > Desulfobaccales > 0-14-0-80-60-11 > JAPLJC01. The sequence continues at coordinate 9,168 of JBKQKO010000009.1, read as the reverse complement.
AGGAGGTAGCCGGAAATGCGGGTGTCCTTGCCCACCACGATGCGTTTCCGCCCGGGGCCGTAGTTAATGACGTAAGCCAGGACCCTTCCCAACTGCAGGGCCACCTCCGCGGTCAGGGGATAGATGTTGGCCACCCCCCGAACCCCGTCGGTGCCGAAAAGATGACGCGTCTCGTTCATTTCCCCTCTCACTTTGCCGTAATCCTTGCCAATGCGGCGCCTGCTTCAAATATTTACCATAATTGCCGGGAAATGGCAGCATCTCACCCCGGGGAAGCGGTTATCCCTGGTCGGTCCAATGGATGCACTGTACCGGACAGGCGTCAATGGCTTCCTGGATTTTATCTTCCGAGCCGCCGCCGGGGTTGACCACCTGGGCAAATCCCAGACCCTCGTTGAGTTTGAAGACCTCCGGGCACAGCTCTTCGCAAGTGACGCAGGCGATACATTCCTCTTCCACTATATAGGGGAAGCGTTCGGACATGTGCTCTTCTTTTTCAGTTAGTTTCCGAAACTAATTGGAACAGTTCATAAATTCGCCAGCGAATACCCTGCTTATTAAACCTGGCGCAATAATTTATCCCTCCCCTCCGGGTTTGCGGAGGGGTCTGGGCGAGGCTGGCTGGTAAAATACGCCATTATATTTCTGAAATCCCGTCCTATCCCTTTGGGGCGCAGGGCGTGCGCTGGATTACCCCAAGCTGCAAGCTAAAGTTGCAACTCCGCCCGGAAGGTCTGGGCCTCCGTCTGTCGCACCAAGGTGAAACCCAGGCGCTTCACCAGGTCCAGCATAGTCTTGTTGCTGGATAAGACTTCGCCCCACAAAAGTTTCACTTCGTTTTCTTTGGCGATGCCGATGACCTCTTCCAGCAGTTTGGGGCCCAGGCCTTTACCCTGATATCGGTCCGCCACGATGACGGCAAACTCCGCGGTTTCCCGGTGGGCGTCCATCACCAAGCGGGACACCCCCAGCATCACTTCCGGACCAGGCGGCTGACCTATAGCCATCAGCCCCAGCTCCCGGTCGTAATCATTCTGGGTGAAGCGGATGAGCATCTCGTGGCTCCACTTCTTGATATGCCGAAAATAGCGAAAATAGATGGTTTCCTCCGAGCACTTGCCGTAAAAATCGGAGACCAGCGATTCGTCTTCGGGCTTAATGGGGCGCAGCAGCAACGGGGTGCCGTCCCGCATCATCCAGTGGCGCTCATACTGGTTGGGGTACGGGGCTATGATGAGGTGCCGGGGAGCCGGCACGGCACTGGGGGCCAGCACCATCCGGGCATCCACGCCCACAACGCGGCCACCGGTCACCGACAGGGGGTTGATGTCCATCTCGCTGATCTCGGGAAAATCCGTCACCAATTGAGAAACCCGCACCAGGATTTCGCTGAGCCGGTCCAGGTTAGCCGGGGGAAGGTTCCGGTAGCCCTGAAGCATCTTGGCAACCCGGGTCTTTTCGATCATCCTCCTGGCCAGCAACAGGTTGAGGGGCGGCAGGTCCACCATCACATCCTGGAGCACTTCAGTCAGGCCGCCGCCAGCTCCGAACAGAATCAAGGGACCGAAATCCGGGTCGTGCTTGCTGCCGATGAACAGTTCGCAGTCGGGACTCTTCTCCTGCTCCTGGACGGTGACCCCCAGGATGCGGGCCGCGGGTCTAAGGGCCTGAACCTCCTTGGTGATTTCGCGGAACGCGGCCTGGACTTCGGATTCGCTGTGGATGTGCATGCGGACCCCCCCCACCTCGGCCTTGTGGGTGATATCCGGAGAATTGATCTTCATGGTCACGGGGAACCCCAGACCCCGGGCGGCGCTCACCGCCTCCTGGCCGGAAGCAGCCGCCACTGTGCGGTTCATGGGAATGCCGTACGCCGAGAGAATGGCCTTGGACTCCAACTCCGTGAGGATGGTCGCCTGGCGTTCCAAGCATTGGTCAATAAAGGTCCGGGCACTCCTGGTACTGATATTCAGGTCCTGGGCCATCTGGGGGGGAGTCTCTTGTAATAAGCCGAGATGCCGGGAGTAAAAATACATCTCCATAAAAGTATTTACTGCCTGTTCCGGGGTCTCAAAGGTGGGAATGCCGGCCGCGTTGAGGAGTTGCACCCCTTCGGCCACCTCTTCGCCACCCATCCACACGGCAAACACCGGCCGCGCCTGGCCTTGCAACTCCGGGGCCAGGGCCCGGGCCACCCCGCTGGGGTCGGTAAAGGACTGGGGTGAGAGGATGATCACCAGGCCCGCAAACTCCGGGGCCTTCAAGGCCAGGCGCACCACCTGCAGATAGCGGTCCGGCGAGGCGTCGCCCATGATGTCCACCGGGTTGCCCCGGCTCCAGTGAGCCGGCAAAATTTCTTCCAGTTTTGCCAGGGTCTCGGGGGTCAGGACCGCGGGCTCCATCCGCCAGCGATCCAGGGCGTCCACGGCCATAACCCCCGCCCCCCCGGCATTGGTGATGATCGCCAGCCCGCCGCCGGCAGGCAGCTTCAGCTTGCCCAGGGCCTCGGCGCAGTCGAACAACTGGCCCACAGTATCCACCCGGATGATGCCGGCCCGCCGAAAGGCGGCACTATAGGCGGCGTCTTCCCCCACCATGGCCCCGGTGTGGGAGGCCGCGGCCCGGGCCCCGGCCTGGCTGCGCCCCGCCTTAACCACGATAATCGGCTTGACCCGGGATACGGAGCGGGCCGCGCTCATGAATTTGCGGTGCTGGGTCAGGCCCTCCATGTAAAGAATGATGGCCCGGGCCTTTTCCTCGTTGCCCAGAAAATCGATAAGGTCGCCGAAGTCCAGATCTGTCATGGAGCCAACGCTGATAAAGTGGCTGAAGCCGATGTTCTTCTGAGTGGACCAGCCCAGGACGGACTGGCACAGGGCGCCGCTTTGGGAGATGAACGCCAGGCTCCCCGCCGGGGGCATCTGGAGGGAGAGGCTGGCGTTGAGGTGGGCAGAGGGACACAGCAGCCCCATGGAGTTGGGCCCCAAATACCGCACCCCCGCCTTGACGGCCTCTTCCTTGATAGCGCCTTCGATCGCCTCCCCTGGCAGCCCGATTTCCCGGCCGCCGGTGGACACGACGATGGCCGCCCGTATTCCCGCCTGGCCGCACTTCTTGATGATCTCCGGCACATCTTTGATGGGTATGGCAATAATGGCCAGGTCCGCCGGGGCCGGCAGGGCGGTGATGGCGTTATAGGCGGTAAGGCCGTGAATCTGGGGGTAATTCCGGTTAACGGGAAAGATGCTCCCGGTAAATCCGCCCCGCACCAGGTTCTGCACCAGGATGGAGCCGAAACTGCCCTCTTTTTCGCTGGCGCCGATCACCGCCACCGATTCTGGCTTGAAGAAGCAGTCCAGCAGGATTTTCTTCATTTAAGTCCCCCTATAATTAATCTGACAGTTCACCCGGACATTTTGACCCGCGGTTTCCAGGAGGCGGCCGCGGCCACAGAAAACGGTGACCCGATGCCGCTCAGGACCGGTACGGCCGCGGCCCCAGCGGCTCAAGGAAGGTGAGGTCCGGTGCGCCAGGCGCCGCCAGTCCTCCGGGTCCCCGGTGGCGCCCCCGCCGGCCTCCCCCACCATGATAAGATAATGCAGAAAATCCATCTGGCAAATCCGGGCCAGGGACTGCCCTGGCGGCGGCCAGGCATAAAGCACCGCGTCGGGGCGGAAGTCCCGGATGGCCTCGAAGACATCGCCCCGCTCCACCCGGGGATGCACTGGCAGCCCCGATTGAAATTCGCCATCACCCCGGTCCACGGCCCGAAAAATAAGGCCCGCCTCCTGACAGAGGGGAGCCAGGGCCGCGGTGAGGTAGCCCCGGCCGGCGCCGGCCTCCAGGAGCCGCTTGATCTTCAGCAGCCTGAGAAACCGCAGGAAGCGGGGCGGCCATTCCCGGGAGGGAAAGAAATAGACCCCGGTGGCCTGAGACAGGGCCATGAGCCAGCCTGCCTGGTCGGAGGACCGCCGCAGCAGTTCCTGCCAGCGGGCCTCGGGCAACAGGTGATCCAGAGGGCCGGCTCCCGCCTCCGGCAGGCGCACCAGGCTGCGGGCCTGCTCCAGAAACCGCTGGTGCTCCCGAAATCTTACGGCACTGGGCAAGGTTTTCTTCTCTTCGGGTCCAGAAAAGGCTCATTCCCAGGACAGGCGCACTCCCCTGTGTTTCCGGGGCGGCCGCCTTCGACTATCCTGCACCTTTTCCCGGCCGCGGTTAAATCCTTCTAAATTTGAGGCAACGACCCCTAATTATATCCGTATCGGCTGCCCGCGGCTCTCTAAGATTGAAATTTGCCTGGGATTGGGAAATAATTTTAGTGATAATGCCATATTTCCCCTGGGTTGCCTCAATAACCCGTTAAAGCGCTGGCCGGATATAGAGGAATATAAGTGGGTCTGGGTTAAAATGATGGCGGGCACAGAGGCCCGCCCCACCAATACAACAACCGACATCTCCGGCACGGAGATCGACCGCTCCTCAGAGCCTGTATGAACCAACAACCCCAAACCAAAACCGCATGAAGCACCTCTCCTGCCATTCCGCGATTTTCAAGCCATCGACGACCTGTCTCTAACGATTCGGCCCCGGGGGGCCTTCGGCCTCCGGCTTCCTCCCGCCATTGACAAGCCCGGCGGCAAAACTTAATAGAAGAGGGTCGGAGGGCACATCTTCAGGAGGTGAATCATGCTGCCGCTGGATATGCATATCGTAGGCCAGCACCTGGAAATCTTGCCGGAGTGGCGGGAGAAGATCGAAGCCGAACTGGCCCGCCTGCAGAATCACTATTCCGGGCCTATCCTGCATGCCCGGACGGAAATTATCGGCACCACCCACCACCATCTGGGCGCCTTTGAAGTTCACCTGGTGGTCAACGTGCCGGGGGAGGTCATCACCGTGAATCGCCAGGGAGGATCCGTCCTGCCCTTGCTGGCGGAAGCCTTCGATGTCCTGGACCGGCGCCTGGAGGAACACTCCCACGTCATCCAACAGAAAGTCAAGCCCCACGAAGATTTCACCCGGCACGGCCGGATCATCCGCCTCTTCCCGGAGCGGGGCTATGGCTTCATCCAGAACGACGACGGCCTGGATGTCTATTTCCATGCCAATGCCGTGAAAAAGGGGGACTTTGCCAGGCTAAATCCGGGGATGGAGGTGGATTTCGGCCAGGAAGAGGGGGACCAGGGCCCCCAGGCCACCTGGGTCCAGCCGCTGTAAGGGCTGTTTTCTGTTTTTGGTTTTTGGTGGGAACGGCAGGCTCTTTGGGCCTGCCTTTTTCATCAGGCCCGAGGCGCCCCGGGATTGAGTTCTGCATTTTCAATATTAAAAAAGGATTGGGGGATTTTTTCGGCAGAAAGGGAGGGGATAATTTTAATAATCTGGCAGGGCTTCCGATTCACTGGCGCCTCCCTTGGCGGCCAGGGCCCAGATGATTTCATAGCTCACCGGGATGGAGCCGTTTTGCCCATAACCGTCCCGGTAGGCCTGCAACAGGGCCCTGAACAAGCGAGGGGAGAACGGCCGGGGCTGGGGATTGGTAGCCCCCACGGCCTGGAGGGCCTTGAGAAATTCCGGCACCGAGGAGTAGCTGGCGGTGACCCATTCCCGGACCAGCTTAATCTGCAGAAAACCGGCGGCGGCCAATATCCGGGACCAGCCTGCCTCATCCAGGAAACCTTGGGCGGTAATGGGCGGCTGGCTGTTAAGCTGCACCGCGGCTGCGGCCCGCCCCAGGGAATCCGCCAACTCCCGGAAGGTCCCGGGCCCGAGGGTGGAGAAGGCCAGCACCCCCCCGGGCGAGAGGAGGCGAAAGTAAGCCGTCAGGGCCTCTGCCGGGCGGGTAAGCCACTGGAAGGCGGCATTGGCCACGATGGCATCGAAGCGGCCCCGACTCAGGGTTTCGCCGTCCGCCACCAGCCACGCTACCCCGGGGGCCGCTCCCAGGCGGCGGCGGGCTGCGGCGACCAGGGCCGCATCCAGGTCCAGGGCCACCAGGGAGGCCCCATTGCTGGCTTGCTTGAGGAGTTGGGTAAAATGGCCGGTGCCGCAGCCAATCTCCATAATTCGTCCGGCCCAGGGCAGCCGGCCCTCCAGAAGGGATAGCAATCCCCAGGCCATGTGGCGCTGCACTCCGGCATGACGGTCATAAGACCCCGCCCGCCGGGCAAAGTTCCGCCGAATGCCTTGCTTACCGTTCATCTAGGTGGTTTCCGGTTTCCTCTTTCGGTGGCACAGGCTTCCAGCTTGTGCAGTCCCAAATTTTTCGAAGCAGGAGAAGGTCTCGTCCAGCTCATGGACCAGTCTCACCAAACAATCCCCTCAAGATGCCGTTGACCGCCGTGGTCTGGGTGAGGAAGGGAATATGCCCCGCGGCCGCCAGCAGATGGAGTTCCGACCCCGGCAGGCGCTCCTGAAGATCCCGCCCCTGGGCCGGGGGAACGATTCGGTCTTGCTCTCCCTGGATGATGATCACCCGGCCGTTAAGGTTTGTGGTTTTTGGGGTAAGCGGCAGCAGGCCTCGCAGATCCTTATCCCTGAGATAATCCAGCCCCTGCGCCAGGAAAGCCGGGGCCGCCTGGTAATCGAAGCCGGCCGCAGCCTCCTCCCGGAAGGCTGCCTCTCCCGGGGCCAGGCAGGCCAGGGCGAAGTCGTTCAGGACCTTGCGGGAATCGCTCCCCAGGGCCCGGCGCATGGCCCGTAGCATTGCCGCCGGTTGCCCCCAGGGGTGGTCCGGCCGCCGGCAGAAGACCGGAGGCACGGCCACCAAAACCGCAGCTCCGGGCGCCGGCCCCCGGAGCTGCGCCAGGGCCTCCAGCAGCAGCATGCCTCCCAGGGACCAGCCCACCAGAACGCTTTCCTTAAGGGGCAGCCCGCTGAGATATTGGGCCAGCCAACCCGCCTCCCACCTGGGAATATCCGGGGTCAGGACGGCGCGCCCGGAGTCGCAGGCCGCCGCCTGAACTCCCCGCCAAAGGCGCCCGGAGGCCCCCCAGCCATGGAGCAGCACCAAGGTCCTCATGCCCCCAACCCCATGGCCCGGGCCGTGGCGATGATGGAGTTAAGGGCCCTTTGTAAATCTTCCCGGCTATGCGCGGCGGACAGGGAAAACCGAATCCGGGCCCGGCCCGGGGGCACCGTGGGGGGCCGCAGGGCCACCGCCAGCAGCCCCTGCTGCCGCAGGCGGGCGGCAAATTCCAGGGCTCGGCCATTATCCCCCACCAGCACCGGGACGATCTGGGTCTGGCTCCCGAGGGTATCCAGGCCGGCCTGCGCCAGCCCCCGGCGAAATCTCTCCGCTTCCTCCTGGAGATAAGCCCGGGGCTGCGGTTCCCGGGCCACCACCTTAAGTGCCGCCTCTATGGCGCCCAGCACCGGGGGCGCCAGGGCGGTAGAATAGATGAAGGAGCGGGCCCGGTTGTGCAGGTAGTCGATGAGCCGCTGCTCCCCGGCCACGTAGCCCCCCAGGGACCCAAGGGCCTTGGAAAAGGTCCCGAGATGGACTTCAACCCGCGCGCTCAGGCCCAGGGCTTCGGCCAGGCCGGCGCCCTTGCCGCCCAGGACCCCGGTGGCGTGGGCTTCGTCAATCATCAGGGCGGCTCCGAAACGATCCTTCAAGGCCACCAGTTCCGCCAAGGGGGCCAGGTCGCCGTCCACGGAAAAAATGGAGTCGGTAATGATCAGGCGCCGCCTGGCTCCCTGGCCTTGCCGCAGCAGCTCTTCCAGCCGGTTCAGATCCCGGTGGGGAAAGCGGTGCAGGACAGCCCCGGAGAGTTTGATGCCATCATAGATGCTGGCGTGGTTGAGGCGGTCGCAGAAAACCGCGTCCCCGGGGCCCGTTAGGGCTGCGATCACCCCCAGGTTGGCCATGTAACCGGTGCTGAAGATCACCGCGGCCTGCGTCCCCTTGAAGCCCGCCAGCCGCGCCTCCACCGCCTGGTGCAAGGCCAGGTGGCCCGCCACCAGCCGGGAGGCCCCGGCCCCCGTCCCCCAGCGTGCCGCGGCCGCCTGGGCCGCGGCAATGAGCCGGGGGTCCAGGGACAGACCCAGATAATCGTTGGAGGAAAGGTTCAGCAGAACCTGCCCGGCCAGGCGCACCTTGCCGCCGGGCAGCACCTCCTCCAGCGGCTGCAGCCGCCGCCGTAAGGCCTGGGTTTCCAGGGATGCCAATTCTTGGGATAATTGATCCAGCATAGCTTTCAGATAGTGGAGTATTGCATAATTAGCTGTAAAGAATATCCGGCCCGGAACGCCGGACCTGGCTCGATTTAAGTCCCCCTTTGAAAAAGGGGGATTTAGGGGGATTTCAAGAAGTTATATTAAATCCCCCCTCCCCCCCTTTTCCAAAGGGGGTTAATAATCAGTCATTTTCAATGGATAGCCTACCAATAGCAACTTTTACCGCTCAGCCAAGGCGAGTTTACCGCTGACTTCCGCCAGGGCCGCCAACAATGCCTCCCGCGCCGCCGCTATCTTCAGGTTGCCCAGCTCCGGCACCCGGGCCAGAATGGGGCTGGCTGTCAGTGCCTCGATCACCGCGGGGTTGGTCTGCTCCGCCAGGCCGGGAGATTCCGGGTAGCGGTTCAGGATAATCCCGGCCACTTCCAGGCCATGCTGCCGGGCCGCCGCCACCGTCAGGGCGGTGTGGTTGATGGCGCCCAGGCCGGACCGGGCCACCACCAGCAGCGGCAGCTTGAGCCAGCGCCCCAGGTCCAGCACCAGGAAATTGGTAGCCATCAGGGGCACGTAAAGCCCCCCGGCGCCTTCCACCACCAGGAAGTCATAACGGCCGGCCAGCTCCCGGATGGCCGCGGCGATGCGGCCCAGGTCCACCGGCCTGCCCTCCCGGGCCGCGGCCACCCCCGGGGCCAGGGGCAGCCGCAGAGTTATGGGGGTAAGCAGCTCCAGGGGCTCGTCCAAACCGGCCAGTTCCCTGGCAAAGGCGGCATCGGTGGGCAGCAGCCGGCCCCCGTCTTCCGGGCAGCCGCTCTGGATGGGCTTAAAATAGACGGCCTTAACCTGGTGGCGCCGCAGGGCCGCGGTCAGGCCGGCGGCGATCACCGTCTTGCCCACATCGGTGTCGGTGCCAGTGACCAAGACGCCCCGGATTTCAGGTAAGAATGGTAATTTCATTGATGTCTTTTTTGGGGGGAGGGCCAGGGCCAACGGCCC
>JBKQKO010000008.1:0-16524 GCA_052147455.1 Desulfobaccales bacterium | reverse complement strand
GTCTCACAATCCGGCGCAATTTGAGAAACATTTCCAAGACCTCCCTGCGCGAGCGCGGACTTCTACGGCTATTTTAGAGCGGATTAGTCCCAGATAGTTCAGGAGAACCCTGCGGCACTGGTCATCGCCATCGACGACCAGGACGGACGGCAAGACATCCGGGTAGGGGGCGCCATCCGGGCGGCTGGGGGTATCAAGCAACTCCATTCCAGGGTTCGGGGACGATAACCCTGCGACCGAGTCTCGCATCCTTGTCTCCTTTCCTTGGGTTGGCCGGGATAGCGGCGGCAAAGGCTTTGCCAGGTATTGATCCAAGGATCATGCCAAGGTGGGCCAGGAAAATAAATCCTGCAATTATCGATGGTTAGCCTATAGCGAGCACGAGCCGGAACCGCGGCCGAGAGTGGGGATGAATGAGATTCTCTTGGGAAATGATAAAATTTCTTTGAGGATAAGAATAGTTAAATTGGCACCCAGAATCGGCCCAACTTCAAGCCCGGTGCGCTTGAGTATTGAGAAATTATTCAATAGCGTGGACGTGATGCTATCTGCTGTGAATGGAAACTTATCAAGGTGTCAAAAACTTGTCATATCCAAATCATATATGGAACTTATACTTCTGCGCCGATAATTTTCGCTCCTAACAAGATAGTCGCTAGCCGTCCAATTTTTGTCAGTTGGCCCATTTCAACGCCCGGAGGTGGCAGGTCCAGGTGGCCTCCGCTTTTCCTCTAGCGCACCATTATCGGGCGGTGCCCGGCCTGGGGTCCTTAGGCTTATCAGCCAGATAGCATCTGGTCGCCGAGGGATTTGCAGGTCCGAACTCTGGGGAAAATTGACTTTCCGCCCAAATTTGCGCTAATATGCCCTCGACGAGAAAATTTGGCTTCGAGAAGAGGACCGCTGGGGAGAATTTACTCGGGCAAAGAGGCTCCCAAACCTTTTGGGACAGAACTAGCTATGGATGCGGCATAATCTCGGATAATCTAATCAATTAGCTGAAAAGTAAAACCATGAGCACTCTTTTTAGCTCGTTTCGTAATAGACATCTGTTGATCGCCATCTATTTCCTCTGTGCTCTGGTCGCCATGCTATTCCTGTCGATAACTGCCTCAGCGGGAGACCAAGAGAATTCAACAGGCAAATCGGCGGATAGCGAAGTTTCGCCTCCGTCGTTTTCCCAGGTGCCGGTTGACCAGTCGCAGGGTGCCCCTCCGCGATGGACTGTCTCAGCCGACGCCATCATCTTGGACCGAATCGGCAGCGTAAATCGAACCCTCGTTGAACGAGTGCCGGGCACCGTATCGCTCCTCAATCTGTCCACCACCCCCGGCACGGAAGCTCTCAACAGCAACAATTTTCGACAAGGCTTTTCCCCTGGACCGAGAATAGGCGTGATTCGCCACGGCGATTCCGGCTACGATTTGGAAGTGTTGTATTTTCAGACCGCCGGCTGGAGCAGCGCCAGAAGCGTTGGGCCCGACAATCCGCCGGACTGGCTGGTGATGAGGGCTCCTGGCGGCTTTCTCCAAACTCAAGATCATTCATACCAGGCAATGGCATGGGACTACGATACCATACTTTATAATGCAGAGCTCAACGTGCGCTGGAATCTTTATAGCCGCCTAACCTTGCTGGCCGGATTCCGTTGGGTCAACCTGTCTGAAAATCTTCAGGGTTCATTAGTACCCTCAGAAGGGTTTCCGCCTTTCTGGAATACAAGTACGACTAACAATCTTTATGGTCTCCAGATCGGTGCCGATGGAAAAATATGGGAGCGTGGTCGCTTTTCTATTAACGGACTGATAAAGGCCGGGGCTTATGTCAACCACGCGCAAGAGTCAACCGGAGTCAGCATCTTTAAGATTGTGAGACCGTCGTACACCGCCACTAACAACGCCGCCTTCGTTGGCGAAATCGGCTTGCAGTGCAAATATCAGGTTAGCAAGTGGCTGGCGCTGAAGGCCGGTTACGAAGCTCTCTGGCTCGCAGGCGTTGCTTTGGCGCCTGGACAGATCCAGGAAACTTATTTGACTCCGCCGGCTGCCGTGAACGCACTTGGCGTTAAAACCTCCGGCGTGTTTTTTCACGGAGCCACTGCCGGCCTGGAATATTCGTTTTAGAAATTGCTGCATGATCGGACCGGTGAAGGGCAATGTGCCAACGTACCCGATATGGCCCAAAAAGAGAAACCTTAAAGTTAAAGACGGTTCGGGAAAGGAATCAGCGGTTGTAAACTCCAGGATCCCCAATAGTATGTGGCCGCCTCAGTGAAGAAGGGATAGCCTCCCACACGGAACGCTGGCGATGCCTCAAGTGCCATCGAATCAGAACAAGGAAGGAGTAGGATGATGAAAGGCAGGAATCTGTGGCCGATTGCCCTGGCGTTGCTCGTGGGCGCACAACTCGCTCTGGCCCAAACGGTCCCCCAGACCGATCCGCTGCCTTCTTGGAACGAAAGGCCGGCGAAGCAAGCCATCGTGAGTTTTGTCCAGAAAATTACGGATAAGTCCAACCCTGCGTATGTGCCGCCGGAGGAGCGCATCGCCACCTTCGACCAGGACGGCACCCTGTGGGTCGAGCAGTCGATGTACACGCAGGTGAGGTTCTGCCTGGATCGGGTTCCGGCGGTGGTCAAGGAGAAACCGGAACTGGCGAAGGTCGAGCCGTTCAAGACCGTCCTGTCGGGCAACCGCGAGGCGATGGCGAAGCTCTCGATGCAGGACCTGGAGAAGATCATGGCCGCGACCCTGACCGGCATGTCGGTGGACGAGTTCCAAGCCGAAGTCAAAAAGTGGTTCGAAACGGCCAGGGATCCGCGCTGGCAGCGGCCCTACACCGAGCTCACCTACCTACCGATGCTGGAAGTTCTAAAATACCTGCGCGCCAACGGCTTCAAGACCTACATCGTCACCGGCGGCGGCCAGGATTTTGTGCGCGTCTACTCCGAGCGCGTGTACGGCATCCCGCCTGAGCAGGTGGTCGGCACCGCCAGCGGGACCAAGTACGGCTATGGCAAGGACGGCAAGCCGTTCTTGACCAAGGAGGCCAAGCTGCTGCTGAACGACGACTTCGCCGGCAAGGTCGAAGGCATCCACCTGATGATCGGCCGCCGGCCTTACGCGGCGTTCGGCAACTCGCCCGGCGATCGGGAAATGCTGGAGTATACCGGGGCAGGCCCCAGGGCGCGTCTCATGATGCTGGTGCTCCACGACGATGCCAAGCGCGAGTATGCCTATGGCCCTGCTGAGGGTCTGCCGGACACCAAGGTGGGCACCTTTCCCCAGGCGCTGCTGGACGAGGCGAAAAAGCGCGGCTGGATAGTCATCTCCATGAAAAAGGACTTCAAGAAGATCTTTACTTGGGAGTGAGGGTTCCACTTACGGTGCCATCGACTACAAGGATCGAGGCCGGATGTACGGGAGGCCCAAGAAGAGGCCCAAAAGCAGCGATAGCTGCTATTAATGCGCTTTCCAAGAGGATTTGGAAGGATTTCGTTATCCAGATCATATGCGCAATTTTCCCAGCCCCACTGATAAGTGCCGATCCTGGCAAGTTAGTCGCTATTCTTAGCAGAATTATCAGGAAGGCCTGATTTCCCCTGTGCCTTCTCGCCAATGGCGGAGTCTTGGAGATCTGCGTTTTCTCTTGACAAGGTGATCTCATTAACTTATGTTTCCGCCCACCCGGACCATAACCTAGATACGGTTTAGATGTGGACCTCTGACCATGTTGGCGACGGTGCACGCCAACAGAAGGCCCTAAAATGAACGAGAAAAAGGCTGAAAACTACACGAACGGATTCCACTTAACGGTGGATGCTCTCAAGCTTAACGGAGTTACGACGATATATGGCCTCGCAGGCATTCCGATCACGGATTTGGCCCGGATCGCTCAGAGATCTGGGATTCGGTACATCGGGTTCCGTCACGAGGCCTCTGCAGGCAATGCAGCTGCCATCGCAGGTTATCTGACCCAGAAACCTGGGATCTGCCTCACGGTGTCTGCACCGGGCTTCTTGAACGGCATGGTTGCTCTAGCCAATGCCACGACGAACTGCTTCCCCATGATCCAGATCAGCGGGTCGAGCGAGCGAGGCATCGTGGACCTTCAGCGTGGCGACTATGAGGAACTCGACCAGTACAACGCCGCGAAACCATATACGAAGGCGGCCTACCGCGTCGACCGAGCCGCCGACATTGGGCTCGGTGTGGCGCGTGCGATCCGCACGGCTGTGTCGGGACGTCCGGGCGGCGTCTATCTCGACTTGCCTGCCCGGGTATTGAGCGAAGAGATCGAGGCGGGCGTGGGCGCGGCGTCGCTCATCCGCGTTACAGACCCGGCCCCCCGGCAGTTGCCTGCACCCGAGGCGCTGGAGCGAGCCCTGGCGCTGCTGAGTGGAGCCAAACGCCCGTTGATCGTGCTCGGGAAGGGCGCGGCGTACGCCCAAGCCGATGATGACATCCGTGCTTTCGTCGAGGCGACCGGCATCCCATTCCTCCCTATGTCAATGGCGAAAGGGCTGTTGCCCGACGAGCACCCGCAATCGGCCGCGGCCGCACGTTCTCTCGCACTTGGCCGTGCTGACGTCGTGATGCTGGTCGGGGCTCGCCTTAACTGGTTACTCGGCCACGGTGAGACGCCGGAGTGGGCTGCCGACAGCCAATTCATCCAGGTCGACATCTCGCCGACCGAGATTGACAGTAACCGCGGAATCGCTGCTCCCTTGGTGGGTGACATCGGTTCGGTCATGGCTGGTTTGCGTGCCACGATGAAACCTGGCAGCGTGATCGCTCCCCAGGCCTGGCTGGACGAGCTCACCGAGAAGAAGAAACATAATATCGCCAGCATGCAGGCTCATTTAGACGCCGATCCGCGTCCGATGAACTTCTACAGTGCCCTGCGTGCCATCCGCGATGTGCTGGACAAGCAGTCGGGTGTGTTTGTCGTGAATGAAGGTGCGAACACGCTCGACTTCGGACGCAATATTATCGATATGCGCGAGCCCCGTAAAAGACTGGATTGCGGAACCTGGGGGGTCATGGGCATCGGCCTGGGCTACGCCATCGGCGCGGCCATCGAGACTGGCGCTCAAGTCGTGGCGATTGAGGGCGACAGCGCCTTCGGGTTCAGCGGCATGGAGATTGAGACCATCTGCCGCTATCACCTGCCAATCACGGTTATCGTGTTCAACAACGGCGGCATCTACCGCGGCGACGACATCAATGAGGCCTCGCCTGATCCGGCGCCAACCGTGCTCATGCCTCAAGCCCGCTATGACAAGCTCATCGAGGCCTTCGAAGGCCAAGGGCACCACGTGGAAACTCCCCAAGAGTTGACCGGGGCCCTCACCGCAGCACTCACGTCCCGCACACCCACCTTGATCAACTGCGTTATCGACTCGACTGCCGGAACAGAGAGTGGTCACCTGCAAAGTTTGAACCCGGCAAGCCAGGTCGGAAACGAAAAAGGAAAATAGGAGAACAATATGTCGACTCAGGAAGGCCACAACGACCCTACAAAACCGCACGCCCTCGAGGGTATCTTGGTAGTCGATTTCACCCGCGTTCTGGCGGGACCGACTTGTACGCGCATGCTTGCAGACGCGGGCGCGCGGGTGATCAAGATCGAGCGGCCAGTCGTCGGCGACGACACGCGGCAGATGGGCCCTTTCATCGACGATGGATCGTCTGAATACTTCCGGTTCGCCAATCTCGGCAAAGAGAGCATCGCGCTCAACCTCAAGGACCCGAATGACCTGGCGCTCGTTAAGAATATGATCGCGCCCGCTGATGTGGTCGTGGAAAACTTTCGCCCCGGCGTCATGAAGGGCCTCGGCCTCGACCCGGAAGCCCTCGTCCAGGAACACCCGCGACTCATCGTCTGTTCAATCTCCGGATTCGGCCAGTATGGTCCCATGCACCAACAGGCGGCGTATGACACTGTCGTTCAGGCGCTCTCCGGCATCATGGACGCCACCGGCTGGCCCGATGGCCCCCCAACCCGCGTCGGAACTTCACTCTCAGACATCACCGCAGGTATCTTCGGTTATGCAGGTATCGTGACGGCCCTGGTGGCGCGGGAGCGCACCGGGCGGGGGACAACGGTCGACATTGCCATGCTCGACAGTACCTTCGCGCTTCTAGAGCATGGCCTCATGGACGCCTTGGGCATCCATGTGCGGCCGACCCGAATCGGCAACCGGCATCCCTTCATGTACCCCTTTGATACCTTCAACTGTAGCGATCAACCGATCGCCATCTGTGTGGGTAATGATCATTTGTTCGGAATCCTTTGCGGAGTCTTGAATCTCACCGCCCTGGCCTCGGATACCCGGTTCAAGACGAACGAGGCCCGATGCGAAAACCACGACGCGCTCAAGTCGGCCATGGAAGCAATTCTCAAGACCGACACCGCTGGGACTTGGCGGGCTCGGCTCGAAAAAGCCGGCGTACCGGTGGGCTCCGTTCTGAACGTCGACGACACCCGCCAACTCGAGCAGATCGCGGTGCGCGGCATGGTCAAAGACGTCGGTGGTCGCCAGGTGCCTGGCACGCCGCTCAAGTTTGGTGCCTTCAACTCGCTGGGAACCATAATCCCGCCACCGACGCTGGACAACTGCGGTGCAGCCATCCGAGCGGAATTTGCGCCCCGGCAAGAGAAAGTGTAGATGAGTTTTGCGATAGCTAACGGCTCCGGGGCTCCACCGCCGCGAGTCGATAACTTATCCGAACTCCTCATAAAGCATGTGCGAGAGAGGCCGGAGCATATCGCGGTCGGCACATCCGATCTTCAGGTCGTGCTTGGTTATCGTCAACTCAACGAGCTGGTTCGTTCCGCCTCGGCGCAACTCTCGCAGTTGGGAGTCCGGCGGGGTGACTTGATTGCCCTTATCTCCGACAACAACGTCGAGTTTGTCGTTGGCCTTTTCGCTATCCTCAACTCGGGCGCGATTGTGGCACCGCTAAATCCGGCTCTTACCCTGTCGGATCTGCACATTCGGTTCTCGGAACTGCCTGGGCGCGCTCTTTTGGTTCCGCAGCACCACGCGGCCCAAATCGGCCTCTGGGGAAGCGCGGCGAACCAGGCGCGCCGCTGGGTCATAGGTGTCGACGGTTCCGGTGAATCGGCAACTGTGCGCGTGTCGAGTGCCGACGCACAGACGACAAAGTCCGGCGCGGCTGCTCCGGTGAGTCTTCCACCCCTCATCAACACCGACGTTGCCCTTATCATGTTTACGGCGGGATCGACGTCGGCACCCAAGGCAGTTCCGTTGACGCACCGAAATGTGGCCGAGTCAATTCACGGCATCACCACCGTCTACGACTTGTCCCCTCAGGACGCGACGCTCATCGTGATGCCCCTGTTCCACGGGCATGGACTTGTGGCTGGGCTGCTCTCGACGCTGGCGAGTGGCGGTGGCGCCTACCTCCCGAGCACGGGGAGCTTTTCAGCCCACCGCTTCTGGCCCGACATGGCGCGCGTCGGGGCTACCTGGTACACGGCAGTGCCCACTATCCACCGCATTCTGGTGAATCGCGCTGATCAAGAGTATCCACGCTCGTCGCCCGTGGCGTTGCGCTTCATCCGCAGCTGCAGTGCGCCACTCGATACGGATCTCGTCACAGCCGCAGGCAACACCTTCCACGCGCCGATGATCGCTGCCTACGGCATGACAGAGACATCGCATCAGGCGACCTCGAATCCACTCCCTATTCATGGACCGAACAAGACGCAGTCAGTAGGTCTGCCTATCGGCCTCGAGCTTCGCATCGTCGTCGGCGATGGACTCCATGCCGCAATTGACGAGGTCGGGGAGATCTGCGTGCGTGGCCCGGCGCTGACCACCGGATACCTCAACAATCCCAACGCCAACGCCGAGAGCTTCGTGGATGGGTGGTTTCACACGGGAGATCTCGGAAGGCTTGACCGAGACGGTTACCTTTTCATCCAGGGGCGACTTAAGGAGGTCATCAACCGAGGTGGGGAGAAAATCGCCCCGAGCGACATCGACACCGTTCTTCTGTCAAACCCGAAGGTGTTCGAAGCGGCATCGTTCGGGGAGCCGGATGCGATCTATGGCGAGGTTGTTCAAGCCGCCGTTAGCGTGCGACCTGGGATGCAGGTAACCGAGGATGAACTTCGGGACTACTGCCGCTCGACGCTTATCAATTACGAGGTTCCCGAACGAATCCATATCGTGACTGACTTCCCTCGCACTGCGAAGGGGTCCATAGATCGAAATGCCCTCGAAAGAAGGTTCGTGACAAACTAACCGCGCGTTCAGGCATTGAGTTCTTGAGCAAAGACATCCCCACTACATATTGACCTGCCTCCCTTCGATCCACCACTCTAACTTAACCTGTGGATCAGTTTTTGGGGGGGCAGGTCAGTAAGGCGTTGCTGGCGGCAGGCCTAACCGGGGAACGTTTCCCGGTGTAAAAGCTAATTAAATAACGATATCATCAAGATACAAACCAAAATGGTAGTCCCAACGGGAATCGAACCCGTGTCTCCGCCGTGAGAGGGCGGTGTCCTAGGCCGCTAGACGATGGGACCGGAGAGAGGTTTTTTTATAACCAATGACCGGAGTGCTGTCAAGAGAGGCGGTGGCGGCTCGCCGGGACTGACGGGGGCCCCTCGCCGGCGGCCCGGGGAGGTCCCGGCTCATCCCAGGAGGCGGCCCGTTCCAGGTCCTCCGGGGTGTTGAGGTTGAAGAAGCTGCGACCCTCGGGGTCCAGCCGCATTACCTCCTCCAGCGGCATGACCTCAAGGCGGCATTCCGACAGAAAGAGGCTGGCCCGTCGCTGGCTCTCAAGAAAGGCAGTCAAGGACGGCAGCAGGCGCACGTGGTAAAGCCCCGGGAAGGGCTCCAGACCAAGGGCGGATCGACAGACCACCGCCGGCCGGGAGGTTCCGGGCAGCCTGGCTGTTAATCCCGCCAGCAACTCCGGGGACAGGAAGGGGTTGTCCACCGCGGCGGCCAGCACCCAGGAAGTCCGGGCGTAGAACAGGGCGGTGCGCAGGCCGCCCGCCGGCCCCTGGAAGGGCCATAAATCCGTGACCAGGGGCAGCCCCAGGGCCAGATGGGACCCGGGGTGGTTGGTGATCAGCCAGCAATCACCCACCAGCGGCGCCAGGGCCTCGGCCACCCAGCGGGTCAGGGTCTTCCCCCGCAGCAACAGGGAAGCCTTATCCTGTCCCAGGCGGCTGCTGAATCCCCCGGCCAGAATGGCCCCGGTGACTCGGGGAGGATTCTTTGTCCCGGGGGTCAGGCTCTCGTTCCTTGCCATATCCCAACTGCCCCTTTGCCAACGTTAACCATGCCATGCCTTCAATAAAGCGTATCTTAACCTAAGATACCAGGGTGTGTCTCCCACACACCACATTCCCGCGGGGGGCGGACGTCCCGCCCGCCTAAGGTAAGGCCCCCAGAAAAAATGGCAAGCGAGACGCCCGCCCCACCGGCGTGGCGCCCCAGACGCGCCCTACGTCCCTGCACCGGATGGGAAGCCAGGCGGTGCGCCAGCGCCTTTCAGTTTTTGCCGGGCCGGCGAGTATCCGCCTTACCCTGGCCGCTCCCGGAGCCGCCTGCCGGCCCCGGCAGACCCAGATGGGCCAGGATAAAGACGCCAATGGCCTCCAGCTCTTCGGGCAGGAAGACGGGCAGCTCCGCCGCCACTGGCGCCGGGCCCACCATGGCGATCACCTGGGGATAGGGAGCCGGGTTCTCTTTGGCGGACGCAGGCAGCACCGCGATCTTGGGCAACGGCCCGGATTTATACCCTTCCACCAGGATCAGGTCCGCCTCCCGGCCCAAGGCCGCCAAAATCTCGGAGAGGGGGGGCTCGCCGGGGACCTGGCGGCTGACCTGGAGCAGACCCGGAGCCGCCAGGGCCACCACCCGGGCCCCGGCCCGGCGGAAGCGCCAGGTGTCCTTGTCCCGGTCTCCCATGTCGCGATGGTGGGTATGTTTCAGCACCGCCACCCTGAGGCCCCGATGGGCAAACCACTCCAGCAAACGGCAGATGAGCTCGGTCTTGCCGGAACCCGAAGGTCCCACAATGGCGAGGGCTTTGGCCATGGAGGGCAGAGGCTTAGGGAGAATTCCGGGAAGTCATAATTCCGGAGGCAATTGCTCCAGGATCTTTTCTTTCGAGGCGTGCCGGTTGAGGTAGACGGCGCAGCGGGCGCAGGGACCATTGCACAGGGTGACCTGATATTCCCGCACTTCGTAGCAAACGCGCCAGGGAAGCTGGAAGGCCGGGCATTCCGTTTTCTGCTGACAGTCAAAGATGTTCCAGCAGGGCGCCAGCACCATCAAGTTGCGCAGGCAGGCCAGGGTGAAACCGCGGTCATGGATCAGGCTGTTGATCTGGTTGATCTGGGTGACGTCGAAAGATGAATAGAGGCGGTTGTTGGTGTTCTTTTCCCGCAGGGGCTTGACGAACCCTTCTTTTTCATATTCCCGAATACGTTTTTGAGAAAGGTTCACCAACCGGGAGACCTCATTAATGAGAAACAGGTCTGCGCCACCCTCTCCAGATCTGATCCGTGTGTTCTTTCCCCGGGGCATATATCATCCATTCTATTAAGAGAAATAGTATAAACACCCTTTACCTTAGAACAAATTCATATACAAGTAAAAAACTGAGCCCTTGAGAAAAAATCCGTAAACCTTGCCTTTAGATTTTCGCAGAGGGCCCCACGCGGGGATATTGAAATCTGCTTGCTCAAGCTGGCAGCCGGCGACCTTCAACCTCCCCGACGGACCGCAACGGAGAGGCCGGTCCCCGCCTGGAGCTGGACCGCGGCGCTGCCCCCGGCGCAGGCGATCTCCAGGTAACCGTGACTGCCCACCAGGGCCAGCAGCTCCCCCGGGGGGGCCTCCCCGTAGGTGCGCCCCTGCAACTCGAAACTCAAAACTCGAAATCGGGCGACCCAGCGGGTCGCCCCTACTGCTGCGAAAATTCCATTACCACCCTTCTGATGTCGTCCGACTCGCCTCTGCTGACGCGGAAACCCAGCTTTTTCACCAACTCCAGCATGGGCAGGTTGGCGGCCAGGACGTCACCCCACAAATGATTTACTCCATTTTCCCGGGCAATTTCCAGGACCCGCTCAATCAATTTCTGCCCCAGGCCTTTGCCCTGCCAGGGGTCGGCCACAATCACCGCAAACTCTGCGGTGCCGCGCTCCGGGGTCATGACCAGCCGGCTCACCCCCATCATGGTCTCCGGCCCGGGTGGCTGGCCGAAGGCAGCCAGGCCGATCTCCCGGTCATAATCGTTTTGGGTGAAGCGGATCAGCATCTGATGGGTCCACTTCTTGATCAGGTGAAAATACCGGAAATAGATGGTATCGTCCGAACAGCTGTCCAGCAATTCCGCCACCAGGGGCTCATCCTCGGGCCGCAGGGGACGCAGCAACACCGGGGTGCCGTCTTCGAGGAGCCAATCGCTCTCATACTGGTTGGGATAGGGGCTGATAATCAGATGCCGGGGCGCCGGCACGCTGCTGGGTTCGATGACCAGGCGGGCATCCACCGCCACCGGTTGTCCGGCGGCGATCAGTAAGGGGTTGATATCCAACTCCACGATCTCCGGAAAATCGGTGACCAACTGGGAGAGCCGCACCAGGATTTCTTCCACCGCCTCCAGGTTGGTGGGGGGAATATTGCGGAAACCCTGGAGCAGCCGGTAAACCTGGGTCCTCTCCATCAGCCTCCGGGCCAGCAGCAGGTTTAAGGGGGGCAGGTCCACCGCGGTGTCCCGGAAGGCCTCGGTGAGCACCCCGCCCAGCCCGAACAGGATGATGGGACCGAAGTCGGGATCCCGTTTGCTGCCGAGGATCAATTCCAGGTCTCCTTTGAGCACCTGGGCCTGCACCGTCACCCCATAGAGCCTGGCTTCGGGCAGCGCCTCCCGGGCCTTCGCGGTAATCTCCTCATAGGCCGCCAGCACATCGGCCTCGTGGCTCAGGTGGGTCCGCACCCCGTCCACCTCGGATTTGTGGGAGATATCCGGGGAGTGGACCTTCAGGACCACCGGGAAGCCCATGGCCTTGGCGGCCTTGACTGCGGCCGCGGCCGAAGAAGCCGCCACCGTGTGGTTCACCGGGATGCCGTAAGCCGACAGGATGGCCTTGGATTCGATTTCGGTGAGAACCTTCAGTTCCCGCTTAAAACACTCGTCGATGAAGGTCCCGGCCTGTTTGCTGTTGACCTTTAGGTCGTAGGGCAGGCGGGGCGGCGTCTCTTGCAGAAGCTCCAGGTTTCGGGAATAGGTGTACATCTGCATAAAGCTGTCAATCGCCTCCTCCGGAGTGGGGAAGGTGGGGATACCGGCTTGGATCAGGATGCTGATCCCTTCGGCCACCTGCCGGCCC
This sequence comes from Desulfobaccales bacterium, assembly GCA_052147455.1. Classification (GTDB taxonomy): domain Bacteria; phylum Desulfobacterota; class Desulfobaccia; order Desulfobaccales; family 0-14-0-80-60-11; genus JAPLJC01. Next base: position 4,137 of record JBKQKO010000008.1, on the reverse strand, counting down.
CCCATCCAGACGGCGATCAGCGGCTTGGCCCGGCTGGTGATCTCCGTCAGGGACCGGGCCACCGCGGTGGGGTCGGTCATGGCCTGGGGCGACAGGATGACCACCAGTCCCTGAAGCTCCGGCGCCTCCAGGCAGACCTGCACCGCCTTCAGGTAATGCTCCGGCCGAGCGTCCCCTAAGAGATCGATGGGGTTGGCGTGGCTCCACATGGGGGGCAAGAACTGATTCAGGGCTTGCAGGGTGGCGTCGCTCAAGGCGGGGGGCTCCAGGCGCCATTTACTGAAGGCGTCCACCGCCATCACTCCGAGCCCGCCGGCGTTGGTGATGATGGCCAGCCTGGCGCCGGCGGGGCGCTGCATCTTCCCCAGGGCCTCGGCGCAGCCAAAGAGTTGGGAGATGGTGTCCACCCGGATGATGCCGGCCCGCCGGAAGGCGGCATTGTAGGTTTCGTCCTGCCCCGCCAGGGCGCCGGTGTGGGAGGCGGCGGCCTTGGCGGCCGCCTGGCTGCGCCCTGATTTAACCACGATGATGGGTTTGACCCGGGAAACGGAGCGGGCGGCGCTCATAAATTTGCGGTGCCGGGCCAGGTTTTCCATGTAAATGATGATGCTGCTGGCCTTCTCCTCATTACCCAGATAGTCGATCATGTCGGCGAAGTCGATGTCCGCCATGGAGCCGACACTGACAAAGTGGCTGAAGCCGATATTCGCCACCGCGGCCCAGTCCAGGATAGCACTGCAGATGGCGCCGCTCTGGGAGAGCAAGGCCAGGCTGCCGGGGGCGGCTTCGATCCCGGCAAAGCTGGCGTTGAGCTTCTGGGACGGGCAGAGGATCCCCAGGCAATTGGGCCCCAGGTAGCGCACCCCGCTCTGCTCCGCCGCGGCCTTGATCTCCGCTTCGATCTCGGCGCCCGCCGCCCCGGTTTCCTTGCCGCCGGCGGAGATGATGATGGCCCCGGGCACCTGGGCCGGGCCGCACTCTTTAAGGATGGCCGGCGCCCCCTTGATGGGAACGGCGATGATGACCAGGTCGATGGGGGCCTGCACCGCGGCAAGGGAGGCGTAGGATTTAAGACCCAGGATTTCCTCATGTTTTGGGTTAATGGGATAGATCTTCCCGGGGAATCCGCCCTTCTTGAGATTATCCACCAGGGTGAAGCCGATGCTCCCCTCCCTGGGGCTGGCCCCCACCACCGCCACTGATTGCGGCTTGAAGAAGTGATCCAGAAATGGTTCCCTCACGTTCCCTCCTTCTGGCCGCTCCGGACCCGGGGCGGCAATGACTCGGCATAGATTTCCACCGTGTGGCGCACCGCCACCCGGGCTTCGGCTTGGGAGAGCATGTCGGTAAGCTGCAGCATGCAGGCCGGGCAGCCGCTGGCCACTACGGCGCAGCCGGAGTTGAGGATATGATCCCGCTTGCGCCGGCCGATGCTGGCGGAGATTTCATAGTGCTGCAGGTTGAAGCTGCCGCCCATGCCGCAACACCAATCCGCCTCGGCCATCTCCTGGAGGCGGTAGCAGGGATTGGCCCGGATCAGGTCCCGGGGCTGGGCCGCCACCCCCAGGGACTTCTTCAAGTGGCAGGGGTCGTGGTAGGTGATGTCGATGGGTTCGGCCGCCGGCCGCGGCAGCGCCGGCCCCAGGCCCACCTGCTCCACCAGGAACTGGCTGATGTCCAGGGTCTTTTCGGCCAGGGCGGCGACCTTTTCCCGGTCGGCGGCGGCGAAATCCTGGGTCATCACCGGCCAGAGCTTTTTGATGGTGGCGGTGCAGGTGGCGCAGGCGGTCACCAGGTAATCGAAGGGCTCCCCGGCGAACTGCCCCAGCGAGTGGCGCACCAGGGCCGCGAAGGTCTCGGGATCGCCGCCGGCCAGGGCGGGAATGCCGCAGCAAGCCTGCTCCGCCGGCGCCAGCACCCCCACCCCATGGTGCGTCAGGGCCTTGAGGACCGCGTCCGCCACCTGGGGGAAGAGCTTGTCGATCAGGCAGCCGACAAAAAAGGCGACCTTCAGGCCTCCGGGGCTGGGCCCGGTATCCACCCGGCCCACCTGGCGGTGCCAGGGCACCGGGGCCAGGGGTTTGAGATGCCGATCCCGGAGCAACGGCGACATGACGCGGGCGCAGGAGGAACCCAGGAGGTCGTCCACCGGCTTGATGAAGATCCCCTGGAACCTGGCCCCCCAGCCCAGGATGCGGTTAAAGGTCCGGGGTTTGGCCAACAACCCCCGAAAGACCGCCTTTTTCCAGGGCGACATACCCAGATAACCCGCCAGGATGGCCCGGGCCTTGATGAAGATATCCAGCACCTTGACGCCGCTGGGACAGTTGGCGGCGCAGGAGCCGCACAGCAGACAGCGGCTCAGGTGGTCCTGGACCCCCCCGGGGTTTTGCAGGATCTCCTTGAGGAGGCCGTCCAGCAGGGCCAGCTTGCCCCGGGCCACGTCCGCTTCCCGGCCGGTTTCGGCGAACAACGGGCAGACCGCCTGGCAGAGGCCGCAGCGCATGCAGACCACCAACTGGTCTTCCAATTCCTTCATCAGCCGGGCCAGCGCTGGCAGGCTGGACATGGTGTTCTCCTAAAGTGAGCAGTAAGCAGTAGCCAGTAGTCAGTAGTCAGTAGCCAGTAGCCAGTAGTCAGTAAAAAGGTTTTTTCTGTAGCCGCAGCCTTTAGGCTGCGCCAGAAGCTTCTGGGTAGAGAGCGTTTATACCAACTGGTCTTCTAATTCCTGCATCAGCCGTGTAGGGTGGGCACTGCCCACCATTAATCCTTTTAAATCGTTTTTCGATAAAAGAAAACCAGGTAATGCAGGTACCGTGAATCCATCATCTGGAACCTTAACCCGAGTAATTGTAGCGAAAATATCGACTCTTTTGTCGCCATTTATAATAACATCCGGTTTATCGCCAAACTTTATTTCACCATCAGGGAGCTGGTAAATCTTACGGAAAAGTTCAAAGTAGTGTCGCTCAATTTTTTGATTCGAAATCATAACTTTTCCCTAATCCTTCCCTCTCATCACCGCTCACTGGCTACTGACTACTGACTACTGCTCACTCCTCACTCCCCGATGCTCTGCCCGGGGTTCAAGATATTTTTCGGGTCCAGGGCCGCCTTGATGCGCTTGGAATATAAGATGGTGCCGCGGCCCACTTCCTTTTCCAGGAAGCGGGACTTGGCCTTGCCGATGCCGTGCTCCCCGGAGAGGGTGCCGCCCAGGGCCAGGGCGGCGTCGAAGATGGCCTCCACCGCGGCCTCCACCCGGTGCCATTCCTCCTGGTTGCGGCGGTCCGTGAGGATGGTGGGGTGTAGGTTGCCGTCGCCCGCGTGGCCGAAGGTGCCGATGGGCAGCTTAAATTTCCGGCCGATCTCTTCGATGGCCCGGATCATGGCAGGGACCTGGCTGCGAGGCACGGTAGCGTCCTCCAGGACCACGGTGGGTTTCAGCTTGGCCAGGGCCGAAAGGGCCGCCCGGCGGGCGCTCCAGACCCGGTCCCGCTCCGCCGCGTCCCGGGCGGTGTGCACCTGGGTCGCCCCGAGCTTCTGGCAGAGGGCCTCCACCTTCTCGGCCTCCTCCGCCACCACCGCGGGGTGGCCGTCCACCTCGATGAGGAGCAGGGCGGCCGCGTCCACCGGCAGCCCGACGTGGCTGTAATCCTCCACGGTGCGGATGGTGAAGTTGTCCAGGAACTCCAGGGTGGCCGGCACGATGCGGTGGGCAATGATGGCCGCCACCGTCTCCGAGGCCTGGCCCACCTGGTCGAAAGTGGCCAGCATGGCCCGCCGGGCCTGGGGCAGGGGAATCAGCTTCAGGATGATCTCGGAGATCACCCCCAGGGTGCCTTCGGAGCCCACTAAGAGGCCGGTGAGGTTGTAGCCGGTGACGCACTTCACCGTGCGGGAGCCGGTCTTGACCAGGTCGCCTGCGGCCGCGAAAAACTCCAGGCCCATGACGTAGTCCAGGGTGACCCCATACTTCAGGCCCCGCAGCCCCCCGGCGTTTTCCGCCACGTTGCCCCCCAGGGTGGAGACCGCCATGGAGCCCGGGTCCGGCGGATAGAAGAGGCCCTTGGCCTCCACCGCCGCGGCCAGCTTGGCGGTGACCACCCCCGGCTGCACCACCGCGTACAGGTCCGG
>JBKQKO010000007.1:0-6539 GCA_052147455.1 Desulfobaccales bacterium | reverse complement strand
CCCCCCCCCCCCCCCCCCCCCCCCCCCCCCCCCCCCCCCCCCCCCCCCCCCCCCCCCCCCCCCCCCCCCCCCCCCCCCCCCCCCCCCCCCCCCCACCTGCCTTGCCCTAAAACAGCCGGCTCTCCAGTTTGCCCCGGCGGTAGAGAGAGATATAGCCGTCCTGGGAGACGCAGATGCCCAGGACCCCGGGGGCGTAGGCGGAGAATTCCCGGGTCACCTGGTGGCGCATGCCGCTGCCCAGGTCGTCCTGGCCGGGTGTCGGGCTCACCGCGGTGGGAGTCAGGCGGGCCCGAAACTGGCAGGCTTCCAGGAGGTCATCGAAGATCACCGCGCCATCGGATTTGGACAGGCCCAAAAGGTGTGGCAGCCAGTACTCGTGCAGGGGGACCGGCTGGGCCAGGCGCACCTGGTTGTCAATGGGAATCTTGGGGTCCGACAATTGCTCCCGGGTCAGACCGACTAGCAGGATGGCCCCATGGCCGTCGCGGCGCAGCATCTCCAAGAGGGCCTTGAGGTGGTGGCCGGCGGCGGCCGCCTGGATGCCGGGGCAGACCTCTTTCAACTCCCGCTCCAGCTCCTGCCAGAAGACATCCTGGAACAGGGGAATATGGAGGTGACCGTGGCGGTATTCCAGGACCGAGAGAGGGATACGCCAGTTTTTCCGGCCCCTCAAGGGGATCCAAAAACTGACCTGGCCCCGGTGGGAGATGGTGGCCAGCCACAGCACCGAACGCCAGGCAGCGGCGCTGGTGAGCTGGCGCTGCGCCCCCTGGGCCCGCGCCAGATGCAGCAGGCCGACGATGCGGCCGCTATACACCGCCAGGAAGGTGGTGCGGCCATCGGCATTGAGGAGGAACTGCTTCAGGGGCTGGAGCCCCTGGTCCAGGGAGGTGTAATTATCCTCATGGAACAAGACCAGCGATGGCCAGCGCTCCCGATAATATTCCAGGGGCCGGGCGGCGTTGAAGAAGGCGAAGCCGGTGACGAGCCGCTCTCCCTCCACGGAATAATAGAGGAGGCGTTTAAAAAGGCGCCAGGCTCGAATCACCGCCTCTTCCTGGCCGCCGCCCGGCATCTCGCAACGCCGGAGATCGGCGCTGCTGTGGAGCATGGAGCCGATGTAGGGGTTGTCCTCAGCATCCAACTTGATAGTGGCGCAAGGAGCCCAGGCCAGGCTCTGGAGGTAGCCGGCCACCACCTGCTCCTCCAGGGAGTAAGGAATGAAGGGGGACAGACGCTCCTGGCCCGCCGAGGTCAGGGACAGGTGATGCAGCACCAGGCGCCCGAAGATCATGCTGAGAAAGCGGATATGGAAAGGAGACAGCAGGAAGGTGGTCTGCAGGGTATGGAGGCGCAGATCCAGGACCCTCCCTGCCAGTTTCAGGCGGATAACATGGGACAGTCCTTCCCACTCCCGGGCCACCAGGTTGGGGTAGATATACCCCTGGACTTCCACCAGATGCCGCTGGAAGTACATGGAAAAACACGGAAAAAGCTCTAACCCCCTGGCCTGGGGGGGCACAATGCTGGCGGGATAGTCTGTCCACTCCAGGCTGCAGGTGGTGACGTCGTCGATCAGCCGCAACACTTCCGTGCCGGTTGCCAGAGATTTCAACTGGGCCGCAAGGGATTCTGGGTCGGTTGACCCGGAACGAGTCTTTGCCATGATTAACCCTTGATCACCTTAAGGTACCTCCATTTGGGGTCCTGGCGCGCCCCGGTGCCCTCCCCGGGATGGCTAGACCCAGAAAATTCCAGATATTGTTACTATTGTGACCATGATTGCCCCCGGGGTCAAGGGCGGGTCCGTTTTTGGCAGAGGGCCGCCAATCCCCGGCAGTCCCGCCGGAGGCGGGCGGCGATCTCCGGCCAGTCGAGGGTGGTGAACCGGCGGTCATAGAGCAGCCAGCGCCCCCGGACCATGACATGGCGCACGTCCGCGGCCCGGGCCGCGTAGGTCAGGTGGGAGAAGGGATCGTAAAGGGGGGTGAGGTGGGGCTGGTTCAGGTCCAGAACGATGAGGTCCGCCTCTTTCCCCGGGGTCAGGGTGCCGGTCTGGTTCTCCAACCCCAGGACCCTGGCCCCTTCCCGGGTGGCCAGGGCCACCGCCTGAGGTGCGGGCAAGCAGGTGGGGTCACGGCGCCAGACCTTGTGCAGCCTGGCCGCCAGGCTCAATTCGCCCCACAGGTCCAGGTTGTTGTTGGACCCGGCCCCATCAGTGCCCAGGCCCACGGTGACCCCCTGGGCCAGCAGTTCCGGGATGGGGGCCACCCCGGCGGCCAGCTTGAGGTTGGATTCAGGGCAGTGGCTCACCTTAACGCCCCGGCGGGCCAGGAGTTCCTGGTCGGCGGCTGAGAGCCAAACCGCATGGACCGCCACCGTCTTCTCATCCAGCACTCCCAGGCGGTCCAGATGGGCTGCGGGGCTAAGGCCGGTGCGCCGCGAGAGCTCCTCCACCTCTCCCCGGGTTTCCGCCAGGTGCAGGAAAAAGGGGACCCCCCGGGCCCGGGTCAACTCCTTGGCCCGCATCAGGGTTTCGGCCCCGCAAGTATAAGGAGAATGGCAGAAAATCGCTGAGGTGATGCCCTGCCGGGCAAGGTCCGACCCGCTCTCGAGAAAATCGGCCGCCAGCTTCAGGTGGTCCCGAGGGTCGGGGACTCCGGGGGCCGGGAAATCCACCACTCCCTGGGCGGTGACCGCCCTGAGGCCGGCTTCCGCGAAGGCCCGGCGCACCTGGGATTCGAAGAAATAGCCGTCGGCCACGGTGGTGATGCCGCCCCGGATCATCTCCGCCGCGGCCGCCAAGGCCCCCCAATAGGCCTTTTCGGGGTCTAGCCAGGCGGCTTCCGCGGGAAAGATGAAGTCCGTGAGCCAGTTTTTCAGGGGCAGGTCGTCGGCCAGGCCCCGGAACCAGACCATGGGGGCGTGGCAGTGGGTGTTCACCAGCCCGGGGAGAACCAGGGAACCCTCCAGGTCCAGGATTTGCCGGGCCGGGGGCAGCTCCCGGACACCGGCGGCCGGCCCTACGGCCTGGATCTTGCCGCCCTGAACTGCCACGTAGCCCCGGAAAATGGGAGCCGCCCCCGCCTCCAGGGTGAGGACCAGGGCGTTGCCTAGCAGGAGGTCAACTTCCATGATACCTGGCGGCACCTCCAGCACGCACCCTTGGTATCTCAGGTTAAAATGCGCCTACTCAGCCCCAGGCTGGATTTGGGCGGTAGCCGTAGAACCCCGGGTGATCTCCAAAGGGGCGCCGCTTTGCTCCGCCACCGCTTTCAGGAACTTGGCCCAGTCGATGCGCCCGGCCAGATTGCGCTCCTCCAGCCGCTTGATGGCATATTGCAGCATATCGGGGATCTTGGCATAGAGGTCTTCGTGGACCTCCACAAAGATGCGCCCCTTAAGATAACCGAACTTCACCGGCTCATAGATATACTCCACCGTGGTGCCCACCGGGGTAAGGTCGAAGAGTTCTTCAATATCCTCCGGATAGTGCCGGTTGCAGCCGTGGCTCACCAGGCGGCCCACCCCCTGGGGATAGCAGGTGCCGTGCAGGCCGTAATGGGCCGGGGACATCCCCATCCAGCGATTGCCCACCGGGTTATCCTCTCCCGGCGGCATGTAGGCCATACCGTATTTGTCCTGGAGGTGCCCTGGGATATGCCAGCCGGGGTTCACCGCTTTGTTCGTTATCCGTAAGTGCTTGCCGATGGGAGACTCATAATCCAGCACCCCGATGCCGATGGGATAGGTGCGCACCTCGTTTTTTTCCGGGAAAAACCGGTAGCCCCGCAGTTCCGCGACGTTAATCAGGTAGCCGGGATAAGAGGAACGCTCCGGGATGATCCACTGGGTAGGGATCACGATGTCCGTTTCCCAGGGCAGGTAGAAATGGTCCAGGTTCCAGTGGTAGTGGGCCAGTTCCCAGAAGCCCAGGTCGTACTTCCGGGCAAGTTCATAGAGGTTTTCATAGCGCACGATGTGATGGATCTGGGGCTGGCCCACCACCGTCACCGCTTGCGGGTCCACCCCCGCCCCCTGGGGCAGGCGGTAGCTGAAGGGTCCGGCCCCCCAGGCCAGGTTGCCGCTGCCCAACAACCCGAGGACCAGGAAAAACCCAAGAATTTTCCGAAGTATTGACATGGCGCCAATTCAATTTTATATGAATTAAAATGTTAGAGTAACGGGAAAGGGGGAAACCAGGGTTAACCTGGGGTGCGTGACATTCCCTCTCTATCTAATATAATTAACGGGCGAATCAATTGCCAACAATTTTTTAGGAAGGACTCCTTGCCGCAAATGCTTCTGGACGGCCACACCCACATCTTTCCTGAGGAAGTCTGCCGGCGGCGGGAGGACTTTTTCGGAGCGGAGCCCGCCTTTCGCCTGCTCTACGATTCTCCCAAGTCCAAGTTGGTGGGCCCCGAGGACCTGCTGGCCGCCCTGTCGGCCGAAGGGGTGGAGGCCGCGGTGGTCCTGGGGTTCCCCTGGCGCCAGGAACGCCTCTGGCGGCGCCACAACGAAGTGATCCTGGAAGCCCAGCGCCGCTGGCCCCGCAAACTCTTGGGCTTTTGCGCGGCGCACCCGGCCAGGCCCGGGGCGCTGCGGGAGCTGGAGCGCTGCCTGGCCGCCGGCGCCCGGGGCATCGGGGAGTTAGCCTTTTATCTGGAGGATTGCAGCCGGGACCTGAAGGACCTGCTGGCCCCGGTGGCCGAGCTCTGCCAACATTATCGGGCGCCCCTGATGATCCACGCCACCGACCGGGCCGGGTCGGAATACCCGGGCCGATCGCTGACGCCCCTGGCGGCCTTCTACCAGGTCATCAAGGCCTTCCCGGAAACCACCTGGATCCTGGCCCACTGGGGCGGGCGGCTGCCGTTCTACGGGCTCCTGAAAAAAGAGGCCCCCGAGACCTTCAGAAACGTCTATTTCGATACCGCCGCCTCCCCGTTTATCTACCGGCCGGTGATTTACCGGGTGGTGGCGGAGATGGTGGGCCCGGAAAAGATCATCTTCGGCAGCGATTATCCCCTGCTGCCCCCCAGCCGCTACCTGAAAGAGATGGCGGAGGCCGGCCTACCGGAGGACTGGCAGGAAATGATCCTCGGGAAAAACCTGGCGCGGTTGCTGGGGTTTTAGCTGTCAGCTTTCAGCGGTCGGCTTTCCATCCATTCTCATTCCCTGGTTAAACTTGGAAACGGAAATTGTGGTCATAGCCAGCTTGGAAGATATAAACCAACAACTTGATGAGGCTGATTATGCAAGGCGAAATAGGGCTTTTTTTAAGCAAGTTTGAAAGGCTTAAAAGACAAATCAACAATTCACCAAAGACTCTCTCCTGGCTGGCGAAGGAAAGCGAGGATTTACAAGACTTATGTTATGGATTGAAATGCAATTATGATGCTATCGCAAAATTTTTATCCAAAAAGGGATTTAAACATACATTCATTACTGTGGCTTTTGAGAATCAATATAAAGAATATGCGGGCAATTACCAGGCACTTGTTTCTAAAGCGGCCGAACCGGCCGAAAAACGTTCAAGAAAATTATTGGAAGATAGTCTTCGGAAATTAGAAGAAAATTGGGAGAAGGATGGAAAGACTAAGGAGGATTACCGGAATTTTTTGAATAATTTTTTATCCGAATATAGCGAAAGCCCCTTCGACCCTACCAAAGACGAACCTTCAGCATTAATTGAGGGCATCCTTGATGATGCCAATCTCCTTGATGTTACCATGTCAGATATAGATGAAGAGTGGACCGAACGATATAAAAAGGCGTGGGGCGCTTGGAAATTCTTTACGGAGACACTTGGCTTAGATTTTTCCGGCATAAATAAGAGATGGCTTAGTGCCCCAGAGCTCTTCGTTCTGCCTCACATAGCCCAAACAGATAACTCTCCTATTGTGGAGCTTTATAGCGAGGCAGTGAAGGCGTACGCCTCTGGTTGTAAAATTGCCTCGGTTGCAATGTGTCGAGCCCTTATGGAATATATTCTAAAAAATCACTATATTAATGTTCAGGAAGAGAAACTTGGGAAAATAATAGCCATAGCGGAAGCGCGATTTCCAGGACTTAAAAAGCTAAGGATGCGAGAAAAAAAGAAGATTTCTGATGACATCCTTCATAATTACGAAAGCGGCAGAAATATTGAGGACAGAGCAGTAATTAGCTATCTTCTCACATTGAAAATGTTAGTTCTAGATGTTCCAAAGAAAATTAAGTAATTTTTCTCACTCGTTCCCAAGTTGTACTTGGGAACTAAAATAGCAATTAGAAAAAAAAGCTCACTTCTTTTATAAAAAGCTGACAGCTGACCGCTGAAGGCGGACAGCTTCCGACAAAGGAACCTTATTTGGATCAAATTTCGGACGTACTGGTAATCGGCTCCGGGCTGGCGGGTCTCAGTTATGCCCTGAAGGTGGCGGATTTCGCCCAGGTCAATCTGGTGACCAAACAGGGGTTGACGGAAACCTCCACCAGCAAGGCCCAGGGGGGCATAGCCGCGGTGTTGGGACCGGATGACCGGTTCGAATATC
>JBKQKO010000006.1:0-49788 GCA_052147455.1 Desulfobaccales bacterium | reverse complement strand
CGGCCGGCCCTGAAATTGAGCGACACCCTGGAAGAAATCTCCAAGAATCGAGGCGTGCTCTATGATGGCGAGGTGGTGGATGCCTGCCTGCGGCTGTTCCACGAAAAAGGATTTAGCTTCGGCAGCTTTTCCCCACCCGCCAGGGATGGCCGGCAACCCACCGCAGCCCTCGGCTGGGTATGAGACCGCATTGAAGGCGGCGAGAATGATAGGGGTTTATGTCTGCTGACCAACGCCACACCCATAACCCGATTCTCGGGGAGGGTCTCGCGGGTGGTCATTCCCGGACGTTGATCTACCTCCCCATCGTCCATACCCAGGCGGATATGGGGGCGCTCAAGGAATTGGTGGCCCGGGCCACCCTGGAGAAAACGGGCCGCCCCGGGTTGGCCCGCAAGACCGCGGCCATTGACCAGATCTGGACGGAAATCGAGGCGGCCATCGAGGCTTTGGCCCTGTCTTTTGACCGGGTGCGCCTCTACCAGGACGGCTTGCCCGTGTGCGGGCGGGAGGTGGAGATCGTCACCGAACTGGCCCAGGCGGGCAACCGGAACCATCAGCTCCTGCTGCGCCTGATGGCCCAAGGAGCCGTGCTCATGGGGACCGAATCCGGCGACTTGCTGGTGCAGGAATACCAGTTGGCCAGGCAATCCCTGACGACCCGGCCACCCCGGGCCGCGCGGGTGGCGGCGTCCCGGCGGGCCCTGAGCGAGGCCCTGCTTCAGCGCCGGGATCAATTCATAGCCCAGCGCATTAACGACACCCTTAAAGACGGCGAGACCGGCATCCTCTTCCTGGGGGTGCTCCACTCTTTGGAGCGGTACCTTAACCAGGACGTTAAGGTGATCTATCCGCTTCACCGACCTCTTTGAACCCGGAGGAAATATGAACCCAAGCACCAACCGGGTGCTCATCGTGGACGATAATCGGGATATCAGCTCGTTGCTCTCAGCCCTGATGAACAAAGAGGGGTTGACCAGTATGATGGCCCCCGACGGGGAGACGGCCCTGCGGATGGTCCCCGCGGCCAGGCCCGACATGCTGCTGGTGGACATCAAGATGCCCGGCATCGACGGCATGGAAGTGTTAAAGCGGGTCAAGGAAACTAATCCCCATCTGCCGGTGGTCCTCATTACCGCGTATGCCGAGGTTCCTGCGTCGGTGGCGGCTATGCGGGCCGGGGCCTTCGATTATCTGGCCAAACCTTTTGACCACTCGGAGGTAATCCGGGTGGTGCGCGCCGCCCTGGCCGAAGGGGAGCGCCGGCGCCGGGCCCATACCGAAGAAATTGCGCTGGACAATGGTCTCCGAGTCATGATGGGCCCCAGCGATGCCGTCACCCGGATCATCCGGGAAGTGAACCGGGTGGCCCAATCGGACTTCAGCGTTATCATCCAGGGGGAAACCGGCTCTGGCAAGGAACTGGTGGCCCGGGCCCTTCACCAACTGAGCAGCCGCGAGGGCGGCCCTTTCATTCCCCTGGATTGCGGGGCCATTCCCGAAACCCTCATCGAGAGCGAACTGTTCGGCTACCAGAAAGGGGCCTTCACCGGGGCCACGGGGCCCAAGGCCGGAAAATTCGAAGCAGCCCAGGGAGGCACCTTATTTTTGGATGAGATCGGCAATCTGCCCCTGGCGTCCCAGACCCGACTGCTGCGGGTCCTCCAGGAGAAGGCGGTCCTGCGCCTGGGAGCCACCCGGCCGATAAAAATTGATGTGCGCCTGCTCACCGCCAGCAACCAGGAACTCCAAGGACTGGTGACCTCGGGACAGATGCGGGAGGATCTCTACTTCCGTCTGAATGAATTCACCATCACTATTCCACCCCTCCGGGAACGCAAAGACGACATCCCTTACCTGGCCAAACGGTTCATGGACCTCACCAATAAGGAATTGAAAAAAACCGTCCAGCGGATTTCCGAATATGGCCTCGAGGCCTTGCTGTCTTACAACTGGCCGGGGAACGTCCGGCAGCTCCGGTCCGTCATCCGCCGGGCCGTCCTTTTGGCTGACGACATCATCACTGAGAAGCACCTGGACATCAAGCGCGCCCCGGTGCCGGGCCTGGCCTTCACTCCCAAGATTCAGGGAACGCCCTGGGACGAGATGTCTCTCCGGGAGATCGTCCACCACAGCGTGGTCACCGTGGAACGGGAAGTCCTACTCCAGGTCCTGAAACATACCCGGGGGAATAAAGCCAAGGCGGCACGGCTATTGCAGATAGATTATAAAACGATACACACCAAGTTGAAGCAGTTCGGAATTAACCGATCTGGAGGCAGTCATGACTAAAAAAAAGGGCAGCGGTGAGGAATCCGGCTTCGGAGGGGTCTTCAAAGGGCTGGCGGACCTCATCGAGAAACTGGGCGATCTGGCGGAAAAGGGAGAGGCGCTCAAGAAAGGCGAGGGGGAGTTACACCACCGGGACGTGAAAGGCGTCTACGGCTTCTCCGTGAAAGTAGGCCTGGGCGATAAGGGGGGCAAAGAGGTGAAGGTGGAGCCCTTCGGCAACGTCCGCCGGGATGATAAGACCGGGGAAACCATCGTCCAGGAAATCCGGGAGCCCGTGGTGGACGTGTTTGAGGAAAAAGACCACACCTTGGTGGTGGCCGAGATGCCCGGCGTCAGCACCAAGGACGTGCATCTCACGGTCAAGGACGACCTGCTTACCATTTATGCCGAGAAAGGGGATAAGAAGTACCGCAAGGAGATCCTGCTGCCCCGGAGCTATCCCCAAGAGAAGATGCAGATGTCGTGCAACAACGGCATCCTGGAAATCAAGTGCGTCAGCTAGCTGAGCCCCGGGATCATTTATAAGAAATGTGAAAACTTAGGAAATTATGAAAAAACCTGAAGAGTTGACCCTCAAGCTGAAAGTGACCGAGGCCCTGAGCAAAGACGTGGGAAGGGCTTATGCCCGCATGGGGCCGGAAGACCTGGAAAAACTCCAGGTGGCCATCGGCGACATCGTGGAGGTCGTGGGCAAGCGGACCACGGTCTGCAAGGCCATGCCCGCCTATAAGGAAATGCGGGGCCGGTCCCGGCTCCAACTGGACGGCATCAGCCGGGAAAACGCCGGCGCCGGGATAGATGATTTTGTCCAGGTGAAGAAGATCGCCTGCCGCCCCGGGGAACGGGTAGTCCTCACCCCCATCACTATTACCCCGGCCGACCGGGACCTCCGGTATATCGGCAGCCTCCTGGACGGCCTGCCGGTGCTGGAGGGGGACCGCATCCGGGCCACCCTGTTCGGCAGCCGCACCGCGGATTTCAAGGTGGAAGCCCTGACCCCCCGGGGGCCGGTGCTGATCAACCCCACCACCACCCTGGTGATCGGCAAGGCCGGGGCCCCGGAACCCCGCAGGGCGGCGGTATCCTATGAAGACGTGGGTGGTCTCAAGCCCCAACTGCAGCGCATCCGGGAGATGATCGAACTGCCCCTGCGCTACCCCGAGTTGTTCGAGCGTCTGGGCATTGACGCCCCCAAAGGGGTATTGCTCCACGGCCCCCCCGGCTGCGGCAAGACCCTCATCGCCCGCACTATCGCCCACGAGACCGAGGCCAACTTTTTCTCGGTGAGCGGCCCGGAGGTGGTGCACAAGTTCTATGGCGAGTCCGAGGCCCACCTGCGCAAGATTTTCGAAGAGGCCGGCCGCAAAGGCCCCAGCATCATCTTCATAGACGAAATAGATTCCATCGCCCCCCGGCGGGAAAATGTCGTGGGGGACGTGGAGAAGCGGGTGGTGGCCCAACTCCTGGCCTTGATGGACGGTCTTAACAAGCGCCAGAACGTCATTGTCATTGCCGCGACCAACATCCCCAATGCCCTGGACCCGGCGCTCCGGCGGCCGGGGCGGTTCGACCGGGAGATCGCCATCCCCATCCCCGACCGCTACGGGCGCCTGGATATCCTGGAGATCCACAGCCGGGGCATGCCCCTGGCCGAGGACGTGGACATGAGCCACCTGGCGGACATCACCCACGGTTTCGTGGGGGCCGACCTGGAGGCGTTGTGCCGGGAAGCGGCCATGATCTGCCTGCGCCGCCTCATGCCCGACATTGATTACGGCCTGGCCACCATCCCCTATGAGCAACTGGCCCAACTGGAAGTGCACATGGACGACTTCCTGGCCGCGCTCCGGGAGGTGGAGCCGTCCGCCATCCGGGAGGTGTTCGTGGAGGTCCCGGATGTGCGCTGGGAGGACGTGGGGGGCCTCCGGGCCGTGAAAGAGCGCCTCAAGGAAGCGGTGGAGTGGCCCTTGAAGTATGCCCACATCTTCAAAAAAGCGGGCATCAGGCCCCCCAAGGGCATCCTCCTATCCGGGGCGCCGGGGTGCGGCAAGACCCTGCTGGCCAAGGCCATCGCCACGGAAAGCCGGGTGAATTTTCTGTCGGTGAAGGGGCCGGCCCTGATGTCCAAGTATGTGGGCGAATCCGAGCGGGGCGTGCGGGAGATATTCAAGACCGCCCGCCAGGCGGCACCCTGCATCATCTTCCTGGATGAGACCGAGGCCCTGCTCCCGGCCCGGGGGATGGGGGGGTCCGACTCCCACGTGTCTGAGCGGGTTCTCAGCCAGTTTTTGGCGGAACTGGACGGCATCGAAGAATTGAAGGGGGTGCTGGTGCTGGGGGCCACCAACCGCCTGGACATGATGGACCCTGCGGTGCTGCGGCCGGGCCGTTTCGACGTCATCGTCGAGATTCCTTTGGCCGATGAGGCGGACCGCCAGGAGATCTTTGCGGTCCACCTCCGGGGAAAACCCCTGGCCAAGGGGATCAGCGCCAAACAGCTGGCGGCCCGCAGCGAGGGTTTAAGCGGCGCCGAGATGGCCGGGGTGTGCAACCAGGCGGCCCTGGCCGCGGTGCGCCGGGCGGTGGCGGCGGAACTTGCTCACGAGGGCAAAGGTTCGGCCAAGGTGCTCATCCTGCCTGCCGACCTGGAAGAAGCCCTGGAGGAGATGCTGGGAGGGGAAAAGGCTTGAGAATCTCTTTGCCCCTCTGCGCCTTGGCGTGAGGAAAATATCACGTCAAGGCCTAAAGAACGCCAAGGAATAAACGCTATGGCCCAGGGACTTTATTTATACTGCCTGGCCCGGTTGAGCCGGCTGCCGCCCCTCCCCCTGGAGGGCAAAGGGGTGGATGGCCAGAGCTCTCTTGAGGTGGCTGCCTTTCAGGACCTTGCCGCGGTCTGGAGTCCGGTGCCGGTGGAGGATTTCTGCGGGCCGGAGGCTGAAGAACGGATGCGGGACCTGACCTGGATCGGCCCCCGAGTCATCCGCCATCAGGAGGTGGTGGCCGGGGTGATGCGCCATTCTCCCGTGCTGCCGGTCCGGTTCGGGACCATCTTTGCGTCACTGGCTAATCTGGAAAAGGTGTTGCAGTGGCACTCTGACACCATCACCGGGTTCCTGGAGCGCCTCACGGACCAGGAGGAATGGGGCATCAAAGGGATGCTGGACCGGTCCGCAGCCCAAGAGAAACTGTTTTCTCTGAAGCTGGCCCGGGAGGCGGAACGGCTGGGGGCCTTATCGCCGGGGACCCGTTATTTTCAAGAGCAGCGCCTCCGGGCCGGGTGTGACCAGGAACTGCAGCTTTGGCTCCAAGAAGTGTGCCGCAAGCTGTGGACCGACCTCCGGGATTATGCCGCGGAGGTCCGGGAACAGCGGCTCCTCTCCCGGGAAGCTACCGGCAGTGATAAAGATATGGTCTGGAATTGGGCCCTGCTGATGCCGAGGCAGGCAGTGGGCAGTTTCCAGGCCTTGATCCAGGACGTCAACGCCCAATACGCCGATCGCGGCCTGAGGTTGGAAGGCAACGGCCCCTGGCCCCCTTATAGCTTTTGCCCTGCCCTGGATATGGAGCCCGAGGCATGAGTTGCCTGTTTTATTGTATCCGCCGGTATCCGGGGTCGGAATTAGCGGGATCCCTGTTGGGGGTGGGTGGCCGCATGGTATACCAGGTGGCGCACCGGGGCTTAAGTATGGCCCTCTCCCAAATCGGCCTCGCCGACCTGGACCCGGATATCCCCCGGGTACGGGCCTATGAGCGGGTGGTGCTCTCCTATCACCGGCGGGGCGCCGTGGTCCCCATGCGTTACGGCTGCGTGGTGGAGCAGGAATCCCAGGCTATCCAACTCCTGGAGGAACACGGTCCCCAATATGAGGCCCTGCTCCAGGAACTGGACGACTGTGTGGAGATGGGGCTGCGGGTCTTGCTGCCGTCCGGGCCATGGGCTGCGGTGATCCCCGGCGGCCCGGAAGGTAGCCGGGAGGTGGCCGGACCTTGCCCCCCGGACCCCGCGGCTGCCGCGGACCGCTTAGGGTTGACCTATCTCACCGCCCGCAAAGCCCACTATGCCAGCCAGGACCGGTGGACCAAGGAGTACCGGCAGGCTGCGGCGCGGTGCCGGGAGCAGTTCACCGGACTGTATGTCAAATGCACCACGGAAGCTCCTTCCCCCCGACTGCCGCTGCTCTCCCTGTATTTCCTGGTGCGCCGCCCGGCCGTGGAGTCTTTTCGCCAGGCTTTCCGGCAGCTCACCGAGAGCGAGTCGGCCCGGCTGATGCTGAGCGGTCCCTGGCCACCTTATAATTTTGTAACGAGCGCTTCTCGTCCCGGATAATTCCCCCAGGTTGGTGAAAGAGGTGGTAGCCATGGGTGCAAGTGTAACCTCGCAGGATAACGGCTTGGAACCACAGCGTTACCAGCAGCTCTACGACATGCTGCTGGACGCCATTCCCTCGTCGGTGCTGCTCATTGACCGGGATCTCCGGATCGTCTCAGTAAACCGCAATTTCCTCGAGAAAACCCGCCTCACCCTCCCGGACACCATCGGCCACCGCCTGGATGAGGTATTTCCGGCCATCATTATCGACCAGATGGATTTTCCGGGGCGCATCCGCCAGGTTTTTAAGAAGAACTTATGCCTCAAGGGGGAACGGATGACCTATCGGGCCCCGGGCATTCCCTTGCGGATTTATTATTACAGCATTCTGCCCTTTTCCTGGCAGGGGGTGGTGGAGTTGGCCATGCTGCTCATGGATGACGTCACCGAGCAGGTGCGACTGAATGAAGAGGTGCGCCGGGTAGAGCGTCACCTGGCCTCGGTGGTGGAAAGCGCCCAGGACATCGTCCTGTCCACCGACCTGGGAGGCCGGATCTTGACCTGGAACACCGCGGCGGAGAGGCTCTCGGGCTTCACTCTCTACGCGGTCGGAGGACACACCTTTTTCGACTTCTGCGCCGGAGACGATCAGGGCGAGATAAAGCGAATTTTTGCCAACCTCCAGGCCGGCAAAGACGCCCAAATGGCGGAATGGGACCTGAAAACCAGGGATGGCGGTCGCATTCCGGTTTCCTGGATCTTTTCCCCCATGAAGGACCATCTGGGCCAGACCACCGGAATAGTGGCCGTGGGGCGGGACCTGACGGAGCGCCGCAAATTTGAGGCCCAGTTGCTGCAGACCCAGAAATTGGCCGCCCTGGGGGTCATGGCCGGCGGCATCGCCCATGAGATCCGCAATCCCCTGGCAGTTTGCTCCAGTGCCGCCCAGTTCATCATGGAAGGCGATCTTGAACCTCAGTTGCAGCAGGAGTGCGCCGAAAAGATCCATGCGGGCATCCTGCGGGCCTCCATGATTATTGAAAATTTGCTGCGCTTCGCTCGTCCCTCGGTGAAGCCCGACATCAGGGAGATTAACCTGACTCCTCTCCTGGAGGAAACCCTGTCCCTGGTGACGAACCAGGCCCGGATTGCCAAGATTGAGCTGCAGGCGCAATTGCCCCGGGAGCCCATCTTGATCAGCGGCGTGGAAGGTCTGTTGCAGCAAGCCTTCATGAACCTGCTGCTCAATGCCATCAAGGCCATGCCCGAAGGAGGGAGGTTGGGCGTCGCCCTGGGACAGGCCGACGGGGAAGCCTGGGTCAGCATCAGCGACACCGGCCAGGGGATCGCCCCCGGGGACCTGAACAATATCTTCGACCCCTTTTACACCACCGCGCCGGTGGGCCAGGGCACGGGGTTGGGCCTGTCCATCTGCTATTCCATCATCAAGCAGCACTTCGGCACCATCACCGTGGAGAGCGGGACAGACCAAGGCAGCACCTTCACCGTGAGATTACCCATCTTGTATGCGGTTATGGCGGTGGGATGACTGATCCAGGCGAACTGATTCTCATTGTGGACGATGAGCCGGATATGTGCTGGGTCCTGGAACATCTCCTCAACAAACAGGGTTATGTCACCCGCCAAGCCCTGACGGCCCTGGAGGCCCTGATGCTCATGGAGCGGCACCGATTCGCCTGCGCCTTCCTGGACGCGAAGCTGCCGGATATGGACGGCCTGGAACTGGCCCGACGCATCCGGGAGAGGGCGCCGGACATGCGCATCCTGATGGTGTCCGGTTACTTTTACCGGGATGACGTCTCCATCCAGGAGGCCATCTCCCAGGGGGTAATTATCAATTTTATCAGCAAGCCCTTCCTCCAGGAAGAAATCCTCCGGATTTTGGAAACCTGAACAGCACCATTTTTTCTAGAAGGGCTCAAGGGCATGGGTTGGCCGCCCTAGAGAAGGGAAATCATTCCATAGAGCAAATTCCCTAGCCCCAGCCGGCATCCCCCCGCTTAAGACCTAACCTGCTTATTTTTAACGATTTAATTTGCCTTCTGGTCCTGGCATGCTTCTTGGATTAATAGGCAGTGAGGCAAGTCCTCTATTTACAAAAAACCCTAATTTTCATGAAGGAGGTTCCCCATGGCCAAAGTACAGAAGTCAACAGATTCCTCCAGCCTGGCGGAAGTGGTCGACCGCATCCTGGACAAGGGTATCGTCATCGATGCCTGGGTCAAGGTATCGCTGGTGGGCATCGAACTGTTGTCCATTGAAGCCCGGGTGGTCATCGCTTCGGTGGAAACCTATCTGAAGTACGCCGAAGCCATCGGCCTCACGGCCAGCGCGGCGGCTCCGGCTTAAGGCCTTTTGGGGGAACAGTCCTCTTTCCGGAGGGGTCCGGTGCGACTCCTCTCGGAAAGAGGCCCCTCAGCATCCTTCAGGGGCGAGCATTGCGGTGCTGACCAACCCCTAAAGGCCTAAAGGCAGGAGAAAAGGAGATCCCACATGGGTCGCTTTACTGATGAAATGACCCGGCTGGTTGGCGAGATCGTCGCTGTGCGCGGCGCCCGCAAGGGTTTTGTCAAGGACCTGACCCAGAATACGGCGGCCTTGATGGCTAACTTCCACCGGGCCCACAAAGACATGGCCCGGAAGACCAAGGCCGAACGGCGGGCCGCCGTAGCTCACCTGAAGAAAACGGTGGGCGCCATGCGCCATGCCTTTGCCACGGACCTGGATGGGGCGCGACGGGCCTGGGCCGGTAGATAAGCCGGCGCCACGGTCTCAGCCACAACTGAGAAACCATTAACCTGAACTGACTAACCGTTAATCCTTAAAAGGAGAATTACCATGGCTAAAGTACAAAAGTCAACCGATTCCTCCAGCCTGGCGGAAGTGGTCGACCGCATCCTGGACAAGGGTATCGTCATCGATGCCTGGGTCAAGGTATCATTGGTGGGCATCGAACTGCTGTCCATTGAAGCCCGGGTGGTCATCGCCTCGGTGGAAACCTATCTGAAGTACGCCGAAGCCATCGGCCTGACGGCCAGCGCGGCCGCTCCCGCGTAAGGATGATTCTGGGGAAACGTTCCCCTTGCATTGAGGGGCCGGTTCGGCCCCTCGACGGAAGGGGGTTGCGGTTGAGGAGCAATGATCCGCAACTGCGATTCCTAGGAAAATTCCCCGGCACGATCCAAAGGAAAGGAGATACTTGTTATGGGTCCTTTTACGGAAAGTATGACCCGGCTGTGCGGTGAGATCGTGGCCCTGCGCGGGGCGCGCCTGACCTTCGTCCGGGATCTGGGTCAGGATGTGGCCGCCATGAAGGCTGACTTTCGCCGGGCGCACGCCGAAATGGGGCGGCGAACCAAGGCGGAGCGCCAGGGTTTCGTCAATGCCTTGGGCCATGAAGTGGCGAGCCTGATGGGGGGGTTTCATCGGGCCCATAAAGCTATGGCCCGCCAGACCAGGGCGGAGCGGCGGGCTGCTGTGAACCACTTAAAGAAAACCGTCGGCGGCATGCGCCGGGAATTTGCCCTGGACCTGGCGGGAGCGCGCCGGGTCTGGTGCGGCCCCACTCCGGCAGAACACCGGGCCAAAGCCGAGGCCGAGTCGAAACGAGCCAGGGAAGCAGCCGAACGTGATCGCCTGGCCTCTGTAGCGATGGCTAAAGAAGAGGCAGTCCGGCATCAAGCCGCCCAAGGCCATAAAGAAGAGGCGGGGCGCCCGGGCAAAAAGAAGGGCTGAAATCCTCAAGTTTCTGGTGATCCAGACCGATGACACAGGTACAACACGAGGCGCGGGGCAGGGTGCATCCGGACCGCTCTGGAGGGGAAATGGCGGAAGTTGCCTGTTCTTTCTGTGGCGGCCGCGGCCAAGACCCCTTTGGGATCATGTCCTGGCTCTCCACCTGCTGCGTCTGCGGCGGGAGAGGAGTGGTGCAGGTACCGGCGCTCCATCGGTCCTGCGCCCACTGCCGGGGCACCGGGGCCATCAAGACCTTCACCTGCACTACGTGCCGCGGCAGCGGTCAGGTCCCGTTGATCCCCGGACCTCTCCTGACCTGCCCGGAGTGCCGGGGCACCGGGGATGACGCCGCCTCAGCCCTGGCCTGCATGACCTGCCGGGGGCGAGGCTGGGTGCCCCGGGAGAGCGTTTAGATAATCAGGTTACCAATCATGCCCCTGGCTTCCAGGGGCAGTTCCATCGCCAGTTAGAGGAGCAACGCGCATGAGTGGTGAGCAGCGGAAAAGGGCCACAGTGGCCTTGGTTAAGGTGGAGTCCCGGGATGACCAGGTGACACCGGAAGCCAGCCCGGAATTCGTGGAAACGGGTTATGTCCAGGACCTGAGCAAACGGGCCCTGGCCTATCTGGCGGTGGGTTATCCGGTCCACTTCGCCGGTCCGGCCGGAACGGGAAAGACCACCCTGGCTTTTCATGTAGCGGCGCAGCGGGGCCGTCCGGTGGTCCTGATCCACGGGGACGACGAGTTCGCCAGTTCCGATCTGGTGGGGCGCCACTCCGGCTACCGCAAACAGAGACTCATCGACAACTACATCCATTCCGTCCTCAAGACGGAAGAGTCCATGGATGTCACCTGGATGGATAACCGCCTCACCATGGCCTGCAAGGACGGCTACACCCTCATTTACGATGAGTTTACCCGGTCCCGGCCCGAGGCCAACAACGCCCTGCTCAGCATCCTGGAGGAGAAAATCCTCAATCTGCCCAAGATGTCCCGGGGGGGCGACGGCTATCTGGAGGTCCACCCGGAATTTCGGGCCATCTTCACCTCCAATCCCGAGGAGTACGCCGGGGTCCACAAGACCCAGGACGCCCTTATGGACCGTCTCATCACCGTCAATCTGGGGCATTTCGACCGGGAAACCGAGGTGCAAATCGCCATAACTAAATCCGGTCTGTCTCGCCTGGATGCCGAGATCATTGTGGATGTGGTGCGAGAACTCCGGGGCTTTGGAGTCAACAACCACCGCCCCACCATCCGGGCCTGCATCGCCATTGCCAAGATCCTGGCGCACCAGGGGGCCCGGGCCCATAAAGATGACCCGGTCTTCCAGTGGGCCTGCCGTGACGTGCTCAACACCGACTCCGCCAAGGTGACCCGGGGCGGCCAGTCCCTTATGGGAGAAAAAGTGGGAGAAGTCATCGACACGGTTCTGGATTCCCGCCGGCAGACCCCTAGCAAGGCGGATGGGGTGCGAAGCCGCGCCAAGGAGTAACCGTATGGCCATTCCCAGGAGAGGTATACAGGACATCCGCACCCTGACGGGGAAAGTGAGAAAGGCCACGATTCCTCATGAGGCCTATCTACGCATCAGTCACATTGAAATGGAAAAGGCCCGGAAGACCCAGGAGAGCGAGAAGGCCAGGCAATTGATGGCGGACATCGCCGCCCGCCTCCTAGAAATTGAGGCGGAAAAAGAAAATCTCCTGCAGACGATGGGGGAGAGGGGCGGCAAGGCCACCCCGGCGCGGACCGGCCTGCCACGCAGCACCGGCGGCTTTAGAATCAAATATTAATGTTTAATCAAAATTGCAGGTGATGCCGATGCTTACTCTTAAGGATGCCAACCAGGTGCGGACTATGCGCCAGGTGAAGGGTTACCGCTCCTGCCCCACCTCCACGGGCCTGCCCATGTGGGGGGCGGAGTTAGGCCGCATGTACCAGGAAGAGGTGGCCCGGTGCAACCGGGAGTTGCGCCGCCACTGGCGGGCTGCTGCCTGGCGGGATCGCCGCCGCGGCTGCCGATGAAGGACCTGTGAGTTCATGGAATACGCCCTGAAGGTCCTCAAGCGGAGCAGCTCTGCAGTAAGGTCTAGCCGTCGGCAGCGTTTTGTGGATGAAGTGTCCTGCGCTTACTGCGGTGGCGGTGGGGGTGACCCCAAGTACAGCAGCGTTTCCGGGTGCCCCGTGTGCCGCGGCGCCGGGGCCGTGCGGGTCACTCCCCCGATGGTGGCCTGCCGGCGGTGTAGTGGCTCCGGCCGGGTGAGGGGTGATTTGATCTGCCTGACCTGCAAGGGGGTGGGGGTGGTGTCGGTCCCCGTTGAGGCCGATACCTGTTCGCGCTGCGGCGGAACCGGCGAAGAGGGGGTTTTTTATTGCAACGCCTGTAAAGGACAAGGGATCGTCTGACGCCAGCAGACGTCAGAAAGGGAGAATTGACATGAAAATTAATTGTCTGTCCTGCGGATTTAGAGTGGATCTGGACGATACGTATGACGACTTTGAGGGTCCCATCAAGTGCCTGTGCGGCGCTTTGCTGGAGATCAGGACCGAAGAGGGCATGCTCAAGGCCATCAAGAGGGTGGAACCACTGTCCCGCTCAGTCCCCAAGCCCAAGCGGATGGAAGGCGCGGCCACTACCTGAAGGCGTTCAGGCAGGGTCAGGCGACGGAAGTTGTCGCAATGCAGGATTATCTGGGAGCCGTGGGTGTTGCCTTCCGGTTTCCCATTGATGTGAGACAAAGATATGGCGGCGCACGCAGCAGCGAAAAGCGGCAGATACTTATACGCCATAGTGACCGCTCCCGGGGAGCGGAACTATGACCTGGCCGGTATAGACGGGGCCCTGGTGTACAGCATCGCCAACGGGCAAGTGGCCGCAGTGGTGAGCGACGTGTTAAACGGCAAGATTCGCCCGGAACGCCGCCACCTGGCCGCCCAACAAGCGGTCCTCAAGGGATTGCTGTCCCAGGCCGACGCCATGCTCCCCATGGCCTTCGGCATCATTGCCGATGGTCCCAAAGCCATCCAGAAGATCCTGTCTCGCAACCACAAGGCTTTCCTCCAGCAACTCCAACACGTGGCCGGGATGGTGGAAATGGGGCTGCGGGTCTCCCTGGACGTTCCCAATATCTTTGAATATGTCGTCAACACGCATCCGGAGTTGCGGGCCGCCCGAGATCGCTTCCTCGGCCCCTACCGCAACCCTTCTCAGGAAGACAAGATCGAGCTGGGGCGCCTGTTTGACCACCTCCTGAACGAGGATCGGGAAGCCTTTACCGAGAAGGTGGAGGAAATTCTGGCTGGTTATTGCCGGGAAATCAAACGGAACAAATGCCGCAATGAAAGCCAAGTGATGAGCCTGGCCTGTCTGGTACCCCGCAATGGACAGGACCGGTTCGAAGAGGGCGTTTTTGCCACGGCCAAGCTGTTCGACAACAATTATACTTTTGACTACAACGGCCCCTGGGCCCCCCACAATTTTGTGGAACTGAATCTTGAACTGTGACTCCGGACCTCTGAAGGAGATGTGATGTTTCTCGTTGACGACATCTTACTGTCCCCCGTTAAAGGCGTTCTCTGGGTATTCCGGGAGATTCACGATGCGGCCCAACAGGAACTGGCCGGCGAGAGCGAGGCCATCACCGCGGCCCTGAGCGAGCTTTACATGAGGCTGGAAACCGGGCAGATCACCGAGGAGGAGTTCGACGCCCAGGAAAAGGCGCTCCTGGACCGCCTGGACCACTTGCAAGCGGCAGAGAAGGCTGCGGCGGCGCCTGAGAAAAAGCCGGGCAAGCCACGTCCCAAGGCCAGGCATGCCAGGAGAAAATCTTGGCCTGCAATGAAATCGGCAACCCTCGCCTGACCGACGACGGCAAGCTGGACCCATGCGCCAGGGAGACGGGATGTGAGCAAGCTGGCGACCGGGGACGCGACACCGTGAGCCTGGGGAAGTCTTGATGAGTTTGCCAACCCTCAACCCGTTTGAGGCAGTGGGCGCCACCCCTGGCATGCATGGATTCTCTTCCTTCTACTCTCATGGGGGCAATGGGTGTGCTCAGTTTTTTAGGGGATTCCGATCTCAGACTGATATTCTTCGGCGGCAAAGGCGGGGTCGGAAAGACCACCTGCGCCGCGGCCGCCGCCCTCCGCTATGCCCGCCAGTCCCCCCAGGGCTCCTGCCTCCTGGTCTCCACTGACCCGGCCCATTCCCTGGCCGACAGTATCGGCGATTTTCTTCTCCCCGACAATTTAAAGATCCTGGAGTTCAATGCCCAGGATTCCCTGGCGACCTTCAAGGCCAGGCACCGGGGCAAGTTTGCCGAGATCGCCGCCCGGGGCACCTTCCTGGATGGGGAGGATATTCGCCGCATCCTGGACCTCTCTCTGCCCGGCCTGGATGAACTCATGGCTTTGCTTGCCATTGCCGGCTGGGCGGACACCCGGGCCTACGACCTCATCGTGGTGGATACCGCGCCCACCGGGCACACGCTGCGGCTGCTGACCACGCCGGAGTTGATCCGCGGCTGGCTCAAGGCCCTGGACGCCCTGCTGGCCAAGCACCGCTACATGCAGCAGCGGTTCCGGGGTTCGTATCAGCGGGACGAACTGGACGAATTTCTCCTGGATCTGGCCGCGTCGGTGAAGCAGATGGAGGGTCTGCTGCGGGATTCCCGGGCCTGCCGGTTTGTGCCGGTGATGCTGGCGGAAGACCTCGCCATCAGCGAGACCTTGCAGCTCCTGGGCCAACTGCGGCGGATGCATATCCCGGTCACGGAGGTGGTGGTCAACCGCCTCTATCCGGAGAATTCCTGCTCCCTCTGCGCCGAAGGGCGGCGGCGTCAACTGCAGCTCCTGAACGAGCTTTTTGGCCGCGGCTCCTTAGGCGGATATACCTGGTGGGGCGTGCCCCTGTGCCCGGAGGAAATGCGGGGTGCGGTCCTTGAGACCCTTTGGGATGGGGTCAGTGTGTTTGATGCCGCTCTCCCGACTCGTCTCCAGCCCCTCTTGGAAATACCGCCCCGGGTGGAGGCCGCGCCCCTCCTCTGCCCCTCTGCCGAGACCACCTTCTTGATTTTCGCCGGCAAGGGGGGCGTGGGCAAGACCACCCTGGCCTGCGCCACTGCGGTGCGCCTGGCCCAGGAGTTTCCGGGAAAACAGGTCTTGCTCTTCTCCACCGACCCGGCCCACTCCCTGGCCGCCTGCCTGGGGGCGAACCTTGGCCCCCAACCGGTGCGTCTCGGCCCGGGCCTGACGGCCATGGAGATCGACGCCCCAGGGGAATTCGCCGCTTTAAAGAGACAATACCACCAAGAGCTGGAGAAGTTCCTACAAACCGCGTTCGAGAATTTCGATGTCCCCTTCGACCGCCAGGTGATGGAACGGATGCTGGACCTCTCCCCCCCCGGCCTGGACGAGATCATGGCCCTGGTGCGGGTCATGGAGCTTTTGGAAAAGGGCCGCTACAATATTTTTATCATGGATTCGGCCCCTACCGGACATCTCCTGCGCCTTCTGGAACTGCCGGAACTAGTGGACCAGTGGCTTAAGACCTTTTTCGGCTTGCTCTTGAAGTACAAGCTGGCCCTCCGGTTTCCGGATCTCTCCCACCAACTGGTAAGGCTTTCCCGGGATCTGAAGCTTCTGAGAAACCTGTGGCGAGACCCGGCCCGGGCGGCGCTCTACACCGTGACCATCCTCACGGAAATGGCCTTCCAGGAAACCAGCGACCTGCTGGCAGTCTGCGGGCGCCTGGGGGTGCCGGCCCCGGTACTGCTTCTCAACCTGGCCACCCCGGCCTGGGATTGTCCCCTGTGCGCCGCCCTGAACCGCCGGGAGACGCTGATTAAGGACAAGTTCCAGCAAACCTTTGCTGGCCGACATCAAACCGTCATCTATCGCCAGAGCGAACCCCGGGGCCTGAAGCGTCTGAATGCATTGGGGCAGGCCTTGTACCGGTCCAGGATTATGGAGAACCGCCATGGGGCTGTTGCTGATATGCCCGCTTTGTCAGGCTAAGATACCGCTGGTCTCCCGCGCTTGTCCGGCTTGCGGTGCCGACCTGCGGGACCTGCCTCCGACCGACCGCCGTTATTTCATCGGCAAGTCGGCGGCGGGGGAAATCGCCCCCCCGGTCCCGGAGGTGATTCCCGGGTCAAAACCGGAGACCGGGGAGGTGGAATTGCTGGAACCGTACCCGGAAACCATGATGCAGGAAGCCTCACTCCCGGAGAGCAAAGATGTGTCGTTGTGCGAGGCCCTGGACCGCATTCTCAATAAGGGCGCCGTGCTCTTTGGGGAAGTGATGATTTCCGTAGCCGATATCGACTTGGTCTACCTGGGCCTCCAGGTCATCCTGGCCTCCATGGAAACCGCCCGGGGATTTAAGCCTCAGGGGGAGGGACAGTTGGGACCGAACCTTTTTAAAAAGGGTGCCTGCTGATGAAATCCCCGGAACCGACTCAGGTGGAATCCGTGGCCATCAGCGATTTTGCCAAGGTCATGCAAGGAAGCGCTTCTTTGCCGGCCCGATCTCCGGGTGGCCAGACCCCCCGGATTAACCTGGACCAGGACAACATCAAGAACAGCCTGGGACAACTGGTCTTGACCCTGGTGAAACTGCTCCACGAACTGCTGGAGCGCCAGGGCATCCGGCGCATCGAGGCCGGGTCCCTCACGGACGACCAGATCGAGCGCCTTGGCTTAACCCTGATGAAACAGGCTCAAGAGATCGACCGACTCCGGCAGGAGTTCGGCCTGGAAGAAGACGACCTGAATATCGACCTTGGCCCCCTGGGCCAACTTCTGTAAGGAGGAACTGCACATGGCCAGACAACAAGGCATCCATAGTTCCATTCAGAGCACCAACCTGGCGGATCTCCTGGAACGCATCCTGGACAAGGGGATCGTCATCGCCGGCGACATCAAGATCCGGCTGGTGGAAGTGGAACTCCTCACTCTGCAGATTCGCCTGGTGATCTGCTCGGTGGACAAAGCCAAAGAATTGGGGATAGATTGGTGGGTAGCCAACCCGGCCTTTAATTCCCAGGCCCCTTCGGAAGAGCTGGCGGCCTCCCTTAACAAGATCGACGCGCGCTTGGGGCGCCTGGAATCTGCCATGGCCGTGGCCGGCCCCTGAGTTCCGTGGCGGCGTCGTGGAAGCCCTGCTCCGAGGAGCGGGTGGCCGCCATCTACCAGCCCAAGGTCCCGAGGCCGCAGCCGGGTAGTGGTATCCGACAGCCGCAGTGAACCAGCCTCCGCAATCGAGCCGCGTGGGGGAATCTCACCCTCACGCCCTTCCAAAACAGGACATGAGTCTCTCTTCTGAAAGGCCCTCTCGATCGACATAAGTGAGTTTTCCTCGGTGCCAGACCACTTGCCCCTATACGCTCTTCCGCTAATCTTTTCATATGATTCGTATCCCGGAAACCTTTGCAAATAGAGCTTGAATTGGTAATTCTCCCGAAAAATTGAAAAATTTCCAGGGAGATCATATTTTCCCGGGGAGATGGAGTCCCGGTCCCAGGTTTCCGGATTCAGACCAAAGCCCTAGGTGCGAGACCGGGCAGTTCTGGCGCCAGAAATGGCAGGCATTAAGAAATCGGCACAGGGGCCGTCGCCCTTCTTCTGGCCGGTCCTGCCCGCCGAGAGCACCGGCACCCCAGAAGCCTCCTTAGCCCTATCTTCGGGAAGATAAATCTACAGTGCACAGGGCCACTCCCAGCCCCGCCACGGCCCGCAAAGGGCCACCCCCAAGGGGGGGGCTGTAAAATGTTTAAATCGCACCTTTAAGGCCTAGCCACCCGGCCACATTTTGCTTATAAAATTTTTGGCCTGGGTCCCATCACGGGGGAGCTGCTGTTATTTTCCTCAGATTAAAGTCCGGAAAAAGTATTTTGGGAAAAATTTACGGACGGATCATATTGACCAAGGGGGGCGGGAGTCCCGTCCCGGGGTTTGCCTCTAAGGCAGGAAATTTATAAGGGGGATGGGCAACGCCGGTGATGGGCCGGGGCAAGCGGCTGACCATTGGTGGATGCCAGGAGTCCAGAGCCGAGACTGCCTGGCAAGGGGCGGTGCCGGATGTCCCCCCGCTGGGGGCGAGAAACCCAGGCGGCGGCGCCTTTACCTTTTTGCGAAAGTTGTGCTATGATGTCCCCGCCGAGAGGGTTCGGCTTCAAGAGCAGAAACTTTGGGGAATTTTTTCCGGCCAAGAGGTCCCAAAAACCTTTTTTGGATTGCGGTGGCCAAAGCTGCTGAATAATCTCTGGTTAAAGAAAATACCAAAAATAGAGGTGAACATTATGATGACAAAAGAAATATTTCAGATGGTCAAGAGTAGATACGGTAAATTTGCCGAGGCAGGAGGCCGCAAGGAGTCTTGTTGACCCAGCAAAGGGCCGCCCGGTTCGGGCTATGCAGTGGATCAGCATCTCTATAGCCAGGGAGAGCTTGCGCTGGTGCCAGAGGTGGCGCTCGACCTTTCGCGGGGTTGTGGTAACCCCACCGGTTTCGCTGATATTCAGTCCGGGGAGGTGGTGGTAGATTTCGGCTGCGGAGGTGGCATAGATGTCATCCTGGCGGCTCACAAAGCAGGCCCGCAGGGGAGGGTAATAGGAATAGACTTTGCTCCGGAGATGGTCGAGCGGGCCAAGCAGGCCATCGAGGCGGCGCGCTTGCAAGAAGGGGATATCGAGCTTCGCGTCGCGGAGATGGCTAGCACCCAGCTCCCTGATGGCTGCGTGGATGTATTAATCTCCAACTGCGTCATTAATCTGATCCCCGATAAAGCCGCGGTGTACCAAGAAGCCTTTCGCATCCTAAAACCCGGTGGCCGGGTCGCCATTTCGGATATCGTCCTTACCGAGAAAATCGATTCCGAGCTCAAAGAGCGGTTCCAAGTAACCTGGCCCGGATGTTTGGGAGGGGCGATTCCTGAAGATGAATACTTTAACATGATAAGGGAAGCGGGCTTTGCCGAGATCCAGATTGTGGCCCGGCATCTCCTAACCCCGGTGGAATTGGAAGCCATGGCCTGTTGTCCCGGCGAAGAATTTACGCCTCCTCCTGCCAAGGAGGATCTTATCGTAATGCAGGGCAAAGTGAGCAGCATCAAGTTCAGAGCCATTAAGCAGCGTCAATAGATCTATTATTGAGTAAAAGCCCGTTAATATTGCGGGAGAGCAGTTCGTGCTCTTTGATATTGTTCACGACCTGCTGCTGCAAGGAAGTGGTTCCTCCTGCAAGAGTTCTTCCACATACTCTGCCTTTACAAGACTCTCCCGGCGTCAGACCAATTTTTGCTCTAAAATTTTTCGGGGTTGGGCCCCATCACCAGGGGGGCCTGCTGCTCTCGCCCCTCGATGGATTTTTGAAAAAATTCCCGGACGGATCATATTGACCAGAGGGGGACGGGACTCCTATCATCGGGTTTTGGTTTAGGGCCGGAAAAACTTTGTGGGGCAGACGGGGCCGGGGGGGTCTGCGGCGGGACGGGGCCAATGGTTGCCCACCGGCTCCGCCGTTTTTTTGTTTACCAAATGTTTACCATTTACCCCTTGATAGGGGGTATTTTAGGCCAGTTCCATTATAATGATAATAAACCCATTTTGATAGTAAATACCGCAAAGTGCGATTGTGCTTGAGTTATCCTATTTCGCCCTTTTCCGTTTCGTAATCAGCAGGTCCTCGGTTCGAATCCCCGTGCCGGCTCCAATTAAACCAAAGAGTTAGCTATATTGGCTAACTACATTTTTATGTTGGGCTACCAGCCGGGCTACCATTTACACCCGCATAGCACCTCAGAATCTTTCGCCATGTTAGGGCTACCACCCAGGCTACCATTCAGGTCCACTTGACCCCCATCCAGCCGGCACTGTACCCCTGGTCTTCACCGCCCCCTACCGATCCTGGCCTGAAGGATTTTCGGCCCTGGAACCCAAAACCCCTAGTGGGCCTCCTGCCGCCCCCCTGTAGTCAATGCTTGGTCCGCCAAATTTTTCATAAGTTCTTTTTTCAGCCCCTCCCGGTATGGGGCCGGCCCAAAAATTTTATAAGCAAAATGTGGCCGATCACCCCCGTAGATAGGTCCTAAAAAAGCGTCATACACTTCTGGCGGCGTTCACGCTTCAACCGGGGTGTGTTTGTCAGGGGTGGGGGAGAGAAGGGGCGAGGGTGGGTCAGAGGTCAATATATGATGAGCATATCAGCACTCAGCAAGCCGGGTGGTGAACTGCGGAGATATAACAGTTAGCAACACTTTCACAATTCGGACACAGTGTTAGCGCTTTAGATAGCATCTTGACCCGCTAATCTATCGGGGTTTCCCCTCTGCTCGACTTAGGTGGGAAGCATACCGGACAGGGGACATACCCTTTTGCCCGCGCTTCCTCGGCAGAGCTAAAGGTCACCAGTTTTTCTGGCCTTATTTGTTTTGCCCATCTACAATCAGGATAATGATATTTGTTAGAGGTCTTGGAACCCACAAATTTGACCGTGGGAACAGTAGACGGGGCGTTGCTCCCGGTATCCCCCGGCAGGGCTGACACGGGACCGGGGCCTCTGTTGGCTGGACCCTCGGCTGGACCAATGGTGGCCGATTTGTGGTTGCCAGGGTTCTCTGGTAAGGCTGCCTCGGGGCTTGGGGCTTTGGGGGCAGCAGTCTCGGACGCGGCCACAGCGGGAGCCGTGGCCGCGTTACCGGACGAAACAGGCGCTTTACTCTCGTGACCTACCGGCAGGGCGGGCTCTTTAACCTGGCGGAGCACCGGTTCCCCATCCGGTCCTATCATCAATTCTGCCCGCTTCTGCAGTAATTCGTTAAAAAAGGACAGGCAGGGACTTCCGGATGCATCCAGGGATACATTGACCCGTGACCTTCCAGCTTTATCCAACAGGTACAGGATCACCTGGCCATCACTTTTCTCCACCCAGACACGCGGCCCATCTTTGTCACTAAGAGTGATTGGCAGCCCCGTATTCAGCTTGCCGCGGGCTAGCTCCGTTTGGGCTATGAGCCATGACAGCCCCGCCACCGTGGCCACAAGTAATATCAGGACTGAGACGTTGAAAAACTTCTGCCCCCAGCCCTTTGGGGGTAATCTCTCCGGGTTGGGTTCCGGCGCAGGGGGGCAGGAGGGCGTCTCCGCCTCAGGTGTCTCCGTTTGCGGAGCTTCGTGGATCGACAAGCTGACTGGACGATTGCCATTGCCAATCTCTGAGGATGAAAGGTCACCCTCCTCTTGACCACCCGCGGCTTCCTTAGGGGCGAACCCTTCAGGTTCGATCCTCTGAGTCGAGGGCTTCCCTTGCCCCTCCTTCAGCGACTTAACCAGTACTTGCCAACTTTGCTCCAGTCTGGCCAAGATTTCGTTGACAGTTTGCAAGTTCGGATGATCCTGCATCTTGACCTCCAAGGGACTCCATACTTTCCTAAGTGCATGGCTAGATTGCGAGCCTGAATCGTTGGTTATTCTCAAATATATACCTATTGTTATTAATGCTATTGATTTGAAGGCATCAGGAGAATTTAAAACCTCCTTCCATTAACAGCTTAAGGCAGGCATCTACTACTGTGGGGTCATAAAGTCTCCCTTTTCCCTTATTAAGTTCATCCGCAGCCTTCTCAATGGCCAGCGCCTTACCATAAGGTGCGGGAGAAACCATGGCTTCCACCACGTCGGCAACTGCCAAGATCCTTGCCTCCATAATAATATCTTCCCCTGAGAGGCCGGAAGGATAACCGGAGCCATCCCAACTCTCGTGGTGCTGCTGGACCGCCTTAGCCACTGGCCAACTAAATTCTATGTCCTTTAGCAAATCATATCCCATTTGGGAATGAGTCTTCAAAATGTTGCTCTCAACAATGGTCAAGGGTCCTGGTTTGTTGAGGAACATGGAAGGCATTGCTACACTGCCGATGTCGTGCAGGAAGCCCATGATGTTCACGCCTTCAACCCGGTCTGGAGAGAACTCCATTTCCCGGGCTAGGGCCACGGCCAGCTGCGCCACCCGCTTTTGGTGTCCGGAGGCGTAGGGATTTTGCATTTCCGAGGCGGTGGAGAATGCCTTTACTAACCCTGTAAGGCAATCCTCCAGCTGAGTAATCTTGTTTTTAAAGGATTCTTCGTCCTGCTGGCCCTGGGTGAGATGGTGCATAAGGTAGTTGAACCCTATAAATTCTCCTGCGGGGTTTTTCCGTGCCGCAATGGATAGAAACATAGGAATAGGGGTTCCACTCGATGGCAAGAAATGAACCATCGCCGTTCTGGTTTCATTTCGCTCCAGCGCCTGGTTCATCAAAGAATAAAGGGTAAAATAGTCCTTTCGGATTACAAAGACATTCAGGCGCTTACCTAATAAAAAATCCTTGGGCATCCCTAACATGTCGGCAGCAGCCTGGTTGCATTCTTGAATAGTTTCCTTGGTGTCGGTCACCAGATAGCCACCGGGCGCGTCGGTGAAAAGCTCCCGGTAATGGTGCTCCGCGGCTTTATTTTCAACATCAGCAGCGGTTTTCTGCTCTTCCTGGCTGGCCAACTCTCTGATTAGCCCCTGGAGTTCGTTGAAGGCTGCTGAGAATCCCTGGATCGCTTGGTCAAGAACAGGCATCGTGGCGCTGGGGGTGGATGGAGAATCTGGCGTTGGCGGCAGTGGGCTTGGACTGTGGCTGGTTATCTCGGTATCCTCCATATTCATTGCCTGATGATCATCAGAAGGGCTCTGCCAGGGAACCGAATACAGGTCCTGGAATTCAGAAGCCGCGGCGGTCCGTTGCTGAATAGCTTGCAGGAAATTAATCATTGCTGATGGCAATGGAGTTGGAGTGCATTCCCATGCGGGGTCCTGCCATCGCCACTCCAACTGGGTAGCCGGGTCTATGAAGGGGGGCAACGGTGCTAAGTCACCCTCGCCATAAATGCGAATGTCGGTACCTGAGACATCAGACGAAATGGGCTGAAAATCCGCGGGCATCTCGTAAAAATGCCTTTCCAGACCATTCCCTGACTCCGCCACGCACTTGGACCGCCAGATACCCCATCCGTCCAAACGTGACTTTTGTTCTTCGTTGGCTACCTCCAAGACCAGCAATCTGGACAAACTCCCGGTACGAACTCCCAAACTTATCTTTGGGGTGTCTAAATGTGAATCTATCAGACAGTTTTCCCAGTCTTCATCCTTAAAATCTATGTCCTGATATTCACCTGTCTCGACATTAATGACCACTATGGGCGATTTGAAGGTTATTAGATAATAGGGGGCATGAGCAATCAGAAACTTATAATAGTCAAGGTTTGCTTTAAGATCGAGGATGCGTTCCGTTTCGTCCTTCCCGATCCTAAAGATTTTCGCTTCATTTGGCTTCAGATTCAACTTTTGCTCCCTAAGCTGATATGTAGTTCCCGATAATAATTTGCATATTAACCAGGGAGGATTAATTTTCCATCAGGGATACCCTAAAAAGAGGCTTCGATTTTGCTGATAATATTCTCAGCAAAACCCTGAAGAAATCTTAATGGGAAATTCTTTTTGGAGCGGCGGTATGGTTGAAAGGCGAGCGCATCTTCGGGTCGTTTTTTCCTTACCCATGGAGTGCGAGGGCCATATGGCGGATTCGCGACAATACTGGGAAACCCAGGCAGCCAGCTAAGCTTCTTCCATGAGGCAATAAGAGGGGGGAAAATAATTGACGTTGATCAGGGATTTTTGATTTCTCCTCCGGTTTAGGATATATTTTCCCACGATGAGACGCATCAATCCTATTCATGGGCTGACTCTTCTCTTTCTCATCGGGCTGATCTTGCTGGTTCTCTTCTTTCGGGACCAAATTCCACTCTGGCGGTCTCTGCTCTCGCTTTATGCCCTGGGTGCAGGCGTCCTCTTGCTCTTGAAATGGTGCTCCGACCGAGAGGTGGGGGGCCGGGTAGGTAGGTTTATTAATGATTTTTCCCCCATCCTTTTCATTATCCTCATCTACCAATCCCTCGGTGATCTGACCCATTATCTCCACCCCGATATTGATCCCCAGTTGATCCGAATCGATTTCCTCCTCTTTGGCGTCAATCCAACGGTTTGGCTGGAGCGCTGGATCGTTCCCTGGTTCACTATCGTCATGTCCATAGCTTATTTAAGTTATTTTTACCTTCCGGCCAGACTCGTTCATACCCTCTATCTGAAGAATCCGAGGCGGGATTTCGATCTGGCGGTCTTTGTCTTGCTCTTGGGTTGGTATCTGTCTTTCGTCGGCTATATTATCTTCCCGGCGATTGGCCCGCGGTACACCCTGGCCCACCTCCAGTCGGTTCCCCTAAACGGCGGTTTTATTGCCGATTTCGTGAGACATCTCATAAATTTGGTGGAGAATAACAAACGGGATTGCATGCCCAGCGGTCACACCGCGATCGCTCTCATCGTTTTATCTCTATCCTATCGTTACGCCAGGGTGCTCTTCTATCTCTTTTGCCCGATCGTCGGCGCCCTCATGCTCTCCACGGTCTATCTAAGGTACCACTATGTCATCGATATCTTCGCCGGAGCGGCGTTGGCGGCAGGGTGCAGCATCATCGGCCCTCGACTTTACCGCTGGTGGGAGGGGGGAGGCGGCCAGGAGAAGAGAGAGGCTTGATAAACCGGACCAGCGCCACGAAAACTGTACCGGAAAAAATGGGGAATCTCCTGAAGGCCGTCAGATGAAGCCCGATGGTTTTCCCACTTTTTCAAAAACTTCCCAGGGTTCGCCTCTTACGTTGGCAGCCCGACAAATGGCTGGGGCTTCTTCAGGCCTTTGAAATAACGGTTGCGGGTAGATATATTGATGCCAGCGTAAAATAAACAACCGCCTAGAGTCCGTTTCCAGGGGCTCATGCCAAAGAACCGTCTGATCATGGCGCCGAACGAATAGGTTTGCCGGGTCAAGTGGGCGTAGCCACTAAGCAGCTCTTCAGCAGTCATGCTCTTCGGTTGAAAAAGGAGTGTCTCAGGAGGATATCCACGGAGCCACCAGTCAGGCTCAAACAACCTGCCTTCGCTTAAGAGACGCGTATATAACCGAGTCCCTGGAAGAGGAGTGAGAATCCGCGGCTGGACACTATCCAGGCGAGCTTTTATGGTAAACTCAAAGGTCTGCTCGAACACATCCTTGTTTTCGTAATCGAAGCCAAAAATAAAGGCGCCGAGGATGCCGAAACCTTCGCCATGGAATCGGCGCATGGCCTCGTAAAAATCGATCTTCAGGTTCTTGATTTTCTTCACCTCATGCTGAGTGCCTTTTTGGACCGATTCGAACCCGACCAAAAGTCCACGGCACCCCGCACGTCGCATCAATTTTAGCAGCTCCACATCCTCAGCTAACGACACGGTTCCTTGCCCCATCCATAGCCGCTTAAGGGGTATCATTTCGGTAAAAAGCCTTTTCCCTACCTCCCGGTTCAGTCCCAGGGCGTCATCGACGAAGAAGAAGCGAGAGGAATCGAGAGACTTGATCTCGGCAATCACCTCTGGAACCGGTCTGACTCGATATTGCTGCCCCATGGTCTGGGCATTGCAACAGAATTCGCAATCATGCGGACACCCTCGGGAGGCCTCGACGCCGACATAGATAGGAGCAGAACCCCGAGGTTCGGTGCTGGAAAAGAGATCTCGCCGTGGTCTTGGCAGGCCGGTGAGATCTGTCTTTTTACCGGCCCTATAGAGTCGTTGCAGCTGTCCCGAGGCGGCATCAGATACAACCCGTGGCCAGACACCCTCCGCTTCTCCCACTACTACCGCGTCTGCATGTCCTAAGGCTTCGTCAGGCAATATGGTGGGGTGTATTCCTCCCATCACCACCTTCACCCCCTTTTGGCGATAGGTGTCGGCGATCTGATAGGCCCTGGGCACCAGGGCTGTCATGACAGTGATACCCACCAAATCCACCGCTTGATTGAGGTCGTCGGGAGCAAAAACTTCATCGACCATGGTAATCGTGTGGCCAGGCGGAGTAAGCGCGGCTATCAGAGGAAGATTTACCCTCTGTAGCCTGAAAGTACTTGTCTCTTCAAGTTGTTCATGGGGGGCGATAAGCTTTATTTTCACGTCTTCACCTTCCGGGAATCATCTTTGGTTAAACCAATCAACGTCTGGTCGGTCAAACCTCGGCCCTGGAAATGTGGGGCAGGGTACGGAGTCCACCGTGCCGATCTTTTCCAAGAAAAGGGTCGCGAAATTGCGCGGATGGGAAACCCGGATGCCGGGGGGAAGGCTGGGCAGCAGCCCCTTTTTGCCACCGCGCTTACTGAGCGCGAGGACAGCGGGTACAGGCGGTAAGGGCACCGGGAAAGGGGGCTCGAGGGCCGGCGCTGCCTGAGGCGCCTGGCAATCACCTAGCCTCTTCCCATTTGGTGGCCATGATGCCCAAGGCAAAGACCACGGCCGCGAAAACCCCGATTATGGCGGCGTTACGCAGGGCGGCCATGTTGTCGCCAAATATCATGGAGGCCCGCAGGCCCTCGTTCACGTAATACAGAGGCAGTAGTTTGGCGAAGGTCTGCAAAAAGCCCGGCATCATCTCGATGGGAAAGAAGCTCCCCGCGAGGAACATCATGGGGAACGTGATGGCGTTGGCGGCGGCGGCGGCGCTCTGCGCCTCCTGCACAAAGCGGGTGAGTATCATCCCGATGCCGACGAATGCGAAGACATCAAGCAGAATGAACACCGGGAGCCAGCCGTTTATCTTGAGGTCAATGTGAAACACGCCGTAGCTCACCAGCAGCATCGCAGCCGTGGAGATAAAGGCGAGTGCGAACTGGTACAGGATGTTCGACAGTATCCAGTCGGTACGCGTGATGGGCGTGGTGGATAGCTTCCTGATGATACCCTTCTGCAACAGTTCGGTGTTCATGTTCACCGTGCCGAACAGGGATGCGGTCATCACCGCCATAGCGATGACGCCGGGGATGAAGAACTCGATAAACCGGTACTTCCGGTTGAGTATCGAGGTCTCCTCCCACCGGTAGAACGGCGGCTTCCCGGACATCCTCTGGTTCATCCCCCCAATCTCCATGTCCAGGTATTCCATCTTCGTCTTCACCGAAGTAGAGCTGGGATCGGTTATATACGTGAGGGTAACGGAGGCATTGGGGGCTTGGAGGTCCACCCTCTGATTGAGCAAGTTTTCAAAGTCTTTGGGAATAACGAGGATAAGGTTCAGCGCATGGTTCTTGGCGTACTCCCTGGCGTCGCTGGCGGGATCGACCTCAGTTATCTTGAAGTTCCCGTCGAACTCAAGGGCCTTGACGAACTGCGCCGAGGCATGGGTGTGGTCGAGGTCCTGCACGTAAAGGTCCAAGCTCAATTTGTCCCGGTCCAGGAAAATGGTGCCGAACACGAGAATCAGGATTATCGGGAACGCAATCGTGAAGAACATCGCGGTCCTCTCCCGATAGAAGGTCTTGAGCTTCACGACGAGATTGGCGCTAATGACGCGTAGGTTCATCCCATCTCCTCCTCGCCCGGGCCTGCGTGGAGCGCCTCGCCGGTGAGCTTCAGGAAGACCTCCTCGAGGTTGGGCCTGCGAACGTCCAGGCTGAGGAACGACGCCCCGGCGTCCTTAATGGCATTTAGGGTCTTCAGGATGTCTGCCGTGTGCTCCACCCTGACCTTGAGGTCTTGGTGGGTGTCATGGACCGGCTCGAAGCCCATCTTCCGGATGATCTCAAAGGCGTTGGCATCGACGGACTGCAGCGTGAGGACCAGGTAATTCGTGTTGTTTTCTATGAGCTCTTCGGGAGAGCCCGTGGCGATGATCATCCCCTTCGAGATGATGGCGACCGTGTCGGCCAGAATCTCCGCTTCCTCCATGTAATGCGTGGTGAGAAATATCGTTTTCCCCTGCTTTTTCAGGCCCAGCAGGACTTCCCACACCTCGCGCCTGGCCCGGGGATCGAGCCCTGTCGTCGGCTCGTCGAGGAACACGACCTCGGGGTCGTTCACGAGCGCAATCGCGATGCCGAGGCGCTGCTGCAAGCCCCCGGAGAGGTTCTTATACTGCTCTGCGGCCTTGTCCGTGAGCTTCACGAGTTCTATCAGCCCGTCGATATCGGCGTTCCGCTGGAAGCTACTGGCGCTGGAGAATAGTCGCGAATAGAACAGCATGGTTTCCCTGACCGTTATCCGGTCGAAGGAGGTGAAGTCTTGCGGGAGGACGCCGATCCGGGGGAGGATGGCGCGCCTCTTCTGGGTGACGTCCATCCCGAGAAGTCTCACTTTTCCCGACGTGGGCGTGCGGATCGTATCGATTATCTCCACGGTAGTGGTCTTGCCGGCGCCGTTCGGGCCCAGGAAGGCGAAAACTTCGCCTTTCCTAACGTTGAACGATATGCCGTTGACCGCCAGCAAATCCCCGTAACGCTTGGTCAGGTTCTCGACTTCGAT
The DNA here is from genome assembly GCA_052147455.1 of Desulfobaccales bacterium. Classification (GTDB taxonomy): domain Bacteria; phylum Desulfobacterota; class Desulfobaccia; order Desulfobaccales; family 0-14-0-80-60-11; genus JAPLJC01. The sequence continues at coordinate 21,021 of JBKQKO010000006.1, read as the reverse complement.
GGCGTGTTCAGCTGGGTTCCCCATGGATTTCCATTTTGCCTCTACAGGGCGCAAGGATTAATCTCAGATCAGGCGGCACCAGGGTAATCGGCCCCACCACCCGCCCGGGGAGTTCAGCCGCCGGGCCCCGGCGCTTCTTACTTGCCAGCCGCCAGTTCTAAAAGGAGTTTTTTTATGGCCTCAAACCGGCTGTTATCTATCCGGCCGGATGCGGCAAATCTGACGATGCCCCTCTTATCTATAATGATAAAATTGCTGTCGTTATCTCTCATCCGATACGCCGCATACATGCCTCCGGTAAAATCCCCGTAACAAGTTATATTCAGCTTCGCGGAGGTTTCCCTTAATTTTTCTTTCCAGGCTGTTAAATCCGTTGCTTCCATGGCATTTACGACCAGCAATCTGAAGATTTGATTTTGAATATTTTTCGGTTGAGTATCGTAAAGCGCATCCAGATAATGTTGTAAGTCATCGTTAACATGGACGGTACCTCTGGTTGCATAAAACAATACGGCAATCTTTCCACTGAGCATGTCGAGCGTGAGTTTTTTATTATCGCCGGATACCAGTGAGAAAGATGGGGCCGGCTCAGCTGTGCCTAAAATAGCCTGCGCCGCAGTTGGCGCCAGAATCCAAACCAGGAGGGCTGCCGCGATCAGGCCGGATTTAGCCATAGCCTGCTTAAAGTTCCGAGATAGATTCTTGGCATTCATTTCTGAACCTCCGGTAGCAGAAATATAATACGAAACACTCAAAAAAACCAGACCCCCGTTACTCCCCGCAGACCGCGCTGAGCCCGGAGCCCATCCTTAAGAGTGGCCCTGCCGCTACGCCGGCTTTCGGATTGCGGTTAATCCGGAACCGGCGCACAGTCCGCTGCCGCCCATCGCCTCATCGATCTTGCCGATTCAAGAGGGCGATGGAAAGCCACATCTTCGCCCGGGGAAGCGAACGCACCCAGATGGACCGGCCGGGGTTGAGGGGAAACCGCACCAGCGCTTTCCCCGATAAGCCCACGGGAAAGGTATACCCGCCGTCCCTGCCTACCGCCGGACAGACGTTGATTTGCCGCGGCGAAACCAGGTGGAAGGCGCATCCCAGGGCCTTGGCCACGGCTTCCTTGACAGACCAGAGCAGGGCTGAGGCCCTGGGCAAATCTCCACCCGCCAACCTCAAGGCATGATGCAGCTCAGGTTCATGGAAGACCCGGTGCACGGGGTATTCTCCTTGGAATTCATCGGCTTCGGCCACATCGATGCCGATATCAGACTCATCTCCACAGAGGGCGGCCCAGATTTTTCCACCACCCTCGCTGCAGGAGATGGCCGGGCCCCGATTTTCTCCCAACCGGAGATGGGGCCTGCCCAGCGGGTCATGGACCACCTGGATCGGGACAGCCGCGCGGTTGGAGGCATGACCACCTTTCCCCGGAGGACTTTCTCTTGCCATCATTGCCACCAGGTGATCCCACAGGCTGGAAACTAAGCGGTGCTGATCGCCGGCCCCGTTCGTCCTGCAACCTTTGAGGGTTTCGGGGGCAACTGGCAAGGAGGCATAGAAGACCGGTCCCCGGCGCTCAAGGAAACTCACGGCCTGGACAGTTATTTCCTGGCAAACCTTGGCCACATCCACTCCCATCTTTTCCGAGCTGTGGCTCAGTCCGAAACCCAGTGCATCCGCATACCCCAAACTTGCATGAGGGGGCGGCCTTGATCGTCAAGCCCTCTGGCGTCCCAGGTTTGGCCTGCCTCGTCCTGCGCCCGCAGGCGGGCCTCCACGGTTATCTGTTCCCCCACCCGGCAGGGTCGCAAAAACCTCATCTCCGCGATCTCTACGGGAAGCATGGAGCGTCGCTCCGACGGGTCCATGGCGACGATGGAGAGGTAAGCCGACTGCATCAGGGCTTCGAAAAGGTAGACCGAGTATTGGTACCGTGCGTTCCGCAGATGGGCAAAATCACCGGCCTCCCGGCAGGTGGTTCGGCCCCGTGCCACCCCCGGACCGGCGCCGTCAAACAACTCTATTACCCGATACCTGCCGTTGAGGCCACTGCGGTCTTCGTACCAGGCAAGCATCTGGGCATGATCCATGGCCGGCGTCTGCAGTTCGTCCAACCGGACCGGAAAATCCGTAAGCCCCTCCCCGAGATCGCCGCCCCCACCATCGAGGATCACCTGGCCTTGGCAGTGCGGGGTGAAACGGTCCGTCAATCTTCCGGTGGGAGAGATCGCCGGGGCTGATAGAGAGACCTCGCACCATACCTCCCGCAGGGAGGTGTCGGCTCGGCGGCAGAAGATTTTAGCAGTCCGCGGCGCCCCAGGAGGACATTGGATCATGTCCATGAAGCGCACCTGGCGAACTCCTCGCACCTGCAGGTGGGGATACAAGATCCGGGAGGCTTCCATGAAGGTTTCCAGAACCATGGCGGCTGAGACCAGGGGATGCTCGACGAACTTGAGGGGTTGGTGATCCTCGATCCACAGGTCCTTCTCCCGGGAAAAGGATCTGAAGGCTTCCAGCTGTTCCAGGCGCAGGTCCAGGGAAGAGATGCTATCGATCAGGGGGAAGTCCTCGGGGCTAAAGGCCACGGCGCCGCCGGCCAGTTCTCCCCGGAGCGCCGGGGGGATTGTCTTGTTGAGCCGTGCCGTTTTTACGGGTGGCAGGGTCCGCATGAACATCACCCAATCGTCGTCAGCCGGGGCTACTGAGAGCTCCCGGCAGAAAAGCCCGGCAAGCTCATTTACCTGGATGTACGCCACGCCATTTAGCCGCATCAGCTCCCGAACCGCCGGATCCTCGGCCATGCCCGCCCCCTCGACCGGAGGCAGCATCAAGGCCTTGAACCGGATGGCGCCGTTTTTCCGCCCGAGGTATCTGAATAGCGCCGACATCATCCGGTTGGCGGCCGCGTAGTTGGACTGGCCAGGATTCCCCAGGATCGCCGCCCCCGAGGACAGGCCCACGAAAAACCTCAAGCCCGCCCCCTCCGCCGCCGAGAAGAGATTCCACGCCCCCAGAAATTTTACGTCCGTGACCATGGAGAGGGCATCTAAGGTCATTTGGCTGAGAGGACCGTCCCTGAGGACTCCAGCCCCGTGAATAATCCCGTCGATCTTGCCATAACGCCTTACCACCTCGCCCATGACCGCCCGGACCGCCTCGGGGTCGGTTACATCGCAGGTATGGTACGTTGCCTCGATCCCGGCGGCATGCAAATCCGCCAGGGTCTGAGCCATCTCCACGGCCCGGTTGTCGGCAGTGAACGTCTCAGCAGGCGCAGGCTTGGAGCGCGGCTTGACGGGATTGATGCCTGGATCCAGCGGTGTCCTCCCCAGAAAGACCAGGCGGGGCATGAAGGGCGCCAGGCTGCGGGCCAGGTGGGCGGTGATTCCCGCGGCGCCCCCGGACATGACTACCACATCTCCAGAGCTCAGATGAATACTTGCCGGACCATTGAAGACCGACGGGGCGACGCGCCCCTCCGAAGTAAAGACCCTGCCATCCCGATGAATCATCTCCACCACGGAGCAGCCTCGGTCCAGAGCCCCGCCGAAGGCGGTGCGCAGGTCGGTATCTTGGTCAATTACCAAGGTGCGAAAAAGGACCGATGGGTGTTCCTGGGCGGCGCACAGAAACAGTCCGAGCATCCCCTCCGCTGGCAGCCCGCTGAGAGTTTCGGTATCTTCCCTGGAATGGATCAGCACGACGAATTTTTTAGCAGGTGATTGGAGAAATGCCTGCAGGACGAGAAAGAGCCCCCTGAAAAGCCGCGCCACCTCCGCCATATCTCTTAACCTTGCCGATCCGCCTTGAGGGAGGGTGATGACCATCCCGGCGAGGGACGCCAGGTCCGATATTCTCTTGGCAGCCCGGGAGGACCCGGCATCAGTCAGAAGGTTGTAGCTCTCTATGCCCGGACTCAAGTTTCCCGGCATGAAGAGCATAGGAACCGTCTCAACCCCGTATTCCAGTCGGAGGATGTCTCCCACACTTCCGGCCAGGCGGTCATCCCGGTCAGGTGAGAGCAGTCGGAGGACGTCTCCCACACTTCCGGCCAGGCGGTCATCCCGGTCAGGTGAGAGCAGGAGGACTGACTCGCCCGGGCTCAATTCCATGGGAATGGAGGCCGCCGGCTCCACCACGGCATGGCGGAATACGAGCCGCTTTAAACTCGCCTCATCCGGTGAGGGCTTCAGGATTTCGGCCCGCCCCTGGCCGGCGTCAACCGCCTGAGCGACCGGCCGGAAGCCGGCGTCTTCCTGCCTGGCGATGATCTCGGAGATCCTCTGGGCGATGTCATTCACGGTGCGGACATGGATAAAATCCCCCAATTCGATGTTGATCCCGAATTGGCGTTCCGCCCCATCCATGATGATCGGAAGACGGCTGGAGCGGATGGAGAGGTCCCGCCTGAGATCCATGTCGGGTTCGATCTCGTCCCGGTTGAACCCGGTAGCATCCATGATGATGTGAATAAGTGTCTCCAGATGATCCTGGTGGCCAAGCGCCTCTTCGAGGGCAGGAGAGGCCGGTTCCAGAATCGCCGGGATAGGATCGGGAGGCGGGGGTGCCGGTTCTGCAAGAGAGATTGGCTGCTGGCCTGCGGGGGGCCCGGAACCCTGCAGCATGGACTGGATAACGGCGGCTAGATCGCCTGCTTGGAAGGTTGGGTCATGCTCTTGGCGGATGGCTGCCAGGATGTTGGGTTCAAAGAAGCGGCCGTAAGTCTCCAGTACGAATCGGTTGATTTCCCTTTGAATGATCCTTTCCACCGGTTTAAAGCCTACCGGCCCAGGTTCCAGGGGTCGTAACCCGGGTGCCGAGGCGTTGCGGGGAGAGGCGGAAGCCTTGCCGAATCCGGGCAGGGAAACAAACCTCGGTTCCCGGTGAACCGGCAGATGCCCTTGAATGAAGAGCTGAGCCAGGGCGCTTTTGCACGTGAGGCCCTCGGCGGCGGGCAGGCAGGTCTGGATGCAGGCTGGTTCAGGGAGCGACTCATAGATGAGACTGCTTAAGATATCGCCGGGGCCCACTTCGGCGAAAAGCCGGACTCCATAGTCACTCCAGAGGGTCTGGACGTTATGCAGCCAATGGACGGGAGATTCCAGGTGGGCCATCAAGATGCGCTTGATCTCACCGGGATCAGCTGGAAACGGCGCCATGGTCGTGTTGGAGATGACGGGGATCTGTGGGGCATGAAAGGGGATGGGGGCAATGTACGCCTCGAGCTCATCCCGGATGACCCTCATGATGGGCGAGTGGAAAGCCATACTGACCCTTAAGCGGGTGGCCCGGTATCCCATCTCCTTCAGCCGATTACCAAAATTTTCCACCGCCTCAGTCTTGCCGCTCAGCACGACCTGGTTCGGTGCATTGATATTGCTGATGTAGACCTGCTCCTGTCCCTGGAGCATCTCTTGCAACTGGTCCAGGGGGGCGTCCACGGCCACCATGACGCCGGGGTCCATATCCATAGTCGCGGCCTTATCCATGCAGAGGGCTCTCTGGTTCACGATGTGGAACCCATCCTCCAGGGAATAGACCCCGGCCAGACACAAGGCAGTCAGTTCGCCCAAACTGTGCCCGGCCATAGCCGCCGGGTGGATGCCCAGGGTGATAAGGTATCGGGCCACGGCGTATTCCAAGGTGAACAGGGCCGGTTGCTGCCACCGGGTCTTCTGAAGGTTCTCCTCTTGATCGTGGAACAGCAGGTGCAGCAGGTCGAAGTCCGCGGCTGCGGCAGCCCTATCCATCCATTCCTTGATGACGGGAAAGGACTCGTAGAGCTCCCGCCCCATGCCGGCATAGTGTGACCCCTGCCCGGGAAATACCAGGGCGAGCGGTAGCACCGGCTGATCTTCACGGTTCATGAAGATCCCCTGGTGCGCCCACGACCTCAACGCCTGGGGTGAGACCACGCCGTCTCCGGCAAGTGAGGCTGACCTCTCGATGATTGTGAGCGCCTCGGCTTCGGACTCAGCTACTACGGCCATCCGCCAATTATGGCCACCCATCTCGGTCTTGAAAAAAGAGACGCCCTGGAGTGCGGGAGCACCCAAACCCTGCTCTCGGCTGGGGGCGACCAGGATCGTATCCGCGGCATCCATGGCCTGCTCCACCTGCACGACGTAGTTGGAACCTCCAAACCCGAAGGCGTTGACCTGAAGCCTTCTGGGCCGGCCGTTCCTGCACTCCCAATTAAGCGGCTCCGGGGCGATGAGGAGCCCCGATCTTTCCAGGTCGATTTCCGGGTCTGGATACAGATAATTGAGGGTGGGAGGAAAAACCCCCGCCTGCATGGCCAGCACGCCTCGGATTAGACTGTTAATGCCCGAGGCGCCCAGGGTGTGTCCGATCTGGGATTTGAAGGAAGTGATTACGGTGCGCTTGGCGGCATTGAAGAAAGCCTTCAGGGCCCGGGCCTCCTCCACGTCTCCTTGCCGGGTACTCGTGGCATGGCATTCCACCAGGTCCACGGCACCTGGCCCATACGGCAGCCCTTGGAAAGAGGCGCGGATGGCCATCTCTTGGGAAACGCTGGAGGACTCCACCATGCCCAGATGGTTGTTGCTCGCCCCCATACCGGTAATTACCGCGTGGACCAGCGCCCCTCGGGCGCGGGCCAGGCTTTCCCGCTCGATGACGATTACGCCCCCGCCTTCGCCGAGAACCATCCCATCTCTTTGAGCATCGAAGGGGCGGGAGGTCTCGTGCGCAGGTCTTTCCTGTCCGGACAGCCCGAAAAGTGCACCCAGGCCGGAGAATTCCAGAAAATGCAAGGGTTTGAGAATCTCCTCGGCCCCTCCGACGACGGCTGCATCGATGATGCCGTTGTGGATCATCTGGATGGCGCTGTACAGTGCGACCAGTGAGGTCGTGCAGGCTGCGGAAACCGAATAGCTGGGCCCCATAAGCCCATAGCGGTTGCAGATGAACCCGGCCGCGGCGCAGTTGAGTCTGCCCAGGAGGGTGGTGTCGTCCGGAGCCAGGCGTCCGGACTTGATCTCCTGTTGGATGGCGCTCTCTTGATCCGGCGTGAGGGGCACGGCCCTTTTGATGTCGGCGAGGATGCCGCAAATGTTTGCCCGAATGATGATCCCGGTGAGTGTACCCGCCGCCTCTCCCGAATTCTGGGAGATGAGGACCCCGATGCGCTCCGGGGGGATGTCTGACGAAAGGAGGCCGGATGTCCTGATGGCCTGGTCCGCTAGCCACATGGTGACCCTGGTGGCATCGGTCATGGTCCGGAAATCATGGGGGGAGATCCCGAGTTCAGTACGGGAAACCTGAAAGTCTAGGAAGGCGCCCACCTTGCAGTAGGTCTTGTCGGGAACGTATGGGCGCGGATCATAATAAAGCTCGTGATCCCACCGGGAAGGCGGAACCGGGGTAATCCCGCTCTTCATGGCCAGGCTTGCCGCCCAGATCTCCTCCGGGCTCTTCCCCAGAGCATTTAAGAGGCTCATCCCCGTGATGGCCACCCGGTCAGGCGCGGGTCTCTGGGGGATAACCCTTGGCAATCCATGGCCAATCCCGAAGGAGGAAGTTTCTCTGGCAAGTCCGGGGCCAGGTGGAGATGGCGAGATTGAGTCGGTCGCCCCCGCAAAGGGCTGATGCAGCTTAAGCGGGCCCGCGGCCAGTTCGCGATGAAAGGACTGCAGCTTCCGGACCTTACGGATGAGGCCGGCGCAGGCCCCACTCATGAATTGCCCGCGTTCACGGCAGGCCCGCTTCGAAAGAGGCGCCCCGCCTGGCCGGTCCAGCCCCCGGGCCGCCGCGAAAAGGCTCCCCGCCGTCATCTCCTCCATTTTCGCCCGAAAGGTGGCCTCGTCCTGGCGGCCCGCGGCAAACTCCCTCTCCAGGGATAAGATAGCCGCCATTCTCGGGGTCCTCAGGGATCGCACCCGAAGTCCGGTGTCCTGGCCTGAGACGACGGTTTCCCCCGGGGGCGATTCCAGGATCATCTGCTGATAGAGCGCCGTCAAGGCGCGGGTTTTCACAATCTCCTGGGTGGCCAGATAGGCGGTGCCCATCTGGATGGCGTCCGCCCCGAGCAAGGCGGCTATAAAGGCGGTCTCCCGATTGAAGATGCCTCCTGCCAGGATCACGCGACAGTTTTGGCACAGAGATGGGTGGCGCCGTTTCAGATTCACCACCATTTGAGCCAGGGTGAGGGTACTATGAGGCCCCACGTGGCCGCCGGCCTCATATCCTTCGCAGATCACGTACCGGACGCCGGCTTCCAGGGCGAGCCGCATCAGGGCCTCATCCGGCGCGATATACATGACCTCAAGGCCGCATTCCAGCAATTCTTTTAAGAAGGAGAGATTACCTCCGGCGATTACCACAAAACGGGGGCGGTGTTGCTTTATCCAGGCCAGATGCGCCTGGCGGCAAGGGTTTTCTGCCAAAGACACGACATTTACGGCATACGGGCGCCCACCCATGATCTCCGGCAGGCCTCCCAGCCTCCGGTCCAGGGCCGCAGCGTCCATCAGGCCAAGGGCGATGGTGGGCAGGCCCCCGGCATCGGCAACCATTGAGGCAAACTCCGGGACCTCGGTGATCCAGGACATGGCGCCCTGGATAAAGGGGTAGAGAGTTCCCATCTCTTTGGCCACCGGGCTGTCCAACCAGCCATCCTTTTTCATCTCAGCCAAGCGGCAGGCGTGGCGAATCTCGTCCATGAAGGCTTGAACGGCCCCTGCGGTTCCGGCCCCAAAACGCTCCTCAAACGACGCCGCAAAGGTAGCCTCCACCCCCAGGGGGATGACCTCATCCGGGCTGAAATGGCTCGCCAGAGGGTGGAGGGCCCCGCCCTGTACCCGGCTTACGAAGGCACGGCGGCTTTCCTCCGTGATCTCTGCGCCGCACAGCGAGTTCTCGAACGTCTTGATCTCCTTGAATGCCAGAGAGTTGCCTTTATTGAACAGGCGACAAGGAACCTGCAGGTCCAGGCCGACCAGGTCGGTGGAATCCAGGTGAAGCCTGGAGAGGCGCTGGCGTTGGTGATCATCAATGGCTACCAGGTCGGTCAGCCAATGGACGCTCTCGAAGACGATCCCGGCGGCCCCGGTGGCCAGGAAGGCCGAAGCCGCCTCAGGGGTGGCTACGCCCCCCCAGATGAGGATGTCCAGGGAATTCGAGGCGGTGTGCCGCATTTCCTTGACCGCCGCATAGAGAGCCAGGGTCGTTTCAGCGCTCACGAATCCAGAGGCCTCGCAGCCTTTCAGGACGATGCGCCCGATTCCCAAACTATCCTGCAAAACCGCGGCCAGGAGATTTAAGTCCCCGATGATAGGGAAGCAACAATAGTTTTCCGACAATTCCCTCAATCTCTCCAGAACGGTGGCAGGATCTCCTCGGAAAAACTGGGGGTGGCATTCTACCCAAATATCTTGGATCCCGGTTTCCTGCAACCATGATCCCAAAGATGGATCCATCAAGGTAGCAGCAGAAATCTTAATATCCCTCACTTGGCCGGCAGGGTCAGACTTTTGTAAGAAAGGACGCAGCGCTTCCACCCCCATCGTGGAAACATCGAAGATAGCCCGGCTACCGGTTCGCTGCGCCATTTGGGTCACCGGCGGGATGATCTCCTCGGGGCGCCAGACGAAAGCGATAATGGGGGCTCGCTGCTCAGCCACTAGGTCCAGACCTCCGCATCAACGCCAAGCATTTAATTTAACTCTTGAACTCATGAAGACTTTCTGTATAGGCGATATCTCTTGTGGGTCTTGACCCCGGCTTCCTCTATCAAAACGTTGATCGACTCGTTGTCCTCCAGGCACCAGCCCATCTCCATATAATGATATTTCCCTTTTTTTCTCACAATTTCATTGAGGTGGTGGGTGGCTAACATGGGGAATCCCAGTTGCCGGTACTGCTCCTTGACTCCGAAGATAAACCCCCGCAATCCCCTGATCTCTCCCCGATACCTGAGCAGCTTCAGCAAACCCAGCAGACCGATCCGCCCGTTGAGCCGCTTGAGCAAAGGGTTAAGGTCGGGCAAGACCACGCAGACTGCGACAGGTTCCTCCTCATAATAGATGAAGAAAGCCAGGTCCGGATCCGCGAATTTCATCATGTCCTTTTGAATATCCCGTATTTCATTATCGCTAATGGGGACGAAACCCCAGTTACCCGACCAGGAGTCGTTGTAAATCTCCTTGATCAGCAGGAACTCGGAGTCCTGATCCTTGGGACGGAAAGCCCTGATGCAAACCCCCTTTTTATGCGCGAGCCGTTCAGCCAGTTGATCCATCCACTCGGGAACTTGGAAAGGCGCTTCTATCAGGTAAGCCAACAGGTCCTTCTCTTTGATGAAACCGCACGACTCAACCAGCCTTGGGTAGTACGGCGGGTTGTACGTCATCCCCAACACCGGCGGATAATCGAATCCCTCAATGAGCAACCCCGCCTCGTAATTGGGAGAGGGGTTGAGCGGGCCTCTTATGAAGGTCATGCCCTTCTGCCGTACCCAGGTTTCCGCTGCAGAAAAAAGGGCCGTCGCCACCTCCGGATCGTCAAGGCATTCAAAAAATCCCCAAATGCCCATTTTTTCGCCGTGGAACTCGTTATAATGGCGATCTATAATGCCCGCGATCCTGCCCACCGTCTTCGAACCGCGTCGGGCCAGAAAAAGGCGGCGCTCGGAAAACTCCCAGAAAGGATGCCTGCGGGGGTCCAACAACCGGCGAACGTCCTTCTTAAGCGGGGGCGCCCATTTAGGGTACCCGGCATAGATCTCCCATGGCAGGTCAATGAAGTCTTTTAGTGCCGATCCTTCTTCCGCAGCAATGATTTCCAGGCCGGCCAAGGTGATTCCTCTCGAGAAATTAGTACACAAACCTTATATGAATCAGCAATTAAGTCAAGATACCCTTAATGAAACATTCGGAAGGGAACTTTAATGCGCTGAAATGCTGATAGCCTCGAATGGTTATAGTTATTAATGTTAGATATTCCACGCAACGCTAATAGGCTTTATAAAATCTCCATACACCATTCCAGATACCATTAATAAATGTGCCATTAATATTTTTTTGGCTGTAAAAACTTCGGGAGGAGATCACGAGTTAAATTGTATAACCCCTCGGCCAACACATTCCCTAAGCTGTGCAGAAAGTATCTCATATGGTCCCGCAAGAGTCTATTGTTGACGATCAGGGATATATTGAAGTTGCTCTTAAAACCCAAGCCTCTCATCAGGTGATAAAGTTGATCCCCGCTTAGATGTCGGGTGCGAATGTTACAATGGAAGCCGTCGTACTTACTATAATCATCCACGTTGACGACGAGGCCGGCCTCCAGGAGTTCCTGGCGCACCGGGGTTTTGGGATAAGGGGTCAGGTACTGGGAATAGATTAAATCCGGTTTAAGGTCCTCAATCATGCGCCAGTTACGAATCACGGTTTCCCGGGTATCCTCCGGATACCCCCCAATTAATCCGGCGATGACCGCGATGCGGTGCTGCCGTAGCATAGCTGCGGCCCGCCGGTTGGTCTCCGGATTCGTGGGCTTCTTCATGCCCTTCAGGGCGTCTGGATCCATGGACTCGAACCCCACAAAGGCGATGCGAAAATTGGCCTGATCCATTTCAGCCACCAGTTCGGGATGGTGGGCAATCCCTGCGGCGGTCACCTGAGTCAGGTAGCACAAGTCAGTTAATTGGTGTTGGACAATGGCCTGACAGACTTGGCGAAAATGATCAATGTCATACGTAATGTTGTCATCGACAAAAAACACCGCCTTGAAACCCTGGTCTCGAATAGCTTTAAGGTCGGAAATGATGCGCTCTACGGAAAACCGCCGGAAAGTATGGCCGTACATCTGGCCGATGGAACAGAATTTACAGTTATTAGGGCAGCCCCTGGAGGTTTCGGCCACCTCCATGGGCATATCTAAAAAATAAAAGCCGTTGGCCAGTCTGGCCTGGCGCCGAGGCAAGGACAGGGTATCCAGCTCCAGCAGCGGGCGCTTGGGATTGTGTACCCACTCCTGGCCCTGGCGATAACTGAGGCCCATGATGGCGCCCAGATCGGGGGCTGGCTTCTCCAGTTCAGTAACCAATTCCCGAAACGTGGTCTCTCCTTCACCCCGGACCAGGAAATCCAGGGGTAATTCTTCTGCATCCGCAGTCAGTTCACGGGCCATCAGGCTGACATGGTAGCCACCGGCCACCAGTTTAATGGTTGGGTCAAAGGCACGGATAAATCGGGCCAGGCGCAACAGGGTATCGAATTGGAAGGTCATGGCGCTCAGGCCTACCACCTGAGGGCGTAAACCGGATAGAGCCTGGCGCAGCGCGGCCTCGAAGTCCGGCTTAAAAAGTATCAAGTCAAGGACCTGAACCTCATGTCCCGGCAGATTACCGGCCAGGGAAATGATCGCCAGGTTGGGAAGACGGGTGAAAAAATCGACAAATTGAGCGCTGTCAGGCATGGACAGAAGCAAGACTCTCATCTATATATAGACCGCCTCGGCTTTCTAAACGTTACGGGAAAAATTAAGTTAATATAGCATTTTCAACTTGCTCTTCTCAAGGCAAGATTTCACCAATTCGCTCACTTGGGCCAGTAACTCATCTTGCGGACAAGCGCCTTTCCGGATGATCTCCTGGACATAACCATTCAGTCGCACGCGGTCTTCTTTGGTTAAATCTTTGGCGGTGACGACGACGATGGGAATGGTCCGCCAGTTTTCGTGCTGGCGCACGCGGTCGATAAATTGAAACCCGTCCATCTCCGGCATCATGAGATCCAGCAAAATTAACATCGGCTGGCTCTCGGCCAGGCGCTCCAGGGCCACGCGCCCATTCTCGGCCGCGATCACCTGGCACCCTTCTTTCTCCAGCAAACGCCGGAGGATCTCCCGCGTGTCGGGATCGTCTTCGACGACCAGAACCGGACCGGGTTGAGGATGACGCCGATACTTTTCCAGAACAGCCAGCAGGCGCTCACGCTGGATGGGCTTGGTCAGGTAATCCGACGCGCCCAAGGCGTACCCCAGGTTCTTATTATCCACGATAGTCAGCATTACTACGGGGATATCGGCTAAGGCGGGATCGCCCTTGAGCTCCGTCAACACCGCCCAGCCGTCCAGGCCCGGCATCATCACGTCCAGCGTAATGACGTCAGGCTGGAGTTCTCTAGCCAGACGCAACCCTTCTTCACCCTCGGAAACGGTCTTCACGCGAAAACCATCCTTGCTCAGAAAACGTTTCAGAAGGTCACGGGTATCCGGATCATCTTCAATGACCAGGACAGTACTCAAGCCTTCCGAGGCCACCTGCTCAGGCGGCTCGCTTAGGGGGGCTGCTGCCGGGGGTTGAACCTCGACCTGGGCCGGGAGCCGAATCGTAAAGGTTGTACCGCCCCCGAGCTCACTGGCGGCGGTGATCTCTCCTCCCATCATCTGACAGAAGCGATGGGTGATGGTCATCCCCAGCCCGGTGCCCCCGAATTTCCGGGAGGTTGAGGCATCGCCCTGAACGAAAGGCTCGAATAGTTTCTCCATCTGGTCCGGGGCCATGCCGATGCCCGTGTCACTGACGCTGAATTTAATCCAGTCGACGCCGCCGATGAGCTCGGGAGAGGCTTCCAGGGTGATGGTGCCATTTTCGGTGAATTTACAAGCATTGCTGAGCAGATTGAACAAGGATTGCCTTACCTTGGCCAGGTCAGCATGCATGGTGCCCAGATCAGCGGCACAGTGAACCTGAAGGGTATTGGCGTTCTTTTCCACCAGCGGCCTGATGGTATTGACGACCTCTTCGATCACCCGGGAAATACTAAAAGATTCCAGGAAAAGATCCATTTTGCCGGCTTCGATCTTGGACAGGTCGAGAATATTGTTGATAAGGTTCAGGAGATGATTACCAGAGGCATGGATCTTTTGCAGGTCCGGGATAAAACCTTCCTGCCCCTTTTCTTCGGCCTCTTCCATCAAGATTTCGCTGTAACCGAGGATGGCGTTCATAGGGGTGCGCAGCTCATGGCTCATGGTGGCCAGGAAAGCGCTTTTGGCCTGATTGGCGGCATCGGCGGTATCCTTGGCTTTCATCAGGGTCGCTTCAATTTTCATGGGCTCGGTCAGATCGCGGGTCAGCTTGGCAAAGCCGCGCAGATTGCCGCCCTGATCCCGGATCGCCGTGAAGACCACGTTCGCCCAGAAGGTTGATCCGTCCTTGCGAACCCGCCAGCCCTCGTCCTCGAATTGTCCCTTGGCTGCCACCACGTCCAAGTCGCGCTGGGGCTTGCCGCTCTGAATGTCTTCACGGAGATAAAACCGTGAAAAGTGCTGGCCGACGATCTCCTCCGCGCTATAGCCCTTGATCCGCTCCGCTCCGGCATTCCAGCTCACCACCCGCCCCTCCGGATCCAGCATGACGATTGCATAGTCGGTCACGCTCCTTACCATCAACCGGAAGCTTTCCTCTGTCCAGCGCAGTTTCTCTTCTACCTGCTTACGCGCCGTATTATCGGTACCGATCAGCAGATAGCCGATAATGGTGTCTTGAGCGTCGCGCAGCGCCGTGACCGACACGATTGCCGGAAAGCGGCTCCCGTCCTTGCGGATGTAAGTCAGTTCGTAGATGTCCTCGATCCCCCGGGAAGCCTTGAAGACCAGGGCCTCGAAACCTGGCGTGATCGTGGTTTCCAGCTCGAGGCTCAACGCTGCGGCGCGCGCTATCACCTCCTGCGGATCGGAAATCTCGGCCGGGGTGATCTTGTCCACCACTTCGGCGGCCGTGTAGCCGAGCATGCGCTCGGCGCCGACATTGAATATTTGAATGACGCCCTTGGCGTCGGTGGCGATACTCGAGAAGTTGGCGCTGTTGAAAATCGCGTTCTGTAAGGCCCCCGCTTTAAGCAGAGCCTCTTCCGCCTGCTTACGCGCCGACTGCGCAACCAGCCAATTTTGGTCAGAGTAATTTGACATTTCTCACCTTTCCTGGGAGGTCACCACCTGTTTTCGAAGCCGCTCCAGCTAAAATATTGACAGTCAGGGCACAGGGGCCCGAAGGCCCCTGTGTTTATCGCTAGTAAAATTGCCTGCGTAGTACGGTTCCGAGACCAAGTAACGCCAAACGGGACCAGCTGCCTACCTTAAATACTCCTCTTATTGGAGATTATTCGGAGGGGCAAATTTGGGCAGCAAAACGGCGTTGATACCCTGGGCCACACCGTTGGTCGCCATCATGTCAGGTTGGACGATGGTAGCGCCACTCACCATATATTTGCCGCCCGACTCGTTGAATTTCATGACCCCGGCGTTGTCGGTGGGGCACATGGTCTTGCATTCTTTCAGAGCGGGAAGATCCTTTTCCAGGTACCTGCCCGGGGTGATGTGAAAGTACACCACGTCTCTGACGATGCCCGGAGTGCCCATAATCTTATCCATAATTGCTGGCGGCACACTGGCGAAGGCCGCGTCATTGGGGGCAAAAACCGTGAAGGGGCCCGCCATCGCCTTCAATTCCTGGACATTGCCTTTATCCACGAGACTTAAGAAAGTCTTATAGTTCCCGGCGGCCGCCAGGGTATCATACAGGTTGGTGGGTTGTTGCGCCATGGCCATCCCCACGGGGATCAGGACCAACATTAAAGCCACTATGGCAATTCTTATTCTCATTGTATCTTCCTCCTTAGTTTTTAACTTCGTGCCCCGTTAAGCGTTACCTGGTCTCGGAAAACGCCAGCCTCTTTTTTCAAAAAAGCGCCATAAAGCTTATCTTTGCCAGCCGCCTGCATCCCTGGCCTGTGCACCTCCGGTTCGATTCCCTCAATCCTCCTAAAGACGCCCAAGCAGAAACAGGATGAGAACCACTATCAGGATCGTCCCCAGAATACCACTCGGGGCATAACCCCAACTTTGGCTATGGGGCCACCTAGGAAAGGCCCCCACGAGCAAGATAATGATAATAATGAGCAATATTAATCCCATTTTCGTCTCCTCCAGATGAAATTTATGTTGGTATAAGCATTTCATCCCGTTGAGCGTTATCTTAAGGCCCGGTTATTCTTTATTAGTGGTGATGCTCCTCTTGTTTGCCCCCACCACCATGGCCTTCGTCCCCACGCCCGCCACCGCGGCCTTCGCCGCCACGGTCGCCACCGCGGGCCCCATAGCTTCGGCCCGGCGCCACCACTACTACCGGTGGCGCGACATAGTAGAGCAATTGGGCAAGTGGGTCAGCAGTTGGCGCGGCATAATAGTCATTGTAACAATTAGGGTAGCTGGGGTCGCAAGTCAAGTCGCTGCTACCATAGTTAGTCTGTCCGAAAGCTGGACAGGGTCCAAAACCGTAGTATCCTTTCCCGGACCAACACGCCAGAATGAGCGCTATCCATAGACATAACCAAAATTTCTTCATAGAGATTCTCCTTAGACAATTTCCAAGCCCAGGTCACCGGCGGGCACTAGGCCCCCCGGCAACTCCCTGGGCAGCTGCCTCGTTTGCCGCCTCAGCCCAAGGGAGATAAACCGTTATTGCCATTGCAGCCCTATGACCGGGAAGGCAATGCCAACGACAGGGCCGAAGAGTTGGCAAGTCTTTCTGAAAGATAACCGGTTCGTTTGGTTTATTCCTTCTCCGCGGCGGCTTTCGGGTGACGTTTAGCCATCATCTTCTGGCGCCATTTTCCCAGTACTAGAAAATACCTGGCTTGCTCAACCGGGGTCATCAGCGCCAGTTCGTCGTCCCGCTGATTCTTAAAAGAAGCAAACAATTTATCCTGGCCGGCGGTCAGCGTGCTTACCAATTGCTTTAGCTTCGCCTCGTCCGGGTTGGCTGCCGCCACCGCCGCCTGCAAATCCTCATTAGCTTTCTTCACGCCGGCGATGATTTCTTTGCGCTCTCCCACATACTTATCTTCCACCGCCAGAACTGCCTTCTCTTTTTCAGGAGCAAGCTTCAGCTCTTTGATCATCTGGCCTCTTTGTTTCTTGTAGGCCGCCCCTTCGTCTTCTTTGGCCTGGCCCAGTGCGGGGATCAGCAGCATCGCGCCTAGGATGGCGCAGAGCGCCCCTAACTTGAAATTGAATTTACCTTTCATGTCATCCTCCATTTGGCAAAAATTTTATCTCGCGTTATGCGGCAGCCCATCTGTGCCTGTCCAAAACTGCTGCTTGGAACCTGGTTCTTGAACCTGCACCTGGGGTAATTTTACTCTGTGGTTATCCGGGTTTTCCGCACATCGAGCTTGGGTCCCCTGGCTGAAAAGTAAACCGAATAGTGATGGACCTCTCCGTCGTTGATGGTCTCATGCGTGAACCGCACATCCGAGGTGCTGCCGCTTCTGCTATAAGCCTTGAGGAACAAGGTGTAAACCCCGTTTTCCTGGCCGATTATCCGCAGGTTATAAAGGCCGCTAATCGGATTGCGGACGTGGATGTCCCCGGCCTCAGGACCCGTCATGTCTCCGGAAGGATCGGTGAGCACAAGCTCTCCCGGGGGGGAGCCCCCGGTCTCGGATTGGATGCGGATGTCCAAAGTCCCATTATATACCCGGCCCTCAGATTCTTCGTTGTACTGGACTGTCTGGATAATCCCCGGCGTCTCTCCGCTCTGGGCGGCTGCGGCGGCGCCTGGGAAAATGGCCAGGGCCGCGGCGATGAAAAGCCAGAGCGCCAGCCACGCGGATATTTTGGTTACTCGGTTCATGGCAATTTGCTCCGGTAGTATTGTTTAGATGGTCTTATTTCTCTTCTTCCTCGAGTTCCCGCAGGCTACTTTTTATGCGGCGATAAGGATTATCGGCCCCACCACCTAGAGGAGGGCCGCGCCCCCAGCAGACCCAGTACGCCTATGACAATCAGGTAAACCGCCACAATAATGCTTAACAGGCCGGGTTGAAGCAATATCAATATCCCGGCGATTAAAGCAATGACTGGCCCGAGGTATGGTTGGTATGGCATGTGCTCCTCCTTTAATTAAAGATTACTTCTACTTCCCTACTTGGATCTTGGAGATTTCACCCATGAGCCCAAAAACAGTCAGGAGCCACAAGACCACCGCAATGACTACGACAGCATTCAAGATAGACTTAATGGAGCCCGCCATTGGGATGTATGAGTTAACGAGCCAGAGAAGAACCCCAACTACGACCAGGACCAGCACCACATGGATTAAAGGCATGCTCTACTCCTCCTCTTGTTGGGAGATTGGACCTGTGATGAGGCGGCCAGGCAACCCACCTGGCGAGCCCCTGGTTATCGTTATCGGCCTGGGCAACCGGCCCCACCTTGCCCTTTTCCCTTGCCGCCAATTCCCTTCCATGGTCCCAAACCCGGAATGCCTTGCGGTTAAAATAATCATCAATGAGATAATGTCAAGATTTATAGGTTAATGTGTAGATATATATATTTTCATATTGGTTTGTCAATAAATATATTTATTTTTTCTAGATATATATATTTTTATATTGACTAATATATCTATATATAATATATCTGAAAGGCAAACGGAGGGAGGTCATGGAAAATAACCCAGTGCTAACCACAGAGGAAGCCGCGGCGTTTTTGAAGCTGACGTCCTTCACGGTGCGGGATTATGCCAGACGGAAGATTCTGCCGGCCCGCAAGGCGGGCAAGGGTTGGCGGTTCTATAAGCCTGACCTGGTGGCCTGGTTAAGGGACTATGAGGCTCCAACGTGAAGGGGGCAAGCCAGGAGGAATTACCCATGGAAGGGAATAATTCCTGGGGAAAATACCTGTTAAGGTCAAACTGGGTGTGCCGGATAATTTTGGGCGCGGCCTTAACTCTACCCCTGACTTTATCACCCAATCCGGCCCAAGCCTAAGCAGGCAGTCGGGCGAGCCCATTCGGCGATGAAACCCCGGTGCAGGGCCGGATGGGAAAGAGATATGCCAAAAGCTCCGGCGCCTCAGAAACTCCGACCACAAAGGTCATTCCCCAGCGGGACGGACCCTTCTTGATGGCACCCTGGCGACTCCGGCCTGGCAACCGCAATCAGGATTTTGACAGCGTCTCCTGGAAAACTCCATGATGTTGGATTATCCGGCAGCCAAAGCCGCACCAGCAGGCCCAGAGCCAGGCAGGGGAGTGCGCCGGCCAGGCGGCATCGAGTTCTCCAGAGGCCTGGTCCTCAACGTGGGGCGTTAGGGACGGGAGCAGAGGAGAGGGGCAGGGTCAACAGCCCCTCCTTCTTGATCTCGCCGGGATTCAACAAGCGCCCCGCGAGCTTGCCAAAGAGGGTGACCCGGGTCCAGGCCAGGGTGGGGACCCGTTCCGGGCTGAGAAAGATAAAATACTGACCCTCGTCCACCGCGTCCGGCGAGGCACTGTTTACCATCACCTCGAGCCCCTGGTCGGTTGCGGCGCCGATGCGAAAGACCAACTCCTGGGGTTTGGGGTTCGGCAGGATCATTACCCGCAGGATGGCGCCGCCGGGCGCCGGTCCCAGGGCGCCTAACCGGACGTTATAAAACAGGCTCAAGAGGTCGTAGACCGGGCCGGTCAAGGGAACTTCCCATTCCTTGATTTTCTCGCCGCCGTCAACCTGGCGCCAAAGGGTCAGCCGGCTATGGTCATAGTCGAAACGGTACTCCTTCAGGACTTCGTGCCCTTTCTCCCGAAATTCTTGACGGTACACCTCGGGTTGCAGCCGTCCATCCCGGTAAAGCATCTCAGTCTGGTAACGTTCGGGCAGCCACCGGCTCAACAACCGCCACATCCCCTGGGCCGCGCCGGAAAACTCCGCCAGGTAATGTCCCGGCTCCGACTCCTTGAGAACCAGGTGAACCCGGGCCACATCCGACCACGGGCCCAGGCTTACTTGATATTCCAGGTTTTCCCGGATCTCCGGCGCGGCGGAGAGCGTGGCCGGGCCGGCGGCGAGCCTGGCCGGCGCCGGGCGCAGCAGGAACAATATAATGATGAGCCAAATCCTCCCGGCACGCATCAATTATCCTCGCGATCTTGATCTTTAGGGGGCGGGGGCCTCCCACCCCGTTCGCCAAAAGCTGGCGGCCCGGCGCTAGGCCGCCCTGACCTCCTTCCGGGTGGCCTGGAGGCCCAGATTTAAGAGTTTGCGGGCTTCTTTCAGCATCAACGCGCCGTTGCGGTTATGTGATTATTATCGCCGCCCAGGTGAAAAAGGCAACAAGAGTCTGAAACTGCGGAGCCCCACCGGCCTTCCGGTGTGGGCCGGCCCTGACAGCCACAGGGCCGTCAATAATTGGCCAAGGGCTATTGCCAGAAATGGTCGAAAATAGCGAGTTTAAACATCCTGACGAGACTGCCGAAATAAAAATGGGATAATCTTGAAATATTTAGCGATAATATTTTGGGATTTTACTATTCCGATACGCAGGGAAGCTGGAAAGTACTCAATGATGGTCGAATAAAAGTTATCTCCGATGATGGGGGAACGTTTTTTCTAGCATATGAAGGAAAAAAGTTAATAATGAGGAGGTACTCTATGCGTAAGCGCATTATCGCTCCTGGCCCTCGTGAGGTCGCAGCCGCCGAGCCGGGCTGGATGGACCTTGAACGCCTGGCGCAAGTGGAAATCACGTCCGAAGACGTCGACCACCCGATTGAATCGGCACTGATTCCGGGTACGGGCTCGGGTTGGCGGGCCGCGCAGCCCGGGGAGCAGACGATCCGCCTGCTGTTTGCTGAGCCGCTGAGAATAAAACGGATCCACCTGGCGTTCCATGAAGGTGAGCAGGAGCGCACCCAGGAGTTCGTTTTACGGTGGTCCTCGGACGGCGGTCAGTCGTACCGGGAGATTGTGCGCCAGCAGTATAATTTCAGTCCGCCGGAGGCCGTGCGGGAGGTCGAAGACTATGACGTCGATCTCGACGGGGTAACGGCGCTTGAATTGAGGATCGTGCCGAACATCAGCGGTGGCGGCGCCCGGGCCTCGCTGACGCAACTGCGCCTTGCCTAGGTTTTAGCAAAAAATCGTTTTTCGACCGCCTCGATAATGGAAAAGATTAGCAGGGCTTGAAAAGGCAGCGCAACCCTGGCCCAGGCCTTCACTATCCTTT
>JBKQKO010000005.1:0-34362 GCA_052147455.1 Desulfobaccales bacterium | reverse complement strand
AAATAAGGGCTTTACTGGCACTACTTCTACCACTGCCACCCTCCCCACGCAAACCCCACCCGCAGTCTGGGCCGTCCAGGTGGTGGTGCCCAAGAGCTCCAGTAACAACGGCGGCCCCCTCCAGTTGATTTTTGGCCCCATCTTGGGGATAGCAACCGTTAACCTGAGTGGCACCGCGGTGGCGATGGTAAAGTCCCCGTCGGTGATATTTTCTGTCCTGCAGACCGGCGGCAACAATATTAATGTAAACGGCAATGTCACCATTACGGGGGGGAGTGTGGGGGATGATGGGACCGGCTTAACACTTAATAGCGGTGATTCGGTGCCGGGTGGTGTATATATCAACACCGCAACCTCCGTGACCAACAACAGTGCAATAACTCCAGTGCAGAATAATACCCTGCTATCGCAAGCGGTCAGTGCTGCTAATACAGAATTAACTACTGACCTTGGTTTAGTTAATAACACTGGAGGAACATATAGCAATGTTGGTCAAATGTCAAGCAAGACCATTACAGGTAATAACACGGTGAACGTTGCGGACATCTCCAGTATGCTCCTGACTAACCCCTACAGCCTTACCTTGACCGGGAATTCCACCGCGTCGTTTGTCGTCAGGGTTTCCGGCACTTTCACCCTTAACGCCAATACCAGCGTATTACTGAGCGGCGGGTTAACGGCGAATAACGTAACTTTTATACCTACGGGCGGCGGTACCGTCATCATCGACAGCGGCGCCACCCTGAATGGCAGCATCCTGTCTGCGAGCAATTCCGTCACCCTTAATAGCGGTGCCATCTTAAATGGCTCTATAATCACCGGCGGGCAAATTATGTTGGACACCGGGCCGGCGGCACCTACCGGAAACTCCGGGTCAACAAGCGGCTCTTCCTTGGTCCAATAAGTCGTCTCTATCTTGGTGTAGGGTTGGTTCTCCGGGGAGCGCCTATCTCTTGGCAAGCTCCGGCGGCGCCTGGCCTGTTTCCAAATCAGGTTTTATCAGAAACCATTTCTGCCCGGCTAGGCCAGAGCTAAGGTTAACTCTTTAGAATCGCTCCCCGCCATCGAAAAAAGGGTTTTTTGGAGTCCTCTAACCAAGTTAACCCCCGACAAGTTTCCTTTTTTTTAGCCAAATTGTTTTGTGGAAGGCCTGATTGCACAAATTTCGCTGCAAGAGTAATTTTTTCAAGAATTTTGGCATACCTACTCCTCAGTCTCTGGATACCCCACTGCTATGGAGCTGAAGGACCCCAGGGCAATACCGCCAGATAATGGTGCCCCACAGAAAAAGCCAAGGGTGGATGCATCTGCCAACTTCGACCGTGGGAAAAAGCTCTGGCTCCTACCCCTAGCGCCTTGATGTTGCGTTGCAGAGGTTCTGCCAAGAATAGCGACTATCTTGCCACTAGCCGCTCTTCCGAGATCTTTGCAGATGATTCGAATATGGAAATCTATTAAACTGAAAAAGCCCCGGAGTGGAAATCCCCAGGGCTGCAAATGAACTTTAACTTGATGCAAACTCGCAAATTTGAAAGCAAACTGGCAAAAATACCCGGCGAAATTTTCGCCATTTTAGGTCAACTCGCCAAGGGGCCTTCTGCTCAAGCCCTTGAAATTATTAGGTATATAGATGCCAGTTTTTACAGGAAATAGTCCCGGGGGGACTACCCTTTTGCCATATAACCTATTGATATTTCCTGAGAATTTTTTCAGGGAGCAGGCGAAGCCGCCCGGAGAGTTCCTGCAAAAGGATTGACCCTTTCCAAAACCTGGCGTTCTGCACGTCTGCTGAAATGAGCCGCCCGCCCCGGTTGCCCTGACTCCACCGCTTACATCCCCAGGTAGGCCTGGCGCACCATATCGCATTGCAACAGCTCCCTGCCAGGGCCCTCCATGACGATGCGGCCGGTCTGCAACACGTAAGCCCGGTGGCAGACCTGCAAGGCCTCGAAGACGTTCTGTTCGACCAGGAGCACGGTGACGCCCTCGCCCGCGATATGTTCCACGGTGCGGAAGATCTCAGTGACCAGCTTGGGCATGACGCCCATGGAGGGCTCGTCCAGCATGAGAAGCTCGGGCCGGGACATGAGCCCCCGGGCAATCGCCACCTGCTGCTGCTCGCCGCCCGAAAGCGTTCCGGCACGCTGGTCGGCACGCTCTTTGAGCCAAGGAAACAACCGCAGGACTGTCTCAAAGCTTTCGGCAATCTGTTCCTTGGAGTTTACGGTGTAGGCTCCGAGCAGCAGGTTGTCCCGCACCGACAGGCGCGGAAAAAGCCGCCGCCCCTCCGGCACCAGGGAGATCTTCTTCCTGACGATATCATAGGCAGGATGGCCGGAGATCACCTGGTCGTTCAGGCGGATCTCCCCCTGCATCGGCTTTAGCAGGCCCATGATCGTCTTGAGCAGGGTAGTCTTGCCGGCCCCGTTCGAGCCGATCAGTGAAACAACCTCGCCATGCCTGACCTCGAACGAGACATCCTGGATGGCCAAAAGCCCCTTGTAGCCGACGGACAAATTATTGACAGACAGCATTGTACCGATCTCCCAGGTAAGCTCGGATTACCTCGCGGTCTGCCACCACTTCTTTGGGTGAACCCTCGGCGATCTTGCGGCCGGAGTTGAGCACTAGCACCCGGTCGGAAAGCTGCATTACCGCCTCCATGACATGCTCCACCACGACCAGGGTGATCCCCCTGGCACGCACTTTGCGGATCAGCTCGATCATCTCCCGCAGTTCCACCGGCGTGAGCCCCGCCATGGACTCGTCCAGCATCAGCAGCTCGGGCTCCATCGCCAGGGCCATGGACACTTCGAGACGTTTTTTGTCGGAAACGCTCAGCGCCTGTGCGTTGTAGTTCCGCTTCGCCAGCAGGCCCGTGAAGGCCAGCACCTCCTCGGCATTTAGGCGCACGTCCCTCACGCGCACGTGCCGCAGGAAGGCGCCGGTCATGACGTTTTCCAGCACTGTCATGTCGCTGATCACCTGCGCGATCTGGAAGGTGCGCACGGCGCCCAGTTTGCCGATGGCGTGCGGTTTCCTGTTGGTGATATCCAGGCCCTTGAAGAGCATCCGGCCCTTGTCCAGGCGGTGGAACCCCGTGATGCAATTGAACAGCGTACTCTTCCCGGCGCCGTTGGGACCGATGATGCTTAAGATCTGTCCCCCGCGCACCTGGAAAGAGATATCCTCATTGGCCCGCACCCCGCCAAAATATTTGCTGACGCCCTGCACGTCCAGCAATAGCGAAGCGTTCATTTCTCCCTCCACACCAGCTCGGTGATCGCCCCCCACACGCCGTTGGGCCGATACATCGAGATGCCGGTGATCAGGATGCCGTAAATGATCATGTCAAACCCCGCGCCTTTGTAGCCCAGCCAGGCCCGGGCATACTCGGATAACGGGACCAGGATGGCCGCCCCGACCACCGGCCCAAATACCGTGTTCGCCCCGCCCAGCATAGCCACCAGCACTATTTGGACTGAAACCGCCAGGATCATCACGCTCGCCGGGTCAATATAGAGAATATACTGGGCATAGAAAGTCCCGGCCATCGAGGTGAGGAAGGCGCTGATCATGATGGCGTATAGACGGTAGCGCACTACGTTTACCCCCAGCACCTGGGCGACTTCATGACTCTCTTTGATCGCCCGGAAGTAGTAACCCATCTTGGAAGTGGACACCAGGTGGCCAACCGCCAGGGCGAGCAGCAGGAAGGCCATTATGATGTAGCAGTAAGGCAGCTTGCTGGAATTGAAAATAAAGTGGGCCAGGGACCCTTGCCCCATGGGAATGGTAAGCCCCTCCGCCGCTCCCACCATTTCCCAGTTGTTGAAACAAATCCGGACGATCTCTGCGAAGGCGATGCTGGCAATGGCGAAGTAATGGCCGCGCAGATTGGAGCACGGGTAACCGATGGCCGCGGCCGCGAGAGCGGAGATCATCCCGCCTGCCACCAGACCGATCCACGGGCTTACATTGAAGGTCATTAGCAGGAAGGAGGAGGTGTAGGCCCCGATCCCGAAAAAGGCCGCCTGTCCGAACGAGAACATGCCCGCATAGCCGCCCATGATGTTCCACGCCACTCCGCACATGGCGAAGATGCAGGTGATGATCAGGACATGTTGGCCAAACGGTACAATCAACAGCGGCAGGATGATAAACAACGCCAGCACCGCGCCGCCCACGGTCAATTGTTTGCCGGTTATATCGCGCATCCCTACCACCCCATGAGTCCTTGCGGCCTGATCCAGACCGTGATCAGGTATATGAGGAAGACGATTGCCAGCTTGTAGGCCGGGTCAAAAATATATCCGCCCACCGTCTGGGCGACCCCCACAATGATACCGGCTATGAAGGCCCCTTCGATGCTGCCGAACCCGCCCAGGGCCACGATGCAAAAGCAAATCAAACCGAAGGTCCCGCCAACGAAAGGATAAATGTAGTAATGGGTGGCGAGCAGCGCCCCGGCCACCCCCACCAAAGCAGACCCGATGCCGAAAGAAAGCGAGTTGATGCGCTCGGTGTTGATGCCCATGATCAACGCGGCTTCACGGTCCATTTCCAC
The DNA here is from genome assembly GCA_052147455.1 of Desulfobaccales bacterium. Taxonomy (GTDB): domain Bacteria; phylum Desulfobacterota; class Desulfobaccia; order Desulfobaccales; family 0-14-0-80-60-11; genus JAPLJC01. Next base: position 29,795 of record JBKQKO010000005.1, on the reverse strand, counting down.
TGCCAGGATGGCCTTGCCAGTGCGGGTATAGTGCAGAAACCAGAAGAGCGCGAAGGAGGTAAGGATGCTGCCTATCGAGCTGACAACCTTGGGGACGCTGAGAATGATGCCGGAGATGTGCCAGGTGCCGGACAACAGCGTATGCCCGATCGAGCGGTAATCCGGGGTCCAGATAAAGGCGGCGAAGTTTGCCAGAAAGATGCTGACGCCAAAGGTCACCACCAGTTGCGCCAGCATCGGCCCTGTCATCACCTTGCTGATGATGAAACGATAAATGAACATCCCCAGCAAGAAGAGGGCCACCGCGTTGAACGGTATCGAGAACAGTGGATCGACGCCCGCCAGCACATAGAGCCAGTAGGAGAGGAACATGCCGATCATCAGGAACTCGCCGTGCGCGAAGTTGAGCACGTTCATCTCACCCCAGATCAGGGTAAGGCCGATGGCCAACAGCGAATAAACCAGGCCGATGAGCACGCCGTCGATCAGTTGTTGCACTAACATTTCCATGTGCAAACTCCGGGGCTGGTGTGAGGACAGAGCACACAGGAACAGAGGACACCGCGCTAAGTGCAGAGGATGGAGGACGGATTTTCATCCTTCCGTCCTCCGTCCTCCGCCATCCCCTTTACTTGCGGCCCTGCCAGGGCGGGAAAGGCCAGACTACTTCTCGGCTGGCGGCGTCCCAGGGCCAGACCGTATAATAGTGCTGGTCCAGGATCTGCACCAGCATGGCCTTGGCGTAGATGTTCTGATGGGTCTTGGGATCGAACTTGATTCCCTCCCACGGGTAGATAAACTGGTCGCCCGGGATGTCGGTTTCCCCGAGGGCCTTGACTATTGCTTCAGGGGCTGTGGACTTGGCCCGGTTGATAGCGTCGGCCAACACGAAGGGCGCCCCGAAACTGCGGGCGGCGTTCTCACCCATCTCGATCCCGTATTTCTGCTTGTAGAGATCGGCCACCTGTCCGACCAGCGGTTTTTTCTTGGCAAGGTCCAGAGCGAAGGTCGAGCGCACGAGGATAAAATCGCCGTCGGCCTTGACCGCGGGCAGGTAGTCGGACTCGATGTAACCGGACATGTCGATAAAACCTTTGGGTACCACGTTCATTTCCTTGAAGGTCTTGGTAAAGAGGATGGCATCGGTGATGTAGGCGGCGTGCATAATCACGTCCGGATTGGCCGCCTTGATCTTGCCCACCTCGCTAGTCACGTCGCTCGAGTTCGCCGTGTAAGTAATGTCTGCCACGACCTTGTAGCCGAACTCCTTGGCGTATTGGCGTTCCTGCTTGCCCACATTGGCCCCGAACTCGGTGTTTTCGTAAAGCAGGCCAATGGTCTCGACCTTCTGGCCCGTCTTCTTCTCCAGGTCTTTGAGGAACTCGAACTCGTTGCGAGCCATGGTCCCATCATGGGGCGACACGCGGAAAAAATATTTGAAGCCGCGCTCGGTCAAAGTGGGCGAGGAGGAGTCCGAACACACGAAGGGGATCTGCAACCGCTCGGCGGCCTGACTGGCGGTTTTGGTCACCGCGCTCTGGTAGGCGCCGATCAACGCCACAACCTTCTCCTGGGTGATCAGACGTTCCGCCTCCGCCAAGCCGTTCTTGGGGTCGCCTTGCGTGTCTGCGTAAATGATTTGGATCTTGGCGCCTCCCAGGTTGGGGATTCCCTCCGTTTTAGCGAAGGGCAGGTTCAGGTCGTACTTGCCGTTGATGATCTGCACCGCCAGGTCGACGCCCCGTTTGCATTCCATTCCCGTAGCGGCCAGGTTTCCGGTCAGGGGGTAAAGCGCGCCGATCTTGATTACCTGCTCCTGGGCCAGGGCCGGGCCGGTGCACAGCGCCAGGGCCATGGCAAAAACTGCTGATACCATTAAAACCCGCCGCATTTTCATTTTCTTTCCTCCCTTTCGGGACCGCGGCTCTTCAGCGCGGCCGCCATTGGATTGAAAGTTTGACCACACTCAGCACCTGGAAACCCTCCTGGCGCCGATCACACACTTTGGGGTGCCAATGAAAACCAGACTGTGAACTCATTCAATCCTAAATGTTTTTGGGTGCGTTGACTAAACCAACCTACTAGATCCGACGCCTTTTTTCCACAAAAATCCTCATAGTTTTCTCCATTGCTGCCAATAGCAGAACTTTATTTTAGAAATTAATTTTTCTCTGAATTTTGGGCATCCCCTTCCCCTTAGAACCCAGGTACCTGAGTGCCGTGGAGCTTAAGGACCCCGGGTAAGCAACGCCCGGTAATGGTGAGCCAGAGGAAAAGCGGAGGCCGCCTGGACCTGCCACTTGCGGGCCTGGCAAGGAACCCCGGCTCCTACCCCTGGTAAATTGATTTTGATCTGCAGATAGCCTATCAAGAGTAGCGAAGATCTTGCCAAACCTCGCCATCATCCCCAAGGCCTTAAAAGTTGCAGTTATGCTTCTGATATGGGAAGTTTTTAGAGGCGTGATAAGTTTCGTAGCCTAGCAGATAGCGAAAGCCTGAAGGGCGGGTTTTCTCCTAAAGAGTAAATCACTTCCTGCTCATCTCCCTGCCTCCCTTTGATCCACCACTCTACCATAACTTGTGGATCAGTTTTTGGGGGGCAGGTCAAGCCGTTTTCAAGGGCGACGGTTCGTTAACGGAAAGAGGATACCAAAAAACTTGTGGCATTTATTGAGCCCGGAAGGTAAGGGCCCCCATGGTTGCGTACCAATTTGCCTAAAATGTTTCGATAAAAGCAGGGAGTATGACCATATTTAATACTCTAAGAGAAGGTGCTCTTTAAAAATTCAATGATATATTCCTCCATTATATTATCATCGAATTTATCTATCTCAATTATTTGCTCTTTTGCCATATTATTTCTTGTTGCAATTATTTTAATCTTTGGATTAAATATGTCATCATGTATTATCTTGAGTTCACCAAGAACAGGCGTGGGTCGATTTTCTAAAGCAATTGATAAAATTATCTCGTTATACTTTATTTTTTTTCCAGAAATAGCATAATTTTTTGTGGGAGCCTTAATTTGACAACGCATTTTATCCTCAGTGACACCACCTTGTAATGATTTATGAGTTTCCAAGAGCATATTATAACTTTTTGACATAATTGGATTTACGAGGTCGACGTATTTATTTTGTTGGTCTCTTGTATCCTCGGTTAGGCGTTGATCATTTTGTGCCTTAATCTCTTCTTCACGCTTAACAATTTCCAGATATTTATTAATATAATCCATTACGTTATCCTTGAACTTTTCAGTGGTTCTCGCCTTTTTGGTGTCTCGAAGTTGCTCAGGGTAGCAGGCGAATTTCAGTTCCGGTCTCTATTCTCGGCCTCAGTCAGGGCATTGTTTGAAAAGGCCCTCTTTAGCAGATAAATTTGCAGATGCTTCTTTGCCATTGAGGCTAATATCGGTCAGCCGAGGAAAAAGATAAATCGGGGTTTCCCTGGTATTCGCCTTCGATAAACATGATTTTGTGATGGAGCAATACAAGGGATTATTGGAAAATTATTGGACCTAGCGTTTCAGAAAATCATTCCTGAAATGCCTTTCAAATTGGATATTAGGATGGCTGACTGTTGGCAGAATTAGTTGGGAACTGGCCTACGAAAAGCGGCTGGTTAAAGGAAAAGAATACAGAAACCAATCTGCGGGATACTGGTCGCAAATTCATGGTTATCGAAGGCGAATATCAGGGAAAACCCGGATTTACCTTTTCCCGCCAATGAACCATATTACCCTCAAAGTCAAAAGGCATCGGCAAATCAATCAGGGAGGAATGGCCAAAATGGCGAGTGCGCATATTAGCAGAGAGATCCTGGCAGTTTTCATGGAAAGGCCGCTTTATTTCACTATGCCGCCTCGAAAAAGGCTGGAATTCCTAAAATTATTTTCCCAGCAAGCTGTTCCTCATCGCCTTTGTGAATATAAAGAACTCTGGATAGGTGGCAAGTCTGATTCCGAGGGAGCGGCATTTGATGGCAAAAATCTAATCTGGATTTCCCCCTGGCATCGGTCGTAGATTATCTTAAAACGCCTTGCCCCCAGCCCGATAATGGTGCGATAGAGGAAAAGCCGAGGCCACATGTACGTACCAACGCCGAGCCTAGTAAGAAACCCTGGCTCCTTCCTCTGGCGGTTTAATATTGCTTGAGGGAGATTTAAGTTCGAATAGCGGATTACTTGCCATTATTCGCTTTTCTCAGAACCTTGGCAGATGATTCGAATGTACTCTAAAATAAAAAAGCCCCGGGTTGAAATCCCCAGGGCTATAAATGAATCAATGCTCAATGCCAATTCTCAAATTTGAGATCATACCGGCTAAAGCGTTCAGTCAATACCGGACTGTTCCCTGATGCTGCGGGCCACAGCCGAGAGGTCCTCGTCACCGTGACCTCTGGCGACCAGACCGGTCTCGATTTGGTCCATCAGGGCTGCCACCGGCATGGTCACCCCGAGCTTTTTCGCGGTCTCCAGTGCGATCCCCAGGTCCTTATGGTGCAGCCTGACCCGAAAACCCAGGGGGTAGTTGTTGTTAATCATGTTTTGGGAGCGGTGAGTAAGCACCCAGGAGGCTGCCGCGCCCTCACCAATAGCCGCGACCACCTTGTCCATGTCCAAACCTGCCTTGAGACCCAGGACTATACCTTCGGCAACGCCGAGATACACCCCGGTGATAATGGTTTGGTTGATTGCCTTGGTGAGTTGGCCTGCCCCGATGGGTCCCACATGGGTGATCTTGGTACCCATGGCTTTCAGCACGGGCATGACCCTGGCCACGTCTTCGGGATCACCGCCCACCATGATGGCCAGGGTACCTTGTTTGGCGCCCTCGGGGCCGCCGGATACAGGAGCGTCGATCATTTTTAGGCCCTTGGCTCTCAAAACCTGCTCAATCTTGCGAGTGGCATCCGGGCTGATGGTGGACATATCCACCACCACCGAGCCCGGCCGGGCCCCATGAATGATGCCGTTCTCTCCCAGAACGACTTCCTCCACATCCGGAGTATCGCTGAGGGAGGTTATGATCACTTCCGCCTCGAGCGCGGCTTCTCGCGGCGAGGCGGCACGTTTGGCGCCCTGAGCGGCCAACAGTTCTTCCTTGGGGCGCGTGCGGTTGTGAACAATCAGATCGTGGCCGGCCTTCATGACGTTCAAGGCCATCGGATCTCCCATGGTGCCCAGTCCGATAAATGCAACTTTCAACGGATTATCCTTTCGCTAGCAGATGGAATTAGGCGACGGTTCCGCCATTTCGGGGGTTTTTGGACCGCTGACCGGTGGCGGGCTGGTTCCTCTGGCCCCGAAAAAAGCCCCGGCATGGTCCCCAACCAGGCTCGAGAGAGAGAAAACCGCCGTCATGTTGCTGAAAAATCCTGTATTTTCCTGTTCCTGAGCATACCTGAGCGCCCGCCCCAGGGCAACTCAAATCTTTGCTGCTAATCCTGGTCTGCAGACAGGTTAATAATGTCGAAGGAGAAGTCTCTCTGCAACTGTGTCAGACTAAAACCATTTTTTGACCGCGGTGGTCAGGAAACTGAAATTTTATTATGAATTATAGGAAAGTATAATTTGGCGCCTCTGAATTATTTCCCACCCCGCCTTATTTCTCTAAACATAAAAATAACCAATCAGTAAATATAACCTAACAAAACTCAGCTATTATTTGCCAATTTATCTTTTTAAGGAGAGCCTGGTTTAACGCGGCTAAGATTTCTTGATTAATTATGGAATTCGTAACTTATTTCGTCACTAATTATGGCTATCTGGCAATATTTCTCTTACTGCTGCCGGGGGCCTTCGGCCTCCCCATCCCCGATGAATTATTATTGACCTTTATCGGCTATCTGGCGCTGCGGGGAGAATTGCGGCTAATACCGGCGATGGCTGTGGCCGTCTCGGGCGGCGTCCTGGGCGTAACTTTGGATTATTGGGTGGGAAGGGTTGTTGGCGCCAGGTTAATCGGGGAGTCCGGGACCTTTTTCCGCCTCAGGCCTGACAAGTTTAAGAGCCTGCAGGAGTGGCTCCGGCGTGGCGGCGGCTGGAGATTATGCCTGGGATACTTTCTCCCGGGGGTAAGGCACTGGGGCGCCATCGCCGCCGGGATCACCAAATTCCCGCTGGCGGGTTTTACCCGGTTTGCTTATGCGGGGGTCCTGGCCTGGTCCCTGTTCTATATTTTGTTGGGATATTTCTTGGGTCAGGAGGCGGGCCTCTTAGTAGAAAGGATTGGCGCCCCCTGTCGCTGGGCCAGCGGGCTAATCGCCGCCCTGCTCTTGGGTTATGTGCTTATCCGGGGGAAATGGCTGCGGCTGAAATGGCCGAAAATCCCGGGCAAAGTCTCTCCCGGTTACCCCTTGAAGCGATAGCCCACCCCCCGGACGGTTTCGACATACTGGGCGGCGGGGCCCAGTTTTTTGCGCAGCGCCACGATTTTCACATCCACCGCCCGGTCCGTCACCGGATAATCATCGCCGTGAATGCCCTCGACAATATGAGCCCGGGTGAGGACCCAACCCGGGCGGCGCGCCAGCAGATGGAGGAGGCGAAACTCGGTGGCAGTCAAGTCAACCGGCTGCCCCTGGACCAAAACCTCGTGGCGGCCGGGGTCGATGACCAGGTCATGGATCTTGAGAAGCGCGTCTTCACCTGCCGGCGCAAGGTGGCGGCGGCGCAGCACCGTCCGCACCCGGGCCAGCAAGACCCTGGTACTGAAAGGCTTGGCGATGTAGTCCTCCGCTCCCAACTCCAGACCGGTGACGATGTCCGCCTCTTCTCCTTTGGCGCTGAGCATAATAATCGGCGCCAGCCGGGTCTTGGCGTCCATCTTGAGACTCCGGCAGACCTCCAGTCCGTCAATTCCCGGGAGCATCAGATCCAGCAAGATCAGGTCCGGCGTGGCCGCACGGGCGAGGCGCAATCCTTCCTCCCCCGTAGTGACTGCGGTTACCCGGTACCCCTCCTTGCCCAGGTTGTACTTGAGGAGTTCCAGGATGTCCTCGTCATCTTCCACCGCTAAAATGTTTTCGTGGGCCATATAACCTCTTCCATGTTGCGGATAACTTGGATGGCTCCCATATTCATCGGGAGGAGGAGTTTATTCAGCCAATTCACGCGATCACAGTTTAAACCGATCTTCCACCGCCTAATATTTTCCTCGTCCAGGCAAGCTCTGCTCGGCCGGCGTTAAAAGAAAATTTCGTAGAGGCCGACGAAAATGAGGATCAAGCCGGAGATCACCCCGGTTAACTTGCCCAGCCGGTGAAATCCGAAAAGACCGCCTGATATGCCAATCCAGATCGTTATGATGCTGAACCAGAAGACGGAAATCGTTAATAAAATGGGACTTAGGCCCAACATCCCCGCCCCGACGCCATTGGGGATATTATTTATGCTCAGGCCCAGGGATAATGCAGTGGCTTCCCTCAGGTCGATATGTCCGGAGAAATCCCAGTCGGCAATAATCGGGTTGTTGAGAATCGAGACTAGGTGACGAAAACCAAATCTGGAGGAACCGGTTTCAGCAACCAGTGGTTTTTCTTCCTGGGGCTCTTGGCCCCGGTGCATGAATTTCTCCTGGAAGATTACCCAGATCCCGGCAGCGATGATGATGCCTCCCCCCAGTAAAGCAGCCATTTCGGGGCTGATGAACAGATAGATGCTCTGACCGAGGAGTACTGACAACAGGGTTCCGGCGGAGGTTACCAGGGCAATAAGCAGGTTGGAGGTAAAGGGAATGTTAATCTTCCTGACGCCGTAAGAAACACCCACTCCGATATTGTCAAGATTACTGGATAATGACAGTAACAAGATGGTCGCCAGATGGAGCATTTGCATCTACCGTCCCTTGAGCAACTCGACCTTGTCGGTAACTTCCCAGGGCAGGTTAAGGTCCAGGCGCCCCACATGGCCATAGGTCGCCAGCTTCCGGTAAAAGCGTCCTTTATTCAGCGCGGGCAGGTGCCTCAGGTTGAAATCCCGCAGGATGGCGGCCAGGCGAAAATCGAAGTGCTTCTCCAGCAGGTTGGCCAGTTTCTCATCCGAGAACTTGCCGGTGCCGAAGGTTTCCACCTGGAGGCTGACCGGTCGGGAAAAGCCGATGGAATAGCACAACTGGACCTCGCATTCCTCCGCCAGTCCGGCCGCCACCACATTCTTGGCGGCATAGCGCGCCGCATAAGTCCCCACCCGATCGATGCGCATGGGGTCCTTGCCGCTCAAGGCATTGCCGCTGTGCCGGGCATATTCGCCATAGGTGTCAACGTCGGTTTTGCGGCCCGTGAGCCCGGAATGCACCGCCGGGCCGCCTAAAATGACGTGTTCCATGGGGTTGACGAAGATCAGGGTCCGGTCATCCGGTTTAAGCTCTTCCGCGGCGAAGGCCGGTTTAATCACCATTTCCCGGATATCTTGGTGCAATCGCTCCTCGGGTATCTCATAACACGGGGCCGTGGAGCTGCCGGCGATGACCGTAACGCTATGGATCCGGAAGGGCCGGCGCTTTCTATACTCCACCCCTACCTGGGTCTTGCCGTCCGGCGACAGATAGGGCGCCAGATTCTGAACCCGGGCCGTGACCAGTTGCCGGGCCAGTTGGTGCGCCAACCAAATGGGCAGGGGCATCAAGGCCGCGGTCTGGCGGCAGGCAAAACCGAAGACCGTGGCCTGCTGCCTCACATGGATGTTTTCCACTTCCTCTTCCGTCAGCCGGTTCTCGTTGAAAAAGAGATCCGCATCCGGCGGATATTCTTGCAGACTGGTCAAAATGCTACAGGTGGGGGCGTCAAAGTCAGGTTTCACATAGCCGAGCTGGCCGAGGAACTTGCGGGCCACCCCGGGGATATCGACTTTAATTTCAGAGACAAACCGGGCGGCAATGAACAGGATGGAAGTGGCCACGGCGCATTCGGCCCGCACCCGGGCCTGGGGGTCTTGCGCCAGGAAATGATCCACGATGGCATCGCTGATCTGATCGCAGATCTTATCCGGATGCCCCTCGGTTACCGACTCCGACATGAAGATAAAGTCATTTTTCATCTGTTGCGTCCCTCTCGCCAAAAGCCTACTGCGGTTCACTCCGGGGCCGGCACCGGGACTTCGTTTACGCCATCCGCCGGCGGTTTCTTGGTGGCTTCGTTCACCACCAGGGGCAACAAGGCGCTGCCGGAAATCACCAGGCCGTCCAGCAGACCCATCGGGGTCAGGCCCAGCAGACTTCTCAGTCCGGGGATCATCATGGTCAAGAATTGCACCGCCAGCGACCCCCCCACGGCCATGGTCAGATAGCGGTTGGGAGGCAATTTCCCCGGGCTAAAGATGCCGTGGGTTTCCGAACGGCAACTGAAGGCATGCAGGAGCTGCCCGCTGGTAAGGCTGTGAAAGGCCAGGGTGCTGGTTTGAGCCCCCAGGCCGTAGCGCATCAGGCCATAGCCATAGGCCCCCAAAGCCCCGGTGGTGATGGCCCCGGACTCGAAGGCCATCCTCTTAAAGTCGCCGCCGGTGAAGATCGGCCGGGCGGGATCGCGGGGCGGGCGCTCCAGGATATCGGGCTCCGGCGCTTCCATCGCCAGGGCCAACCCGGGAAAGATATCGGAAATCAGGTTGATCCACAGAAGCTGGACCGCGGTCAGGGGGGACCCCAGGCCGACGGCCATGGCCACAAAGGTCAACATGATTTCGCTGAGATTGGTGGCCAGGAAGAAATGCACCGACTTCCGGATGTTGATATAGATGGTGCGGCCGTCCCGGATGGCGAGGATCAAGGTATCGAGATTATCCTTCTCCAGAACCACGTCCGCCACTTCCCGGGCGATATCGGTGCCGGTTCGGCCCATGGCGATGCCCACGTCCGCCGCCTTGAGGGCCGGGCCGTCGTTGATGCCGTCGCCGGTCATGGCCACCACCTTGCCGGCCGCCTGCAAGGCCTGGACGATCTCAAGCTTATTGGACGGACTGACCCGGGCAAAGACCTGGACCCTCTTGACCAGGGCCCGCAAGACCTCCGGCTCGATCTCCGCCAGGTGGGTGGCGTCCAGGATTTCCAAGGCGCCTCCCTGGCTCAGCTCCAGTTCCCGGCCGATGGCATAGGCGGTGGGACTCTGGTCGCCGGTGATCATCACCGTCTCGATCCCCGCCCGATGAAAGGCCCGAATCGCCTCGCCCACCCCTTCCCGGATGGGATCGGCCATGCCCACCATGCCCAGCCAGACCAGGTCATGGAGTTCCTCAAACATGGACTTATCCGGACCCAGGGCATAGGCCAGCCCCAGGACCCGCAGGGCGTTCCCCGCCATCTCCTCGTTCTCAGCCTCGATGCGCTGCCGGTCTTCATCGGTAAGCGGCAATTTCCGGCCATCCTGGAGATGCCAGGAACACAGGGCCATAACTTCCAGGGGGCTGCCTTTGATTGCAAAAAGCTTTCCGGCGGGCCGATCATCATGCAACGTGCCCATAAATGGGCGGTTTTCCGAACGGTGATTGATTTTTAATAGCGGATAGCGTCTCCTCAGGTCGCTGACGTCTAGACCCACCAGGATGGCCAGGTGCACCAAAGCGCCCTCCGTGGAAGTCCCCCGGAGCACATAATCCCCGCCTTCCTGATAGATTTCGATTTCGTTGCACAGCACCGAGATCTTTAGAAGCTGCTCCAATTCCTCACAGGCGAAGGGGGGAATCGGCCCCTCGGGCCCCAGGAATTGCCCGTCCGCCACCTTGATGGTCTTCATGCCGGCAAAGATTTGCAGCACGGACATCTGGTTGCGGGTGATAGTCCCGGTCTTATCCAGACAGACCGTCTGCACCGAACCCAGGGTCTCCACCGCGTTGAGATGGCGGATCAAGACATGGTGCTTGCGCATGTCCCGGATACCCAGGGCCAGGGTGGTGGTGGCCACGGTGGGCAGCCCTTCCGGCACCGCCGCCGCCGCCAGGCAGATGGAGGTGCGCAGCACCTCCAACCAACCGAAGCCCCACATGAACCCCATGACGAACACCACCCCGCAGACACCGCAACAGAGGAGGACCAGTTGATTCCCCAACTGGCTGAGCTGCCTCTCCAGGGGGGTTTCCGGGCTGGCGGCTTCGCCGATCAGCGACTGGATCAGGCCGATTTCGGTATAAATCCCGGTAGCCACCACCACCGCCATACCTTCGCCGCCGGTCACCAGGGTGCCCATGAAGACCAGGTTGATCCGGTCTCCCAGGGGGATATGATCCCGTTTCAGGGGCCGGATATTTTTAGTCACCGGCAGGTTTTCCCCGGTCAGGGCCGACTCATCCACGGACAGGTGGCTGGCCTCTATCAGGCGCGCATCGGCGGCCACGTAACTGCCGGGACGCAGTACCAGGAGGTCTCCCGGGGTCACTTCTTCGGAGGGAATTTCGCTCAGCCGTCCTTCCCGTAGGACCAGGGCGGCTGGCCGCACCAGGGTTTGCAGGGAGCGAATGGTTTTTTCGGATTCGCTTTCGGTTTTGTAGCCGATGAAGGCATTGATGACCACTACGCCGAAAATCAACACGGCGTCGACCAGCCCTCCGGTGACGACGGAAAGACCGGCGGCCGCGCCCAGGAGGGCCACCGGGAGCGATTTAAACTGATCCAGGAAGATGTCCCAGCCAGGCCGGGGCTCGGCTTCCGGCAAGAGATTGGCGCCGTATTTCTGGCGGTTTCTCTCGACGGCCTTGAGGGACAACCCCATTTCCCTGGAGGTCTGCCATTCGGCCAACACCGCTTCGGCTTTCAGCCGGTGCCAGGGTTGCGCCGGTTGCTCTGCCGGATAGGCAAAGAGACCTTTGAATCTGTCTAAGACGGTGGCCTGATCTTCCGGCCCGGTGGCAGCCCCGGCTTTACTGGGGACAGGAAACGAAGACGGCAGAGGTTGGCTTAGGCAATCGGAGACGATCCCTTCAATTAAGGCCGCAATGGTTTGGGGATTGTTATCCGAATTGTAGCAGACCAGAACATTGCCGGTGAGGGCATTGGCCGAGGCCAGGGAAATATCCTGGAGCCGCGCCAGTCGCGACTCCAGCAGCTTCTCCATGGATTTCGAGCGGTACAGGCCCTCAACCTTAAACCTCGCCCTGCCCGCCACCGCGGTATGTATCGCCTCGACCATTGGGGCCGGATAACCTTACCTATTCGACTCTGTTTAGCTAATAGGGATACTGCGGCTAAGCTTACCCCTTCGTCTTCTTTTGCGGAGGGGCTTCGGTAGCCGGCTTGGAGGCCGCGGGGGACCCCGCCTTGGCTTTCGGCCAGGCGGCGCAAGCCACGTCCTTGAGGCCAGCTACCGCACCCACCAGGATGTCGCTGACAGCCTTGACCGCCGACTGACCCAGGCTGCCGGCGGCGTCGATGGCGCCGCCCGCCGCCGCCTTGGCGGCCCCGCCCACATTGCCGCCGATCTCGGAGGTAGCCTCGATGACGCCGGCTACCGCGCTTTTGGCCACCTGGGCCACGTCTCCGCCGACTTCCGCGGCCCCTTTGACCGCGCCTTTGGCCAGTTGGGCGGCGGCCTTTTCGACATCTCCGCCCACGTCGGTGAGGCCCAGGAAAATGCCCTTGGCCACATCCTTGGTGGTCACCAGCAGGCCGGTGCCCATCTCCTCGGTGGCCTTCAGCGCCCCTTTAAAGACGTCCTTGCTGACATTGATGGTCTCGTTGGCCACGCTGCCGGTGACCTTCAGGACGTCGGTCACGGTGTTTCTCGCCAGACTGACGATTTGGGCTTCAATCTCGTTTAGCCCCTTGAGGCTGCCGACGAGGCCGTCTTTCATGGTGGACCCGGCTTCGCCCAGCATTTCCTTAATACCCTTGCTCTCTTTGGTTTCCTGGGGGGACATATAGACCTCCAAAAATTTTGGTTGACTACAAGATAATAATTTAAAAATAGATTTCCAGGGTCTGTGATGTAATTCCGGCGATGCGGCCGCCTGAGAAAAAATGGTTTAAACCCCAAAATATCTTAAATTATTAAAAATATACTGACAAATGCCAAGGCCTACAACGATGGGGCGACGATATATATCGCCAGACGATGCTGCCGGGAGCTCACTGCCACTGAAAGGCCCAAGTGGGAAATAGAACCTTGATTTTCCAACTGCCATTTATAACAATCTGGCCCCCAATTCAGCGACGCCGGACCTTTCCCCCTTTATCAGAGTTATATGGCCGGAGATATTCTCTTCTTTAATCCTCTCCACCAAATAACTCAAGCCATTGGAAGAGGCGTCCAAATACGGGTGGTCGATCTGTTCCGGGTCTCCGGTGAAAACGATCTTGCTGCCCCGGCCCACCCGGGTCAGGATGGTCTTGATCACATGGGGGCTGAGATTCTGGCTTTCATCGCAAATAATGAACTGGCGGGGGATGCTGCGTCCCCGGATATAGGTCAGGGCCTCCAATTCAATCTTGCCGCTGTTGAGCAAATACTCGGCGGAGCCGTTGGGCCGGATATGCTCATTGCAGAGATACTCCAAATTATCATATATGGGCTGCATCCAGGGGCGGATCTTGTCTTCTTTATCCCCGGGAAGATAGCCCAGATCGTTGCCCAAGGGCACAATTGGCCTGGTGATCAGCAGGCGGTTAAATTTGCCGTTATCTTCAAAAACTCTTTCCAGACCGGCAGCCAATGCCAGGATGGTCTTACCGGTCCCGGCCTTGCCGACTAAGGTAACGATCTTGATGTGATCATCCAGCAGCAGTTCCAGGGCAAATCTCTGTTCCTTATTCAGTGCTTTGATGCCATAAGCCGTCTTGCCGTCATAAGTGAGCCTATGGATTTTATTATCACAGTATTTGGCCAGGGCTGAAATGGATGGAGTTTCACGAGACTTGATGATACAGAATTGGTTGGGATGAAGATTATTCTGGCTGGAGTCCAGCGATCCATCTTGATAAAACCGGTCTATTTCGGCCTGAGAAAGAATTGATTCCTGAACTCCGTTATATAACTTACAATAATCCACTTTATCGCTATAAAAATCTTCAGTTGGAATCCCTAAAACATCTGCTTTGATCCTCAGATTTAAATCCTTGGTAACCAAAACCAGCGGGCTATTTCCACTGTTCTTTAGATGATAGGCCAGGGCCAGGATTCTATTGTCAACGATGTTCAAATCGACCCCGTTCAACAGGTCGTAATTTTTCATGCCGTTTAATTCAATGCGGATGGAGCCGCCTCCCGGGAGTTTGACCCCTTCCGCCAGACGACCGATCAACCTCAATTCATCCAACTTTCTGGAGGCGTCCCGGGCATTTCTGCCCACCTCATCCCCCCTCCTCTTGGTGCGGTCTAATTCCTCAATTACTGAAAGTGGCAAAACTATGGAGTTGTCTTCGAAGGCAAATAAGGATTCCGGATCGTGCAATAAAACGTTGGTATCCAAAATATAGATTTTTTTCATTTGCCCCCTCTGGCAGCTACTGAGTCATTCGCATCTAGTTTGCCATATACCGGATATTTTGGGAAGGGTTTTTCCCGGAAAAGAAGCTGGGCGGATGAAGGATATTTTCCTGATAGTTTAAGATATTAGACACAATTAACCAAATATTAACATTAAAAATATGAAATCATAACCTTCATGGGAAACAATGCAGATCAAAACAGCTTGCTTAAATCGGAGGGTTGCCATGCATGTTGATTCCGCTTACGTACACGCCCTGGCAGGGAGGCTGCGGATCAAGATTCCCAAGATTAAAGGGGCGGCCGACCTGGCCCAGGAACTTGAGCAGGACCTGCAGCAATTTACCGGTATCGAATCCGTTTCCGCCAACCCGACCACCGGCAACGTGCTGGTCCTTTACAATCCCCACCGCATCGACCAGTGGAACATCATCTTATCCTTGAAAGATTCGGGGTATCTGTCTCGAGCCGGTTCGACGGATAGCGGCCTGGTGAGCCACCAATCTGCTCCGCAGGGGGTGGTGGAAAAAGTGACCGCCATGGTGGCCGCCACCTTGATGGAGGTCGCCCTGAGCCGCCTGGTCGGCGGCCTGATTTGAGCAACCCTGAAGGAGGGGATCATGTGGTATGTTATCAGCCTGATTATCGGGGCGGTCCTGGGTTTTTGGGGACGCTATTGGTTGACTGAGATGAAATGCCGGGACTGTGGCGCCGAATATCTCGAATATCCCTGAGGCGCCAATAGGGTTGACAGAGTTCAGCCTCCGGGAACGACCCCAGAAAATAGCCCTTTCCCCGGGCGCTTACCTAGTCTTTAAGCCTCGTTCTTGTCCTGCCGCTAATCCTTCCCTAAAAAACTTAACCTGACCAAATCAGTCTTTTCTTGCCGCCGCGGTCCCGCTGCTGCCTGCCACCAGGCCCCGGTTCAGCATGATCAAGCTGCCAAAGCCAAACCAGAGATAGTCGGACCAGGAAGGGAAAGTGACCTTCTCGGCGGCCCATAGCCGGCGTAAGCCCAAGAAGATCAGGGTGAGCGGCACCAGGAGTTTCAGGTCCAGCCCCCCGGTAAGTTTGGCCAGCTGAGTATTGGCGGCCTGCAAGGAACCGCTCCAGCCGGCGGCCATTGACGGGCCGGTCCCGGCGCCGGGATTCTCCGTCAAGGAGGCCAACCAGGCGGCCAGGGTGAGGACTTCGATCTCGGGAAAGAGTTGCCCCAAGGTCACCGACAGGATTTCCAGGGAGGCCGTGGAGAATAAATGGTCCCCGTCGTAATGGATCAAGAGGCTCCCGGTGCCGGGTTTAGCCTCGACCTGCCGGATGCCCGGCACCTTGGCGAGCTTTTCCTGGGCCTGGCGGGCCAGGACCGGGTTTCCCTTAATCTTGGCGACCCTGAGACGCACCCGCCCCGGCAGGGCATGGACGACTTTGAGGCCCTCGAGTTCCATTCTCGCCTCCGCTAAGGGTCATTTACCTGGTTTGACTTTGGGTGTGGCTACCGCTTCGGCTGTAGCGCTGGCCACGCGTTCGGACTGGACCTCGGCCATCAGGTCGCTGATCTGCTCCCCGGACTCGGCCGCGAACTCCCTGGCCATGTCCGACAAGGTCAGATAGCCTCTGATCAGGGTCTTGGCCAGGGGGCGGGACACCGCCGCCACCGCGGGAAGAATGATGGGGGCCGCCAGGGCCACCCCTAACACCACCAGGATGCTGGGAACTGCTCCTTTCAAACCTTTATCCAAAACGGCCATGGCCTTCCTCCTTTTCAAAGACAGCAATTTTAAAGGTTAAAAATAGTGATTATTTAACCAAAAATCAATGAGACCTTAATAATTTCCTAACAGATATATATCAATATTCGATATATGGATTTTCAAAGACAAATCTCCCAGGCCTTCTGGCAGGGCATGGTAAAACTCATCGTCCTGCACCAGGCGAATCTGGGGCCGGTCTACGGCGGCCGGCTGAGTAAGTATTTCCACAGGCTGGGCTACGCCATCAGCCCGGGAAGCCTGTACCCTTTGCTCCATAGCATGGAAAAGGCCAACCTCATGCGCTGCCACATCAGGATCTTCAAGGGACGGGCGCGCAAATATTATGAGCTTACGTCACAAGGGCAAGCCTGCCTAAAGGCCTCGCGCCAGGAAGCGGGAGAAATTGTCCGGGAGGTGATCCTGAGCGGCCTGCCGGATGACGCGCAAGTGAATGCAGTTTAACTTTTACGGCTTTTCGCCCTCTCCCCTATTTCCCCTTGCTCCTGATTTAAGCAGTTAGCCCGCCCTGCCCCCCCTTATTATCCCTGCGGAGAGACCTAATTATAGGCAATTTTTTCACTCCGGCAATAAACTTACCTGGGATATTTTGGCCACAAGTTAGAATTAACTGAAAAATAACTTAATTGAAATACGATAGTAATACAAACGCGGTAGTAATTGTGCAATTTACACCCAGGAATTAACAACTTATCTTTAATTACATCATTATTAAAAATAATTTAGGAGGTTCCGGTGATGGGAGATTTTAGCTTAAGCACCAATCTTCTCAAGGATATCCTAAAAGTTGCCAAGCCTTTTGGCCACAACGAAAAGACCAGGGAATTGAACCTAGGGTTCGGCTTTATGTATTATGGGATAGTTAGGGCCTTAAGACCGGATCATGCCTTAGTGATAGGATCAGGATATGGCTTCAGCGTTGTTTGCCTGGCCTTGGGTCTAAAGGACAACGGCCGGGGCCGGTTGAGTTTTGTCGATCCGGCCTATTCTTTATTAAAGAATGGGCCCCTGATGACCGTAGGCGGACGGGGCGTCTGGACCGACGAGTCCCAGGTTAAGGCGCATTTCGGGCGCTTCGGCGTAGAAAACCTGGTCACTCATTATAAGATGCGGAGCGATGAGTTTTTCCCCAGTTTCCAGGAGCTAAAATTACCTTCCATAAATCTGGCCTTCATTGACGGCAGCCATGCCTATAAAGACGTGAAATACGATTTCATCAAGGTCTTGGAACAGTCGCATAAGAATACCTATATCTTTCTGCACGACACCAACATTTACCTCCGGGAATTGGTCAAGCATGCAGGGGTGAAGAAATGGTTGAAATTCATCAAGAGGGAGAAGGAATCTTTTGAGATAATCGATTTTCCCTTTTCCTCGGGTGTCGCCCTGGTCCGGGTCCTGGACCCCTCCGCCTGGAAGAGACTCCATTGACCTGCCTGACCATATCTCTCCTGCTGGCCGTCCTTACGGGGTATCTATACTGGCGCTACGTCTGGTTTTTTCGCAATCCCTCACGGGTGCCGCCGCCGGGAGAGAGCCTGGTCAGTCCCGCCGACGGCACCGTAGTCTATGTCACCCAGGTGGCGCCCCAGCAAGAGGTCATCATGATCAAGCAGGGGCTGGCGGCGACTCTCACCGACATTGTCCGGGAAGACCTGGCCTCTGCCAAAATCCTGATCGGCATCTTTATGAGCCCCTTCAGCGTCCACTACAACCGGGCCCCGCTTCCCGGGAAAATCAACTTTATCCGGCACTACCCCGCCAAGGTGAAGAATTTTTGCATGGCTCCCATGCATTGGCGGACCCTGCTGAAACGGGCGCCCTTTTATGAGAATTCCAGACACATAATCCACAATGAACGCCTGGTGACCAAGATGGAGGGCAGATTTAAGGGAGAGGCGCTCTCTTACTATGTCGTGCAAATCGCCGGGAAGAGTGTGAGAGGCATTGATAGTTATTTTAAACCGGGAGAGGAGGTCACTAAGGGTGAGGTCTTCGGCATGATCCGCATCGGCTCCCAAGTGGACCTGGTGGCGCCGCTCCTGCCCGAGATGAACATCATGGTCCAGCCGGGGGATAAGGTCCGGGCCGGAGAGACCGTCTTAATCGCCTAATCCTTGAAAGAAAGGGGGGAACTATGAAGATCGATCTGCACGTCCACTCCAAATACTCCCTGCGCCCCTCCCAATGGGTCTTGCAAAAGTTGGGCTGCCAGGAGTGTTATACGGAGCCCCGGACCCTGTACCGCCTTGCCAAAAAGCGAGGCATGTCCCTGGTAACCATTACGGACCACAACGTCATCGACGGCTGCCTGGAAATCACCGGCCTCCCCGACACCTTTATCAGCGAGGAAGTGACCACCTATTTCCCGGAGGATCGCTGCAAGGCCCACGTCTTAGTTTACGATATTAATGAGAAACAGCATCAAGACCTGCAGCAGGCCAGGGAAAATATCTTTGACCTGGCGCAGTATCTGCAAGAAAATCATATTCCCCACGTCCTGGCCCATCCCTTCTGGTCCGTCAACGATCGCTTGACCCCGGCCCATTTCGATAAATTTCTGCTGCTCTTCAAAAATTTCGAACTGAACGGGGCTCGGGATACCCGGTTGAACGATTGGCTCAAGGCCTTGTTGTCCCAACTCACTCCGGCAGACCTAAGCGCCTTGGCGGATAAGTATGGGATCGCGCCCTCTATTCATAACCCCTGGCAGAAGAATCTTACCGGCGGTTCCGATGACCATAGTTCTCTCAACATTGCCCGGATGTTTACCCAGGTGGAGGGGGCCAGATCCTTAAAGCATTTCTTTCACGGCCTCAATGTCGGCCAGGCTAAGCCCCAGGGGCTGGCCTCCACGCCCTTAACCCTGGGTTACAATCTTTACAGTATCGCCTACCAGTTCTATAAAAAGAAATACGACCTGGGCAGGTATGCCGATTCCAGCATTTTCATCAATTTTTTCGAAAGATTTTTGCAGACAGACTTAGAACCTAAAAATTTACCCACCAGGTTTCAACACTATCGGAACAAGATTAAATATTTTTTCAAGAGTGCTCCGAGAAGCAGCAAAACTGACCCTCTGCTGTCTCTAATTGTCCATGAAACCATCAAGGCTCCGCAGAAATCGCCGGACCGGCCCGGGATGCAGTGGTTCCAGATACTCAATGACATCTCCACCACCATCTTGAAGCAGTTTCACGAACATTTCCGCCAGGCGGTGGCGGGAGCCAATCTCCTTGATTTGATTAATTCCCTTACCTCTTCCGGGATAATTTATCTGGGGTTGGCTCCTTACCTGGCGGCCTTCTCTTCCTTCTCCCAGGACCGGACCCTCGGATCAAAAATCCTTCGCAGTTTTTCAGAGCGCGCCTCTGCGAGCACTGGGGGTGAGAAGAACCGACTCAACCTGGCGCACTTTACCGACACCTTTTATGAGGTCAACGGGGTGGGACTCACTCTCCGGTGCCAGGTGCAGGCCGCAGTCAGCGCCCAGAAGAGATACACCATTATCACCTGTGATTCCGAGTTCCGGCCGCCAATGCCAGGGATTCGCCATTTCGCTCCCATCGGGGTCTTTCATTTACCGGAATACCCCGAACAGAAGCTGTTCCATCCACCTTTGTTCGAAATCCTCAACTATTGTTACGAACAGAATTTTACCCATATCAAGACCGCTACTCCGGGCCCCATGGGACTTGCGGCCTTAGGGGTGGCCCGCCTGCTTAGGCTGCCGATCTGGGGCACTTATCACACCGCCCTGCCCCAATATGCTCAATATTTAACGGGTGATTCCGCCATGGAGGAAATGATGTGGAAGTACATCATCTGGTTTTACAATCAGATGGATCTCGTCTTTGCGCCCTCCGGCAGCACCGCCGAAGAATTGCACCAGAAAGGCATCGACCCGCGCAAGATCCGCCTCTATCCCCGGGGAGTGGATGTCGAGCGGTTCCATCCGGCCAAACGCAACGGCGTCTTGGAAAAGTGCTATCAGATCAAGGAGGGCTTGAAGCTCCTTTACGTGGGCCGGATATCCAAGGAGAAGAATTTGCCGCTCCTGGCCACGGTCTTCAAGACCCTGCTGCACAGCCACCCGGAGCTCAAATTGATCGTCGTGGGAGACGGACCCTATCTGACAGAGATGCGCCAGGTGATGGCGGGCCATTCTTGCGCCTTTACCGGCTATTTGGCGGGGGAGGAACTGGCCGAGGTCTACGCCTCCTGTGACCTGTTTGTCTTCCCCAGCACCACCGATACCTTCGGCAATGTGGTCCTGGAAGCGCAGGCTTCAGGCCTCCCGGTCGTGGTCACCGATTCCGGGGGGCCGCAAGAGAACATCATCAATGGTGAAACCGGCGTCATCGTTCCGGGCAATGATGCAGAAGGGCTCTGCAATGCCATCAATCTGTTGTTGGCCGATCCGGATAGATTAAGAAAGATGGGGGGGGCAGCTCGGAATCACGTCAAGCAGCGCTCCTTTGACGCGGCCTTCCAGGCCTCCTGGAAGATGTATGAGGAAAGGGCCGACAACCGGCAACCGGCCGGATAGATTACCAATCTATCCTTAACCAGGATCGCTGATTCCATCATTGACCCGGCAATCCGCCCTCGCCTCGATTCCCCCCCCACAACCCGAGAAAAATTAATTAATAATTAACGCGACCTTAAACCAATATTAACCCAGACCCTTTAAAATTATGCCTGTCCGAGTCAGCAGCGGCCGACCCCGGGATGGGATAATGGGCGGGGCCACGGCCCCGGCTCACCTGGAAAAACCTCAGGAGAGAGATGGCTCTCTCCTGGAATTCAGGAGGAGAAATCATGCATCAAGACGACATTTTATTAATCAGTGATGGTTCCCAAATTTTTCCGCCCCTGGCCAGGTTCTTAACGGAAGCGGGGCACCGGGTCAGGACCACTTGCGAAACCCGGGAAGCCTTTCAGTCCTTGCGCGCCGGCAATTTCCGTCTGGTCATCACCTGCTTGAGCAATGGCTGGACCGATACCCGCCCCTTCCTGAAGGCGGTTCGGGAGCTGAATCGGGAGATTGCGGTGGTCATCTTGCGCCCCGGACCCGAGGCCAGGTCCCCCATCGGCGCCTACCTGGTCAAAGATGAGGGGTATGACTTCAAGCCCTTCGGCTGGCCCGGGCTTCGCCACCTGGTGGCTAATTGCCTCAGTAACTAAGATTTAGCATCCGCAATGGGATGATGGCCGCGACGCCCCAGCCTCGGCCGGATTCTCTTTTTTTTTAAAATCTGCAAACTGACGGAAAAGCCGCAGGACCTCCTTTAAAGAGGGTAATCACTTTACCGGCATCTCTTCCTCCGGCCGGTCCGAGGCCGCCTGTAGCGGCCAGGCCGGTTGGCCTGCCCTAACTTTCAGGGAAAATCGCTGCTGATATTGCTGCACCAGCAAAAGCCGCTCTCGGGGCCGCAGATCGAAGTAGAAGGGACTTTCCATCAACATGGCCACCAGTTCTTTTCTCTCCAAGGAATTCTCCATCTTCAGCTGCCGCGCTGACCTTGGCTAATTTATCCTGGTTATCGAAATAAGGATGGCAAAGGTCCTCATCCAGGCGCAGCATCAGACCACCGCATTGAGCGCCTATGGCCGTCTGGTCATCGAGACCCCCGATTCTCTGGTCCAGCTCCCCGCAATCCACCCATTGATATTCATAGACCGGTATAAAGCCACCCCCCTCATAAAATTGGCCGCCTCCCCTGCTGGCCGGCAGCCATATTTGTTGGCTTTGCTTCACTGGCCGCTTCTTCGGCCTCATCCCTGAGCAGGAATTTTCTAAATATCATTAGCCCAGGCGGATGATCCATTTGCGGGTGGCCAGGAATCTCGTCGAGCACCGGCCGCATTTATAATACCTGCTGGCAGGAAGCAGGCGCATCCATGACTTGCGCCGCAAACGGGATAGCAGCCCATCTCCACAGCGCGGACAATTTGTTTCGGGCATGATCATGGCCGCCTTCTTCACCCTGGTGAAGATTCACCATTAAATAACGCCATCAGGGGATGCCGAAATTCATTCAAACAATTTTTTCAGGTCGGCATTCGGCCCATGCTGCGCCACAAAATCTTGCGCCTCGGCCAGCACCACTTCCGGATCAGGGTCTTTCCCCACCGCTGCCCGATACAGCCTGCGCAGTTCGTTGCGGATATTTTCCACCGCCTGCCTTTTTGACTGATCTATAACGGTATTCATGGATTTTGACCTTCTGCGGCAAAGACTTCTAAGGTTTGCCAGATATGCCGGTTTAGACGGAGCAGACCGGCCCTTCCGGGTATGGGCCTTGCAACCAGACGGAAATTTTCAGGACCCGATCCCTGGGCCGCATATATTGCTCCAGGTCACCTGGAACTGAGTCTTTCCCGCAGGTGGACGATTTTGGCCAGTCCTTCTGCCACCAGAGGGAAACGGCTGGGCGAATTTTGAGCCCCCTAGATAAAGGGACCTCCATCAGCCCAGCCGTTTCTGCAGGGGAAAGGGAATGTCCGGACGTTACCCGGAGTTCGTAACAATAGAATTTTGGTTAGGTTAATCTTTGATTAATTTCCCGGAAACGGGTCTGAGAGAAGGATTACTGAGAAGAGAGCTGGCAGGGCGCGGCCGCGGCCGCCACTGCTGGCGGTCCGTTGAACCTGGCGGGATGGATCGGGAGCCTTTGGGCCAAGAACTGGTCGGGACGGGCGGATTCGAACCGCCGGCTTCCTGCTCCCAAAGCAGGCGCGCTAACCAGGCTGCGCTACGTCCCGACTCTCACCTGAATCGGGCCAACTCCTCTCTGAGGGTGGCCAATATCTCCCGCATGGCGGTTAGGGCCCGGGCCCGGTGGCTGATGCGGTTTTTCACCTCCGGGCCCAGTTCGGCCATGGTGGCTTCATACTCCTCCACCCAGAAGACCGGGTCGTAGCCGAAACCCTGGGTCCCCCGGGGCGCAAGCGAGATGCGGCCGGGGCACTCCCCCCGGGTCCGGAAGAGGCGGCCGTCCGGCAGGGCCAGGGCGATTTCGCAGACGAACCGGGCCTGGCGCTGCTCCCAGGGAATCTCCCGCATCTCCTCCAGGAGTTTGCCCCAGTTGTCGGCGTCGCCGGGCCCCCCCGGCCGATTGGGGTCCTGGGCGTAGCGGGCCGAATGGACTCCGGGGCGGCCCCCCAGGGCCGCCACCTCCAAACCGGAGTCGTCCCCCAGGGCCGGAAGCCTCGTGAGCCGGAGCGCTTCTCGGGCCTTGGTCTCGGCGTTCGCCGCGCAGCTCGCTCCCTCTTCCGCGATCTCCGGCAGTCCCGGGAAATCGTCCAACCCCAACAGGCGCAGTTCCAGGTCCGCCAGGATTTGCGAGAGCTCCCGGATCTTGCCGGGCGAGCGCGTGGCCATCACCAGGACAGGGGCAGCCATGGGCGCAGGGCCTCCTCCTGGAGGTGGAACAGCTCCTTTAAGCCCTCCTGGGCCAGGGCCAACATCTGCGGGAGCTGGTTGGCAGGAAAGGGCCCCCCCTCGCCGGTCAGCTGCACCTCGATGAGTTCGCCCTTGCCGGTGCCCACGAAGTTGGCGTCCACCGCGGCCTGGGAATCCTCTTCATAATCCAGGTCCAGCAACAGTTGACCCCGGCAGGCGCCGGCGCTCACCGCGGCTACCTGCTCGGAGATGGGCAGCACCGCCAGCAGGCCCTGGCGCCGCAACCCTTCCAGGGCCAGGCTCAGGGCCACGAAGGCCCCGGTGATGCTGGCGCTGCGGGTGCCGCCGTCGGCCTGCAGGACGTCGCAGTCCAGGATGACGGTGCGGGTTCCCAGGGCCTTCAGGTCCACCGCGGCCCTGAGCGAACGCCCGATGAGGCGGCTGATCTCCTGGGTCCGGCCCCCCAGTTGGCCCCGGCGGGACTCCCGCTCCTGGCGGCCGTGGGTCGCCCGGGGCAGCATGGCGTATTCGGCGGTGACCCAGCCGCCGCCGCTAACTTGACGAAAGGGCGGCACCGTCTCCAGCACCGTGGCGGCGCATAACACCCGGGTGCGACCCCAGGTAATCAGGCAGGAGCCTTCGGCAAAATCGAGGTAATTCGGGATAAGGCTCACCGGCCGGAGCCGGTCCCGAGCCCGCCCGCCGCTGCGGCGCATCATCTCTCGGTTTCCTGTCCTAATCCTTAAGGGATTGGCGCAAGGTGTCGATGACCAGGTTAAAGGTGTCGCTAAAAGAGGCGGGGGAGACCCGGCCCACCTCGATGAACTTGACCACGATCTCCTTGGCCGCCTTCAGGAGCATTTCCTCCCGGGACGGCAATGGGGCTGATGCTGGTCGCTCCCGGCCCATGCGAGGCTCCCTTCTGCTGCGATTTTTTGGTATATTAGTTTTAAGTTTCGAGTTTCGAGTTTCGAGTTTCGAGTTTCCTGTTTCTTGATTGGTGTTTGGTAGTACAGGGTGGCCAGCCGTCAGTCTCAGGGATCAGGTTGGTCTTAAAGATAGTCTGTTCCGAAGTTCAAAGTTCAAATTTCAAGGTTTTAAAATCAAAGTGGAATTGGTGGGCAGTGCCCACCCGGCAATCTCGAAACTCAAAACTCGAAACTCGAAACTCAAAAAAAGGCCCCGCGGGCCAGAAGAAGGCCATCTTGATGGCCGGCGGGGCGGGTCAAGAAGAACCGGGTCACAGCCCTCCTCAAGGGGAAATGATAAACCAGTGACTGGGCCAAGGCAAGAGGTAAAAAGACCGCGGGTGCTCCGGATTCTGTCGCCCCAGGTGGCGGCCCAGATTGCCGCGGGGGAGGTCATCCTGCGCCCCGCCGCGGTGGTCAAGGAACTGGTGGAAAACTCCCTGGACGCCGGGGCCCGGACCCTGGTGGTGGAGATCGAGGAGGGGGGGTGCCGGCGCTTGCGGGTGGTGGACGACGGCTGGGGCATGACCCCGGAGGAGGCCCTCCTGAGCCTGGAGCGCCACGCCACCAGCAAGCTCAGGGATGAGGCCGACCTCCTCAACATTACCACCCTGGGGTTCCGGGGCGAGGCCCTGCCCAGCATCGCCGCGGTGAGCCGGTTGACCCTGGTCACCTGCCCGCCGGGGGCGTCTCCCGGCTTCCGGCTGGTGACCCTGGCCGGGGAATTGCAAGAATCCTCTCCCTGGGCCGGCGCCGGCGGTACCCAGGTGGAGGTCGCGGATCTCTTTTTCAATACCCCGGCCCGGCGCAAGTTCCTGAAGAGCAAAGAAGGAGAGCAGGCCTACATCGTGGAGGTGGTGCGCCACCTGGCCCTGGGGTATCCGGAGGTCCATTTCACCCTGAAGACGCCGACCAGGGTGCTGCTAACCGCCCCGGGCCCCCAGGAGCTGCCAGCCCGGGTGGCGGCCCTCTACAGCGCCGAGGTGGCGGCGCGGATGCTGCCGGTGTCCCTCGGGACCAGCCCTTTGCAGGTCAGCGGGCTAATCAGCGACCCGGATTTTTCCCTGGCCAGCTCTCGCTTCCAGGTCTTCCTGGTGAACCGCCGGGTGGTACAGGACCGTATTCTGGGGGCGGTCCTGAAGGAGGTGTTCGCCGGCCTGCTGCCCCGGGGGCGCCATCCGGCGGCGGTGCTCCACCTGACGCTCCCCGCCCCGGATTTGGACGTCAACGTCCACCCGGCCAAGGCCGAGGTGCGCTTTCAAGATCCGGGCCGGATCTACGCCCTCCTGCTGGCGGCCCTGCGTCAGGCCTTGGGGCCGCTCTCCGGGGCGGTCCCCGGATACCGGGTAAGTTTGCAGCCCGACTTCCCGCGGGTGGCCGAGGCCTCACTCCTTTCGTCGTCCCCGACCCCCTGGGGATCGGCGACCCCCTGGCCCCCCCTGCCGGGGCCGGCGCCGGGGGCCATGCCATTGGCGGCCCCCCGCTCCTGGCGCTTCCAGGACCTCAAGGTCATCGGCCAGTTGAAGAACACCTATATCCTGGCCCAGTCCCCGGAGGGCCTGGTCCTCATCGACCAGCACGCGGCCCACGAACGCGTTCTCTATGAATCCCTGAAGGCCAGAGGCCCGGGGGCCGTCCGCCAGGCCCTGCTCTTCCCCAAGGTGGTGGAGGTGCCCGCCGCCCAGGCCGATTGGGTCCGGGAGCACCTGGAGGTCCTGGCCCAGGCGGGCCTGGGCCTCTCGGACTTTGGCGGGGCCAGCTTTCTGATCACCGCGGTCCCGGCCTTTCTCAGCCACGCCGACCTGGAGGCGGTGGTGGCCGAGGCGGTGGAGGTCTTGTCCCCCTTGAAGGGCGGCGCCTCGCCCCAGGCGATCCGGGAGCAGGCCTGCCAGTTCATGGCCTGCCGGGGGGCCCTCAAGGCGGGAGACCCCATGAAAGAGGAGGCCGTGCAGGCATTGCTGGCCCAATTGGATGAAATCCCGGTATCCTCCCACTGCCCCCACGGCCGCCCGCTGTGGCGTTTAATCCCCTACGGCGACATCCACCAGAGCTTCCGCCGCCCCAAATGATGCGGTTTCCGGCTTGCGGTGGCAACCCTGCCCTGGTGGCTTCTGGATATAATTTAAGGGAATTATATATTTGAATCCCTCAATTATCTTTAATGTAGGGGCGGGGTTTCCCCGCCCCGGGCGGCAAGACGCCGCCCCTACGGCCGAGATGGCCTCAGGGAGTTAAATATATAATTCCCTAATTGAGGCTCATGACCAGGTCGAAAAATAATCAAGATTATCCTCCGGTGGCGGTGTTGCTGGGCCCCACTGCGGTGGGCAAGACCGCCGTCGCCCTGGAATTAGCCCGCAGGCTGGGGGCGGAGATCGTCAACGCCGACTCCCTCCAGGTCTACCGCGAGCTTGATATCGGCACCGCCAAGCCCAGCCCCGCGGAACGCCTCCTCGTGCCCCATCACCTGGTGGATGTGGCCGCCCCCCCGGAACCTTATGACGCGGCCCGGTACTCCCGGGAGGGCCGGGACGTGCTGGCCGCCCTCCACGCCCGCGGCATACCCCCCCTGGTGGTGGGGGGCAGCGGCCTCTATCTCAAGGCCCTGCTCTACGGCCTCTTTGAGGAGGGCTCGCCCCGCAGGGAAGTCCGGCTGCGCCTGAAGCGGGAGCTTGCCGATCTGGGGCCTCTCCTCCTGCACCAGCGCCTGGCGGCCCTGGACCCGATCACCGCCGGCCGCCTGCATCCCCACGACCGCTATCGGATCCTCCGGGCCCTGGAGGTTATGGAGGCCAGCGGCCGGCCCCTCTCGGAACTTTTCCAGGCCCATCGCTTCCGGCACTGCCCCTACCGCATCCTGAAGCTGGGCCTCAGGCTTCCCCGGAAGGAACTCAAGTCCAGGATCGCCCTGCGCCTTGAGATTATGCTGGCCCAGGGATTCCTGCAGGAGGTGGAGGAGCTGCTGCGACGTTATCCCCCGGACCTGAAGCCCTTGCAGTCCCTGGGCTACCGGCACTTGCGCCAATACCTCAAGGGCGAGCGCTCCTGGGAGGAGTCCATCGCCGCTCTCGAGGTGGACACCCGGCGCTATGCCAAGCGCCAGCTCACCTGGTTCCGGGCCGACCCGGAGATCAACTGGTTTCACCCGGAGCAACTGGAGGAGATGGCCGCGGCGCTGGCAGGGTTCTTCGCCGGGTAGTGGCAGGTTTCAAACCCGGGCCTACGGACTGGGAAGATATCCGGCCGCCCCCGCCATTCTCCTTGCATCAGCGGCGCAAATGCGCTAATTTTTAAGCGATTGGCGCCAGTCCTGAAGCGGCGGCACGCCGCCCCACGGCCCCGGCCCCCTTGGGCTAATTATCCTGAGTGGGGGAGATGGCCGCCATGGCGGCATTCCCCAAACTCAAAACTAAAAACCGGGCGACCCAGCGAGTCGCCCCTACAGGCGGGCGGCTCCATCACAGGCTGGCAGCCTCTGCCACTTTAAGGAAAGGGTGGGCAGTGCCCACCCTACACCAACCGGGCGACTCAGCGAGTCGCCCCTACAACTCAGATATGTGGCTCTATCTCAGCAAAAGATTACTGTTGATGATTCCCATGCTCCTGGGCATCACCCTGGTCTCCTTCCTGGTGATCCACCTGGCCCCGGGCACCCCCACGGAGTTGCAGACCACCATGAATCCCAAGGCGTCGGTGGAGGCCCAGAAGCGCCTGCGGGAGCTCTATGGTCTGGACCAGCCCTTGCAAGTGCAGTACTGGCAATGGCTCAAACGCATCAGCCGCCTGGACTTCGGCCGCTCCTTCTCCCCGGATCGGCGTCCGGTGTGGGACAAGATCCGGGAGCGCATCGGCGTCACCCTGGGTCTCAATCTCCTGAGCCTGCTGATCATTTTGGCGGTGGCCTTGCCCTTGGGGGTGCTGGCCGCCCAGCGGGCCCATTCCTGGTTCGACAAAGGCACCACCCTGTTGGTCTTTTTCGGCTTCGCCATGCCTTCCTTCTGGCTGGCCTTGCTGCTGATGCTGTTCTTCGGCGTCTACCTGGACTGGCTGCCCATCTCCGGCCTCACCTCCCTGGGCTTCTCGCATCTTTCCTTCTGGGAAAAGTTTCGGGACCTGGGGGCCCACGTCACCCTGCCGGTGCTGGGGTCCGCCTTCATGGGGCTGGCTGGCGTGTCCCGCTACATGCGGGGCAGCATGCTGGAGGTGCTTGGCCAGGACTACATCACCACCGCCCGGGCCAAAGGGCTGCCGGAGCGGGTAGTCATCTTCAAGCATGCCCTGCGCAATGCCTTGCTGCCGGTGATCACCATATTGGGGTTCAGCCTGCCGGGCCTCATTGGCGGCAGCGTCATCTTCGAGACCATCTTCGCCATTCCCGGCATGGGGCAATTGCTTTGGTGGGCGGTGATGGCCCGGGATTATCCGGTGGTGATGGGAGAGCTGGTCATCGTGGCCTTCCTCACCCTGCTGGGCAACCTGCTGGCAGACCTGGCTTACGGACTGGCGGACCCCCGGATCAGGATGGGATGATCATGAGAATCCGCGAATCCTGGGTGCTGCTCTGGCGCAACCGCCTGGCCATCAGCGGCCTGGCCCTGGTCCTGGGCCTGTTTGCCGTGGCCCTGCTGGCTTACTGGCTGGCCCCCTACGACCCCGACTTTATCGACCTGAAGCAGGTGCTCATGCCGCCCAGCCCGGCCCACCTGCTGGGCACCGACACTCTGGGCCGGGATGTCTTGAGCCGCATCATCTTCGGCGCCCGGGTCTCGCTGCTGGTGGGCTTTGTGGCGGTGGGGATCGCCACCCTGATCGGCGTGCTGGTGGGGGCCCTGGCGGGTTACTACGGCGGGGTGCTGGACCAGATCCTCATGCGCCTGGTGGACCTGATGCTCTGTTTCCCCACGATCTTCCTGATCCTGGCGGTGATCGCGGTGCTGGGGCCCAACATCTGGAACATCATGGCGGTCATCGGCCTCACCAGTTGGATGGGAGTGGCGCGGCTGATACGGGCGGAGTTTCTCTCCCTGCGGGAGCGGGAATTCGTAGTGGCGGCCAGGGCCCTGGGAGCCTCGGACGCCCGCCTTATCTGGCGGCACCTGCTGCCCAACGCCCTGACCCCGGTGATGGTCTCCGCCACCCTGGGGGTGGCCGGGGCCATCCTGGTGGAGAGCTCCCTGAGCTTCCTGGGCCTGGGGGTGCAGCCCCCCACCCCCAGTTGGGGCAACATGCTCACCATGGGCAAGG
>JBKQKO010000004.1:0-7326 GCA_052147455.1 Desulfobaccales bacterium | reverse complement strand
ACCACCGCCACCCCCAATCCCCTAGGTAAAAGATTAGTGGCACAGGCGTCCCGCCTGTGCTTAAAGGTCGCAGTACTTAAGGGCGTTATCGAAGAGCTTTCTTTAAGCAAACGGAGAAGTTAACGGTTACCAAGATACCAGCTCTCGTAAAACGATTATACGAGGTCGTAGTAGAATTAGAAGCGCTGTTTCCAGGCAGACCTTTTACACCTGACGGTCATCTTATTGGAAGTTTAGGGGAGGTCTTAGCAGCACATCGTTACGGATTAGAGCTTTTCAATTGTTCCGTGGAAAGCCATGATGCCAAGGCACCAAGTGGCAAGCTCATTCAGATTAAGGCAACTCAAGGTTCAAACATCGGGCTGAGGTCTAATCCAAATCACCTAATTGTTCTCTTGATCACGTGAGATGGGTCTACTAAAGAGATTTTTAATGGGCCGGGGGTGATTGCCTGGGAACACGCTGGCAAAATGCAAAAAAATGGCCAGCGTCCTATAACAACAGCCAAGCTTATGAGACTCATGGATAATGTTGCTGAGCAATTAAAATTACCAATAGTCAACCCATAGCCCAAATTGATCTTTAGTATCAGAATTTCAAAGAGGCTTAATATTGAATCTCGACGACACCGTAGTGCTGGAAACCTTTCCCAACCGCATCGAGGCCGAGATGGCCGCGGGCTTGCTGGAGTCCGAAGGCGTCCCCGCCATGGTCATGGCCGACGACGCCGGCGGCGCCTATCCCTCGCTGCAGTTCGTCCGGGGGGTGCGCCTCATGGTGGCCGCCGAGGACGCCTACCGGGCCCGGGAGATCCTCAAGGCCATGGAGGAGGGGGGGGAACTGCTGGAAGATGGGCTGCCTGATGAAGAATGAAATTATTAATGGGGGCGGAAGAGAAATTAAATTCCCCCTCACCCGGTGTCGTCCCCCATCGGGGGAGAGGGGATAAATAAGGGATATCATAGGGCTCCCATTAATATCTCCTAAATCTCCTCCCAAGGCGCCCTGAAGAGCGGTTTTGCAGTTGTAGGGGCGGGGTCTCCCCGCCCTTTTTAGAGACTCGGCGTCTAATAATCTGAGGCTAAAAAGGGATGATCCCGAACTCACCTCGCCGCGTTTCTCTCCGTCTTCCAGGTTTTGATTATTCCCAGAAAGGTGCATATTTTGTTACCCTTGGCGTTAAAGGGAGGCAATCCTTATTCGGCAAGATTATTGATATCGAGATGAATTTAAATGAATGCGGCAAAATTGTGGCCGCCAGTTGGGATGATTTATCTTCCTGCTATAATCCTGCGATAAAATTAGATGCCTTCACGGTAATGCCTAACCATATCCATGGGGTCATTATAATTACAGGGGCAAAAGGGGATTTGGGTTTCTCTCCGACAGCCCGATAAAGACGGGCGAGGAGACCCCGCCCCTACAAAAACTACCGACATTGGGACAGATTCTGGGGTATTATAAATATCAATCTGCCGGTAGAATTAACGCCTTAAGGAAGACTGCCGGGACGGGCGTTTGGCAAAGAGGTTATTATGAACCTACTATTCGTGACGAGCAATCATTGAACCGCATCCGGGAATATATCGCCGGCAATCCGCCGCGCGGGCTCCTGGATCGGAAAAATCCCCGGTCTCGGGGAAAAGATAGTTGTAATTCCTAGTTGGCATCGATCCAGGGGAGGCCCGACCTGATTAAGGAAAAATCTAAAGGTTAAAGAAAGTTAACCAATGGAAACGAACATGGATATTCCGGACCTGGTGCGCAATCTGGCCCTGGCCGCCAGACCCGCGGCCCGGCAGTTGGGCAATCTTCCCCGGGGCGTCAAGGACCGGGTCATCCTGCGGGTGGCGGAGCTCCTGGACGAGCGCCGCAGCTATATCCAGGCGGAAAACCGCCAGGACCTGGAGGCGGCTCAAGCCCAAGACTATCCGGCGGCCTTCATCGACCGCCTCACCCTGTCCGATAAGGTGATAGCCTCTATGATCCAGGGCCTCCGGGAGGTGGCGGCCCTGCCGGACCCGGTGGGCGCGGTGACCGGCATGTGGGTGCGCCCCAACGGCCTCAGGGTGGGGCGCATCCGCATCCCCCTGGGGGTGATCGGCTTTATCTACGAGTCCCGGCCCAACGTCACGGTGGACGCCGCCGCCCTCTGTCTGAAGAGCGGCAACGCCGTGATCCTCAAGGGAGGCAAGGAGGCCATCCACACCAACCTGGCCTTGGCCGAGCTGATGCAAGAGGCCCTGGAAAAGGGCGGGGCGCCCCGGGCCGCGGTGCAGGTCATTCCCAGCATCGCCCGGGGGGCCACCCTGGAACTCCTGAAGCAGGACGAGCGGGTGGACCTCATCATCCCCCGGGGGGGGGAGGGTCTGATCCGCTTTGTGGCGGAGCACTCCCGCATCCCGGTGTTGAAGCACTACAAAGGGGTCTGCCACATCTTCGTGGATGCGGGCGCCGATCTGGAGATGGCCGCAACCATCTGTTTCAACGCCAAGGTGCAGCGCCCCGGGGTGTGCAACGCCATGGAGGCCATGCTGGTGCATGAGGAGGCGGCGCCGGCCTTCCTCCCCCGGATGCTGGCCCGCTTCCGGGAGGCCGGGGTGGAACTGCGGGGCTGTCCCCGCACCCGGGAGTTCGACCCAAAGGTGGCGCCGGCCGTCGAGGCGGACTGGGGCTGCGAATTCCTGGACCTGATCCTGGCGGTCAAGGTGGTGCCGGATCTGGACGGGGCCCTGGACCATATCGCCCGCTACAGCTCCAACCACACCGAGGCCATCATTACCCGGGATTATCACCGGGCCCAGCGCTTTTTAGGGGAGGTGGACTCCTCGGTGGTCCTGGTGAACGCCTCCACCCGCTTCAATGACGGCGGCGAGTTGGGCCTGGGGGCGGAGATCGGCATCAACACCTCCAAGCTGCATGCCTTCGGGCCCATGGGCCTGGAGGAGCTCACCACCACCAAGTTCATCGTTTATGGAGACGGCCAGATCAGAACCTGAGGCCAGGCGCCGCCTGGGCCTCTTCGGGGGGACCTTCAACCCCATTCACTTCGGCCACCTGCGGGCTGCGGAAGAGGTCTGCGAGGCCTTGTCGTTGAGCCGCCTCTGGTTTATTCCTGCCGCCCAGCCGCCTCATAAGGCCCCCGGGGAGCTTACCCCCTTCGAAGTGCGCCTGGCCCTGACCCGGCTGGCGGTGGGGGATCATGCCCTCCTGGAGGTTTCCGACATCGAGGGGCGCCGCCCCGGCAAGTCATATTCCATCGAAACCCTGCGGTTGCTCCGGGAGCAGTTCGGCCCCGACTGGGATCTCTACTTTATCCTCGGGTTGGACGCCATGCTGGAGATCCCCAGCTGGAAGGACTATGGCCAGATCTTTAATCTGTGCCACTTTGTGGTGCTGGACCGGCCGGGATATGACCGCGCCCGCCTGAAGGAGATCCTCACCCGGGAAGTCCATCCGCAATTTCAGGCCCTGGCGGGTGACCGCGGGTTCCGGCATCCTTCCGGGCATCAGGTGCTTTGGCAGCAGACCACCCTGATGGATATCTCCGCCACCGGCATCCGCAGCCTGGTCCGCCAGGGGCGCTCCATCCGCTACCTCTTGCCGGAGCCGGTGCGAAGTTATATAATAAACCATAAACTATACGGATAAGGAGATGCTTACACGGCCCCTTCAGCCCCTCCCACCCCGGATGCCCTGACGGAGCTGGCCCTCAAAACCCTGGTGGATTACCAGGCCCTGGATCCCGTGCTCCTGGAAGTGAAAGAGCACTGTTCCTTCGCGGATTATTTCATCATCTGCTCCGGGGGTTCCAGGCGCCAGGTGCTGGCCCTGGCGGAGCACCTGGAAGAAGCGTTGGCCAAGGCCGGGGTCAAGCCCCTGGGGGTGGAGGGGGTTAAGGAAGGACTCTGGGTTTTACTCGATTATAACACCATGGTGGTTCACCTCTTTTTTCAGGAACTCCGGGAATTCTACGATTTGGAAGGTCTCTGGGCCGAGGTTCCCAAGACCAGCCCGCCGCCGCCTCAGGCCACCACCCCCGCCGCCGCACCGGCGCAGAACCTGGAATCCGGGTCGGAATCCTCCAGCCATGAATAAATTGCGGTCATGTTTCAGGAGAAAGGGGCTCATTTGCTTCCTGGCAGCCTGCCTGCTTTTGGTGCAAACCCACGCCTCCATGGCGCTGTTCGATGAATTTAAGAGTCTAACCGTCGAGAGAGAGAAGCAGATCGGCGAAGAGTTTCTCCTGGAGTTTCAACAAGAGGCTACCCTAATAGAAGACCCCTTCCTCACCTCGTATATCAATCATCTAGGACAAAAACTGGTAGCCCAAATGGGGCCCCAACCTTTTAGGTATAAGTTTTACATCGTCAAAGATCCGACCATGAATGCCTTTGCGGTGCCGGGCGGCTATGTCTTTCTCAATACCGGCATGATTCTAATGGCCGACCGCGAGGAGGAGCTGGCCGGGGTCATGGCCCATGAGGTTTCCCATATCTATTGCCGGCACATGGCCCAGATGGTGGAGAAAGCCAAGATGGTCACGGTGGCTTCCTTACTCGGCGCCCTGGCTTCGGTGTTCGTGGGCGGCGCCCTGGCTCAGCCTCTAATCGTGGGCGCCTTTGGCGGGGGGGAAGCCGCCATGCTGTCCTACAGCCGGGAATTTGAAGGTCAGGCGGACACCATGGGGTTCGGGTGGTTGCTCAAAGCCGGCTATAACCCCGAGGGCATGGTGAGCATGTTCAAAAAGATGAATAAACAGCGATGGTTCGAGGGAGGCAAGGTTCCCCTTTACCTCCGCACCCATCCTTACACCGATGACCGCATCGTGGTACTATTGAATAAACTGGAGATCCATAAAAACGAGCTGGCGCCTTATAGAAACTATCCCGACTTCCAATACTTCACCCTCAAGTTGAACTCCATCTGCGGCAACCCCCATCAACTTTTGCGGGGCATGACCCAAGACAGCATCCGGGAGCCGAAAAATCCGGTCTTCCTTTACGGCCGGGCCCTGGCCCTGGCCAAGCTGGAGCAGACTGGCGAAGCCATCGCCGCTTTTCAGCAGGCCCTGAAACTGGACCCGGAGAATTTTATAATTCAGCGAGAGCTGGCCCTCTTTTATTTTGACCAGAACCGCTACCAGGAGGCCAACCAGTTATTGGAAGAGCTGACGCGCCGGGTCCCCCAGGACGAGGGCACCCTCTATTATCTGGGAAGGATTTGCCAGGAGCGCAAGCAGACGGATCAGGCCTTATCCCTCTATGAGAAGGTCTACCGGCTGAATCCCACTTTTGGCGAGGTCTATTACAACCTGGGCACCATCTATGGGGAGAAGGGGCAGTTGGGCCCGGCCCATTATTATCTGGGCCTTTACAGCCTTAGGTCCAGGGCCTTGCCCACCGCGCTGTTCCATTTTAAACTGGCGTTAAAAAACTTGTCCCCTGCGGATGGACGCTATGCCGAGGCCCGGGAGCAAGCCACCCGCCTGGAAAAGATGAAGGTCAAGGAAAATATGGGTTCCATGTCAAATTGGCGTTAAAAGATCTGTCCCCTGCGGCTGGGCGCCAGACCGAGGCCCGGGAGCAGGTCGCCCGCCCGGAGAAGATGAAGCTCAGGGTGCCTAACTGGGTTTCGAGTTTTGAGATCTTAGTTTCGAGTTTGGCTTAAAGGGGCGGGATGCAGGAACGCCGGTTGCCGGTTTTTTCTGTTCTTTTGTAAGGGACGCCGCCATGCCCATTTATGAATATCAGTGCCAGGAATGCCGCCGGATCTCAGGTTTTTTGATCCTGAACCCCAAAGAGCCCTTTGCTCCGCGCTGTTCCAGGTGCGGCAGCACTTCCCTGACCCGGGTGCTGTCCCGGGTGCACGTCCGCCTTTCCGAAGAGACCCGCATGGAGAAACTGGCCGACCCCGGCGCCTGGGGCGGATTGGATGAAAATGACCCCAAGAGCGTGGCCCGCGTCCTCAAGAAAATGACCCAGGAGATGGGGGAGGACACCGCCGGCGAAGTGGACCAAATGGTGGAAGAGGCCATGGAAGCCGGGGATGGTTCATCCGGCCAGGATTCCCCGGAGGACTCCTTTTAGCCTGTCCTTGGAACCTTCCCTGAGTTACCCTCCAACCCCCGAACCGATCTCACGAAGCAGGATTGATGAACCAGGGGGCGACCCAGCGGGTCGCCCCTACGAGGAATAATATTCATCCTCAAGCCAACTGGCCGGGTTGTCTTCAATGTATTGGCGAATACGATTCAAATCATCTTCATCTCGGACCACGTGTTCATAATAATTGCGTTGCCAAAGATGTTCAATCGAGATTCTCCCGGATGAATTGATCCGCTTGGTTGCCTGCGATTTAAACTGTCCAACGATGGCCCCCACTGAGCAGGGTGCAGGGCCGCTTGGCGAATTTTCCTGCGTAGGGGCGACCCGCTGGGTCGCCCATTCATGGTTCTGCAAGAAAAATATGGCGTGGAAATGATTGGGCATGATCCCATAATAATCCAACCTGACATAGGAGCGCAATTTTGCGGTTTGGAGCCATTCTGATGCGATTGCTCTTCCCAGAGCATTCAGCCGCATTTCCTGGTCGATTACCTCGCCCAGCAGGCAAAGGCGATTATGGGTGCAAATTGTAATGAAATATGCACCTTCCTGGGCATAATTGAATCCTTGCAGGCGAATAATTTTTCGGCGCGGTTTAGTCGTCATAAAGTGTCTTAATTTTGATAACCCCTTAGGGCGACCCCGCGGGGGCCCCCTACCCGCCCAGGTAGGCCGCCATGACCTGGGGGTGATGGCGTAGTTCGCTGGCCGGGCCGGATAGCACGATCTCGCCGGTCTCCAGGATATAGCCCCGGTGAGCCACCTCCAGGGCCAGATTGGCGTTTTGCTCCACCAGCAGGATGGCGGCCCCCTGGCGGTTGATCCGCCGGATCGCCCGGAAGATCTCCCGCACCAGCAAGGGGGCCAGGCCCATGGAAGGCTCATCCAGCAGCAAGAGCCTGGCCTTGCTCATCAAGGCCCGGCCCACCGCCAGCATCTGCTGTTCGCCGCCGGACAGGGTGTTGCCCCACTGGTGGCGCCGCTCCCCCAGGCGGGGGAAGAGGCCGAAGACCTCCTGCAGGTCCCCCTGGATTTGGCCGTCCCGGCGCAGGTAAGCCGCCAGGCGCAGGTTTTCCAGAACGGTCAGGTTGCCGAAGATGCCCCGCCCTTCCGGGACATGCGCCACCCCTTGCTTAACCCGCAGGTGCGCCGGCAGGCGGAGCAGATCCTCTTGCCGGAAGGAAACCCGTCCCCGGGCCACCGGCAAGAGCCCCGAAAT
>JBKQKO010000003.1:0-40065 GCA_052147455.1 Desulfobaccales bacterium | reverse complement strand
TCCAGCACCTCCAGCAAGGCCGCGGAGGGGTCGCCCCGAAAATCGGTGCTCATCTTGTCCACTTCATCCAGGCAGAAGACCGGGTTGTTGCTCTTGGCCTTCTTCAGGGACTGCATGATCTTTCCCGGCAGGGCGCCGATGTAAGTGCGCCGGTGTCCCCGGATCTCCGCTTCATCCCGCACCCCACCCAGGGAGAGGCGTACGAAGTTGCGTCCCAGGGCCCGGGCCACGGACTTGGCCAGGGAGGTCTTCCCCACCCCCGGCGGTCCCACCAGGCAGAGGATGGGGCCTTTCATCTTTTTCACCAGGCTCTGCACCGCCAGGTGCTCCAGGATGCGCTCCTTGGGCTTATCCAGGCCATAGTGATCCTCCTGGAGGATCATTTCCGCCTCCTCCAGGTTGTGTTTGTCCCGGGTGCGCTCAAACCAGGGCAGAGACAGCAGCCAATCGATGTAATTCCGGGAGACCGTGGCTTCGGCGGACATGGGGCTCATGAGCTTGAGCTTTTTCAGCTCGTGCTTCACCTTGGTGGTGGCCTCGGCGCTCATCTTCTTCCGGCGGATGCGCCCTTCCAACTCCCGGATTTCCCCCGCCATGTCCTCCTTTTCGCCCATCTCCTTCTGGATGGCGCGCATCTGCTCATTGAGGTAGTATTCCCGCTGGGTCTTTTCCATCTGTTTCTTGACCCGATTCTTGATGCGGGTTTCGATCTGGAGGATTTCATTTTCGCGGTTAACCAGGGTTAGGACGGCCTCCAGGCGCTGGTTGGCGTCCAGGTTTTCCAGGAGCCCCTGTTTTTCCTCGGCCTTGACGGACAGGTGGCCGGCGATGAGGTCGGCCAGCCGCCCGGGATCATCTATCCCCGTCAGGCCCTGGAGGGCCTCCTGGGGCACCTTCTTGTTGAGCTTGGCATAAGTCTCAAAGCCGGCGACCGCGGTGCGGTGCAGCGCCTCGGTTTCCGGGGTGATTTCCCAAAACTCGTGCAGTTCTTCAGCCTCTACCTGGAAGAACTGGGAACTCTGCAGGAACTGGCGGATAACGGCCCGCCCCTTCCCTTCCACCAGGACCTTGACAGTGCCGTCCGGCAAGCGCAAGAGCTGCAGAATGGAGGCCAGGGTGCCGAGCTTATAAACCTCGGTTTCCCTGGGCTCATCCTTGCGCGGGTCCTTCTGGGTGCAGAGGAGAATATGTTTCTCCAGACCCATGGCGTATTCCAGGGCATGGATGGAACGCTCCCGGCCGATGAACAGGGGCACCACCATATGGGGAAAGATGACGATGTCCCGCAGGGGCAGCATGGGCACGCTAACCTGAGGGGGCCTCTCCGTCTCCCCCGGCATCCGATTCTTGGGAATACGAAAGATCATGGTTATACCGCCATCCCGGGTTTATCCCAGGGCACCCCTTCCTCCGACCGGTAGGTCAGGATGGGGGCCGCATGTTTGATGATGAAATCCTCGCTGATCAGGCAATCCGTGACATCCTTCAGGGAGGGCAGTTCGTACATCAGGTCCAGCATGGCCCGCTCCAGGATGGCCCGCAGGCCCCGGGCCCCTGATTTGCGCTTCAGGGCCTCTTTGGCAACCGCCACCAGGGCCTCCTCGGTGAACTTCAAGCTGACCCGGTCCAGTTCCAGCAGCTTCTGATATTGCTTCACCAGGGCGTTTCTGGGTTCCTTGAGGATGCGCACCAGGGCCTCTTCATTCAGTTCGTCCAGGGTGGCCAGGACCGGCAGGCGACCGACAAACTCGGGGATGAGCCCGAATTTCAGGAGATCCTGGGGATGCACCTGCACCAGGACTTCCCCCAGGGGCCGCTGCGACCGACTCTGGATGTCAGCCCCAAAGCCCATGGCCTTCCGGCCGATGCGGGTCCCGATGATGTCTTCCAGGCCATTGAAGGCCCCGCCGCAGATGAACAGGATGTTGGTGGTGTCCACCTTGATGAATTCCTGCTGGGGATGTTTGCGGCCCCCCTTGGGCGGCACCGAGGCCAGGGTGCCTTCGATGATCTTCAGCAGGGCCTGCTGCACCCCTTCGCCGGAGACGTCGCGGGTGATGGAGGGGGAATCGGTCTTGCGGGCGATCTTGTCCACTTCGTCGATGTAGACGATGCCCCGGGAGGCCTTCTCCACATCGTAATCCGCCACCTGGAGCAGGTTGAGGATGATGTTCTCCACATCTTCGCCCACGTAACCGGCTTCCGTCAGGGTGGTGGCATCGGCGATGGTGAAGGGCACGTTCAGGATGCGGGCCAGGGTTTGAGCCAACAGGGTCTTGCCGGAGCCCGTGGGGCCGATGAGCAGGATGTTGCTCTTCTGGAGTTCCACCCCGTCCAGGTCGCTGCCGGCGTTGATCCGTTTATAGTGGTTATAGACGGCCACGGACAGGATCTTCTTGGCCCGTTCCTGGCCGATGACGTATTCGTCGATCTGCTTCTTGATACTGGCCGGCTCCGGGATGGCCAGCCGGACGTGTCTGCCTTCGTCTTTTTCATACTCCTCGGCGATGATGTCGTTGCACAGTTCGATGCACTCATCGCAGATGTAAACCCCGGGGCCGGCGATGAGCTTCTTCACCTCGCCCTGGCTCTTGCCGCAGAAGGAGCACAAAAGATCAGCATTCTTGTCGATACCGCGTTTAGTCATAGGGTTAGACCTCCCCAAACCCAAGCGCTGCTTGCCTTCCCGGGCTTGGCTATCCGATGCTGCTCCGCCTGCTCAAATGAATTATCGTCATTTCCCGGCGGATTCTTCAGGCCCGGGACTCTATTCCCGATGCCTTCCTGAGAAGAGTTTGCCCTCTTCCCGTTTGATGATGACGTCGTCGACCAGGCCGTATTTCTTGGCCTGTTCGCCGGACATATAAAAATCGCGTTCGGTGTCACGGTTAATCTGGTCAATGGGCTGCCCGGTGTGTTGGGCCATGATTTCATTCAACTCTTCCCGAAGCCGCAGGATCTCCCGAGCCTGGATGTCCACGTCGGTGGCCTGCCCCTGAAAGCCGCCCAAGGGTTGGTGGATCAAAATCCGGGCGTGCGGCAGGGCGAAGCGCTTCCCCGGAGCGCCGGCCGTCAGCAGCAGGGCCCCCATGGAGGCCGCCTGCCCCATGCACA
This sequence comes from Desulfobaccales bacterium, assembly GCA_052147455.1. Lineage (GTDB taxonomy): Bacteria > Desulfobacterota > Desulfobaccia > Desulfobaccales > 0-14-0-80-60-11 > JAPLJC01. The sequence goes on along the minus strand of JBKQKO010000003.1, from coordinate 36,951 downwards.
GGGTGGCCACCGGGGATTTGATGTACTGCATGGTGTCGTAAATGGCCATCCCGGCGGTCACCATGCCTCCCGGGGAATTGATGTAAAAATTGATCTCCCTGTCCGGGTCTTCCGCTTCCAGAAAGAGGAACTGGGCGATGACCAGGTTGGCCACATCATCATTGATGGCCGTGCCCAGAAAGACGATGCGGTCCTTGAGGAGCCGGGAATAGATATCATAAGCCCGCTCCCCCCGGCTGCTCTGCTCCACCACCATGGGAACCAGTTGCATTTTATTCTTCGGCCTCCGGGGCAGGCTGGGGGCCGTTACTGAGGATGGCCTGGTCCAGCAACATCTTCATGGTCTTTTCCTCCCGCAATTGTCGCTTCAGCGCCTCCATGAGGTCATGCTCCTGATAGAACTTGCGGACCTCGGCGACTTCCCGCCCGCGCTGTGCCGCCACCCTGGCCAGGGCGGCGTCCGCCTCGGCGTCGTCCACCGCAAAGCCCTCCTGATCGGCAAGGCGCTCCAGGAGGAGTTTGGCCCTTACCCGCCGCTCCGCCAGGGGCCTGATGGCTTCCAGCATCTTGGTCTGGTCCACATCGGCCGGCTTTACCCCATACTGGCTCAGGCGGTTCCACTGCTCCCGGAAGAGATTCTCCTGTTCCTGCTGAATAAGGGAAGGCGGCGCCTCAAACGCGGTCCGGGCCAGCAACTGATCCTTAATCTGGTTTTCCAGATTGGCCTGTCGCGTCCGCTCCTTCTCCCTAATAATATCCTGTCTCACCGCCTCACGCAAGTCAGCCACCCCTTGAAAGTTGCCTCCCAGGCCCTTGGCAAAGTCATCATCCAGGTCTGGGACCACCTTCTCTCTGACTTCATGAACCTTCACCTGGAACTCCACCGACTTGCCGGCCAACAAAGGATTGGCGAAGTCATCCGGCAGGCTCACCGCAAAGCGGCTCTCCGCACCTTCCCCAAGACCCAAGAGCTGGTTTTCGAACTCGGCGTTGAACTTGCCGCTGCCCACCTCCAGGAAGGCGCCCTCCGCCTTGCCGCCCTCCGCCAGCTGACCCGCGTAATAGGCCTGGTAATCCAGCCTCACGAAATCGCCCGGTTGCGCCCCGCGGCCCTGCGCCGGGGGATTTAGCAGGGCATGGGATTGGCGGATCTCTTCGATCCCGGTCTCCACCTCGGCGTCGCTCACCTCCACCGGGGGGGCCGACACCTTTAGACCCAGGTAATCCTCCACCTTGAATTCCGGGGTCACTTCCAGCTCCACCTGGTAGCGGTAATTCTCACCAGCCACCACCGCCGGGGGCGGCTCCGGCCAACTCAGATGCACCGGCTTCAGGTCTTTCTCCTTTAAGGCCTCCGCCAGGGAACGGCGTACCAGGGTATCGGACACCTCTTGGTCGATCTGTTTATGGTAATACATCTCCAGGACGCCGCGGGGCACCTTGCCGGGACGGAAGCCTTTGACCTTGACCCGCTTGCCCAAGTCCCGATAGGCCCGCTCCACTTCCTCGGCCACCTCGGAGAGGGGCACCTCGACCAGCAGTCTCCGTTTAACTTCGCTCAGGTTCTCCAGTTCCACTTTTACCGCAATCTCGGTCATATTCTCATCTCTTTCCTTAGGATCATTAGCGAGGATATCTCCTCTCCCCCTACCCCGGATAGGACAGGCAGGCCCACCTCTTTCTCCCTGGTCTTCCTTTATTATTCAGAGAGGCGAATAATTTTAGCCGGGCCCTCTTACTGCCTCACAACCCCGAAACCCAAGGTCACCGAGGATTTTCGGTTAGGGCCGGCCTCCCCCGCAGGGTGTGCGAGAGGGGGGACTCGAACCCCCACGGTTGCCCGCTGGAACCTAAATCCAGTGCGTCTGCCTGATTCCGCCACTCTCGCCGGTATTCATCGGTTAAATTTATTTGCTTTACAGGTTTAAGTCAAGCTGAATACTCCCGGAACACTTTGGTCCGGGTTGCCCGGTTGTTTCAGCCAAGATTTCATGTTATGAATTTCAATATCCCATTCGGCACTGAATAGGCAATTCGATTCTTTATACGTTGGGGTACTAAACGTGTACAGAAACCGTAATGGATGCGGTTCAATAATTATTGGGTTAGTGGTTTTTTATTGGCTCGGGCTAGGCCTTTTATACCTTTTAGGCATTAAGAAACCTTCAGATGGTGAAACCATCGGCGCATTCGTTGTAGTTTTTGTTGGATTTATCGGAATCGGAGCCATCGTTGGTTATATTGATAGGGTTTATAAGCGCTGGAAACGTTGCCCCCACGGTGTTCTCGGAGGGATTTCTCAGGACCGTTGTAATGCTTGTACAGAGGAGAAAAAAGCAAGAGAGGAAAAATATCAAAAACAAAGAGAGATAGAAAAACAGCAGCAAAGTATTCGCACTTCCGCGAATGAACTGCGTAATAAAGAGTTAATTCGGCTTTCAACGACGTTTTTACCTAGCTTGGACGAATTAAGGAATTTAACATCGCAAAGATTTGAGGACGCGATGGCAATAATGTTTAAGGAACTTGGCTACAATGTTAAACAAACTCCATATAGTGGCGATGCCGGTAAAGATGCCATTCTATGGAAAGAAGGCGAAAAATATCTATTGGAATGTAAAAGATATAGTTCGGACAGGCTATCAGGTAGACCAGAACTCCAAAAATTCCATTCCGCTATTATAAGTGAAGCTGCGATAAAGGGATTTTTTGTTACGACGGGAGGATTTAGTAGTACCGCAGTTAAATTCGCGAAAAACTCAAAAATTGAATTAGTCCATGGGAATAGGCTGGTTCAGTATTTACTTGATAGCAAGCCTAAAGTATCTGGGGATGATAGCTATGATTCCAAATGTTTGGAATGTGGAGACTTAGTTCAGCATCAATTAAGAAATCCAAGGACTGGGCTATGTCGTAATAACCATCCTGTTGAGCCAACATTGATTTTAGATAAAATTCTAGGCATCGGGCCAGATACTGTGCAAATTTGCCCTAAGTGCTCGGCACCAATGCATCTAATCAATGGTCGTAATGGAAAGTTTTGGGGATGTACAAAATACCCTAGTTGTAGATCGACTAAACGATGGAGAGCTTAGCCAGTGTAAGATGCGTCCTATGCACCATCTTTATTAACTCTTTTGTGTCGTTGCACCTTGGCACCTTTGCGTGAGATAAATCTTTTCCATAAGGGGATGCAACCATGGAAATCCAGGAAAAAGAAAAAGACGAATTCAAGCAATTACGGGAGCGCCTGGCGATAACCGCCAGGCTGGTATGGGACCGGGTGGACCAGGACGAACTGGCGGCTATCTTCGCCTACGCCGACCATTATAAAACCTTTCTGGACCGGGCCAAGACCGAGCGGGAGGCGGTCCAGGAGATCGTGCGCCAGGCCCAGGCCCGGGGCTTTGTGGATCTCAACTCCCGGACCCCGGGCCCCAGGGCTTTTTATAATTATCGGGGCAAGAGCCTGGCCCTGGTAGTCCAGGGCAAAAAACCCCTGAGCTCCGGGCTGCGACTGGTGGCCTCGCATATAGACTCCCCCCGCCTGGATCTGAAGCCCTATCCCCTTTACGAGGACACGGACCTCACCTTTCTAAAGACCCACTATTACGGGGGCATCAAGAAATACCAATGGCTGGCCCGGCCCCTGGCCATTCACGGGGTCATCCTCAAGGCCGACGGCGCCAGTGTGGACCTCCAGATAGGCGAAGACCCGGCGGACCCGGTGTTCACCGTGCTGGACCTGCTGCCCCATCTGGCCCGCAAGGCCCAGATGGAAAAGAAGGTGACCGAGGCCTTCGAGGGCGAAAAGCTCAATGTCCTGGTCGGCACTCTGCCCCTGGGGGATACCGAGACCAAGGAGCGCTTCAAACTCCACTTGCTGAAACTCCTGGAAGAGCGCTATGGCATCAATGAAGAAGACTTCACCAGCGCCGAGGTGGAAGTAGTGCCCGCGGGCCCGGCCCGGGACCTGGGCTGGGACCGCAGCCTGGTGGGGGCCTACGGCCAGGATGACCGGGCCTGCGCCTATGCCGAACTGGCGGCCGCCCTGGACCTCCAGGAGCCGGAGCACACTTGCGTGGCCCTGTTCTATGACAAGGAGGAAACTGGCTCCGACGGCAATACTTCCGCCAGGAGCTGCCTCCTGCAAGAGATAGTGGAACTCCTCCTGGAGCGCCAGGGGGAAAGCCCCCAGGGCCGGCGCCGGGTGCTGATGGCCTCCCGGGCCATTTCCGCCGACGTCACCGGGGCCCTGGACCCGGACTGGCCCGAAGTCTCTGAAAAGCGCAACGCCGCTCGTCTGGGCTACGGGGTGGGGGTCAGCAAGTACGGCGGCAGCGGCGGCAAGTATTCCACCAGCGACGCCAACGCCGAGTATGTGGCCTGGCTCCGCAGGATCTTCCAGGAACACGGGGTCATCTGGCAGGCAGGTCAGTTGGGCAAGGTGGATGAAGGCGGGGGCGGCACCATCGCCAAGTTCCTGGCCGTCCACGGCCTGGAGATCATCGACTGCGGCACCCCACTGCTTTCCATGCATTCCCCCTTCGAGGTGGCCTCCAAGGCCGACCTCTACATGACCTTCAAGGCCTACCGGGCCTTTTTCGGGGCGGGCTAAGGGAAGTTTAGATTTTCTGTGAGAGGATTCTAGACCGATACGGTTCATTCAAAGAGGTTCCAAGGAATCGATGGGCTCTTGCCCTAGATTTCCTTAATCTATTAACAACGGGAGATAGTGATTAATTCCCCCGCACCCTAACCCTCTCCCCCAGGGGGGGAGAGGGGATAAAGAACCAAGGCTTGGAATGCTCCCTCTCCCCCCGGCGGGTGCTTCCCTTGCAACTCCGGAAAAAAGTGATAATCTTTAAGGGTAATTCTGGTTAGCTACAGCTTTTCTCGAACCCCATGGCGGACACATGGGTCCGCCCCTACATCTCGAAACTCAAAACCGGGCGACCCAGCGGGTCGCCCCTACAACCGGATCCCAAACATGGGTAAATTCTTCGCGCGATTTAAGGCGGATGCCCCGGACGCCTTCATCTCCACCTGGGGAAATCTGGCCAACTTCTATAGCCTCCTGATTTTTCTCATCGCCATTCCCTTTGTTCTCATTGTCCTACTGGTGTGGCTCACCGGCTTGCTGGGTTTGAGCTCCTGGCTGTTCGCCGGCTTTGCCGCCCTGTGCGCCTGGATCGGCTGGCGCCTCTATCGCTGGTGGCGGACAGTTAAGACCAGGATGACCTCTGGGGGGAGCGAATTTCACGACCTGATGCGGGAGGCGGCCAGGAACGGCAAGAACGTGGAGATCTCCCTGCTCAACGGCGCCTTGACCTTGCGGTATCACGGCGCCGAGAATCTGGTTGCGGCCCTGCCCGGTGAGCCCCGAGCTCTGGCCCTGGCTGCCCCCCTGACCCTGGAGGCCGAGGCCGAAGAAATGCGCCCCTGGCTGCCGCCGGAACGCTTTCGGGAGGAACTGGAGGGATTTGTGCGTCTGCGGGACGAAGGGGTGATCAGCGCCGAGGAATTCGACCGCCTCAAGGCCAGCCTGTTGCTGAGGGTCTCTGCCTAGGGGGCAGCCGGATCAGTGGCCTGGGGGACTTGCTGGTGCTGTGCTTCGTAAATAGTCTGGCATTAAATCAAGTGAAAACCTAAGTTCCAAGGGTATTAATGTCCCCCTTTGAAAAAGGGGGATTTAGGGGGATTTCAGGAGGTTATTTTAAATCCCCCCTGCCCCCCTTTTTCAAAGGGGGGTTAAAAAACCGCAGTTTGAAATATCCTACCAATTATGAAGCATCACACTAGAAGCTATTGCAAAAGCCCGGTTTCCCCAAAAATGTCATTCTGAGCGAAGCGAAGAATCTCGCATTTTTATGAACTTGAGATCCTTCACTTTGTTCAGGATGACAGAAAATAGGGCGGGCTGTGCCCGCCTTCTTAGCAGCAGAAGGATAACGCACCCGGGGTTTGAGGCACAGCCGTCATAGCCCCAAAAAGCGGCGGCCACAGGCCGCCCTATTAAATTTTTAGGAGTTTCTAGTTTCGGGTGAATTCTAAGACAAAAAAGACCTAAAAGGCAACCAGCCTGAAATTTCGCCCCGCTTAAACCTCCGGCACGAACTCCTCCGGCTGAGTTTCTTCGGCGCCCATGGCGTACGCCGGCCCGGAGGTCAGCGCCCCCCCATCCCAGAAGTCTCGGCGCTGGCGGTAGTAGCCGTGGAGGCGGACCAGTCTGCGGGCCAGTTGCCGGAGGGACTGGTCCCCCAGGTGGTCCAGGCAGGATTGCAGCAGGGCCAGAAAGCCGCCGGGCAAGTAATACCCCTCTTTCCCCAGGCTGCCCCGATATTCCATGCGGTAACCGTCCGCCGGAAGTTCATAGAACTCCAGCTCATAGGTGCGCATGGCCGGCAGGGCCTGATCGTTGACCAGGCGCAGTTGCCCCAAGGGCAGGCGGGGGCGTCGGGGAGGGCCTTCGTCGCTCAGCACCCGCTGGCACACCCGGTCCAGAAAAACCATCAATTCCCGGGCCACCCGGATCTCGTTCATCTCTGATAATTCGAACAAAATGCGGGCGTAACTGCAAATTACCAGCGGGATGGTGTCGGATTCCGGGTCCTGGCTGCGGTGCCAGAAGATATGCGGAGTTACCTGGTCGTGGGGGTAGAAATCGATTCTGACCGTAGCCTTGTGCAGGCCCGGTTCCCGGCGAAACCGCCCCAGTATCCATTTAATCATGGTTCACAGGGAGATGCAGGTCTTTCCTCAGATTCACCCTTGCTGGACCCCGCCTATCCTCTGGAATTCATTCCGGTTGGCTCTGCAGATAGGCGCCACCTCAACCGGGACGGCTCGGAAAACCGCCGGGTACCACCATAAATGCAGATTTACCTTACCCAATGCGCCGCCGAAAGTCAAACCATTTCCAGGGTTCGCAGGACCGGGGCACCCACCCCCGGAAAATTGCGGTTTACAAGCCTGGGGAGATATTTTATAAACTAAGCACCAACGGAGAGAGCCGGTGTCCAAGTCGCCCCAGACAGGCCGGGTACTGCCCCAGGGAGTGCCGGGCAGTATGAAGAAACGGCAGCTCCTCAATGACCAGGAGCTGAAGGCGGAACCTTGCCGGGAGTATGGCGAAAAGTTTCTGGCCCTGGGCTGGTGGGAGGACGCCCTGGAATTTTTCCAAAAGGGCCACGATTCCCCAGGACTGGAGAAGATTAAAAATCACTGCCTGGAGACAGGGGACGCCTACTTGCTGGCCCGGCTGGGAGTCTCCCAGGAGCCGCACACCTGGCAGCAATTAGCCACGCGGGCCCTGGATCTGGGAAAATTTCGCTTTGCCCGGCGAGCCTATAAGCTGTCCGGTGATCCGGATAAAGCTGCCATGGTGGAAGCACTGATATCCGGCACAGAGACGAAAAAGACGCAAGATCAAGATTGACCATGATTATCCGGGATTGTTACCGCATTCTGGGAGTATCCCCCAACGCCCCCCTGGCAGAGGTTCGCCGGAGTTACCGGTCCTTGGCCCGCCAGCACCACCCGGACCACCACCCGGACGATCCCGAGGCCGGCATCCGCTTCCGGCAGTTGGCGGAGGCTTACCAGACTATCCAGCAAGCCCGCAGCCGCTCTCGAACCGCCTGCCAAAATCTTAGGCGTCCCCGGTTCTCTGAAGATACTGAGTTGTTTCAAGAATTTTTCGGAATTTCCGGCGGTTCGGCTCGTTTGCGGCAATCCGCGGGGGCCGACTTTCGCTACGATTTGCAGATCTCCCTTGCGGCCGCCTTGCGCGGGACCCAGGCGGTAATCCAGGTGGATCGCGCCTTTAACTGCCGCCGCTGCCAGGGCACCGGTCTGGCGCCGGGTGGCGGCTACATCTCCTGCCCCGCCTGTCGGGGCCGCGGTCGCAGCCATTGCGGACCCGGACTGCTGCGCTTCGGGCCGCGGTGCCCCCGCTGTGGCGGCCGCGGCAAGATTATCGCCCAGGCCTGCGGCCATTGCCACGGCCAGGGCGCCACTATGGGCAAACGGGAATATCGGCTGCGCATCCCCCCGGGGATCCCTGACGGCGCTCGCCTGCGCCTGGACGGTGAGGGTGGCCTAGGTTTTCAAAACGGCCCCCCGGGGAACCTGGAGGTAGTCATTCATGTGGCCCCGGATGACTTCTTCACCCGGATTGGCAATGATATCCATTGCCAGGTGCGGGTTTCCCGCGCCAAAGCGGCCCGGGGCGGGGTCATCCTGGTTCCCACTTTGGACGGCTACCGAGCGGTGGAACTCCCCCAAGGCGCTCAGAGCGGCTGGGTTTTCCGCTTCCCCGGAGCCGGAGTCCCAGGTGGGCCCGGCCGGCTGCCGGGCGATCAGGTGATGGAGATCGTGGTCAACCCAGCCGATGACTTCAAGATTGGACAGAATCAGCGGTTCACAGAGCTGTCTCGCCGGGGAAGCGAGGCGCAAACCGGGGCAGGATATGAGTAAGTTCACCCACCTGGACGAGACCGGGCAACTGCGTATGGTGAATGTGGGCGATAAAGCCGAAACCCGGCGCCGCGCCACTGCGGCCTGCCGCATCATCGTGGGTCCCAAGGTCTTTCCCCTGCTCCAGGCCGGCCGCCTTCCCAAAGGCGATGTTTGGGCGGCCGCCAGACTCGCCGGCATCATGGCCGCCAAGAACACGGCTCAATTGATCCCCTTGTGCCATTCCCTGCCCCTTGCCTTCGTTGCGGTGGATTTTACCCTGGAACCCCAGGAATGGGCGGTGCGCATCCAGGCCCGGGTCGAGACCCAGGCCCGCACCGGGGTGGAGATGGAGGCCTTGACCGCCGCGGCGGTGGCTGCTCTTACCATCTACGATATGTCCAAGGCAGTGGATCGCGGTTTGGTGATCGGTGACTTGCTATTGCTGGAAAAAAGCGGTGGAAGCAGCGGCGACTACCATCAACCGCAGGCCTGCCGCGAAATCTCGAGCTAATTGGCTATGGCCGGAGTTTAACCGATGAATGAGCAACGTCTGGAATTTTTTCGCAACCTCTTAAAGGAACGACTCGGGGAAATCCTGGGGGAAGCCGACAAGACCAGGACCGACATGACCAGCGCCTTGGCCCCTTTCCCTGACCCCACCGACCGGGCCACCCTGGAAACCGACCGTAATTTTACCCTCAGAATTCGGGACCGGGAACGCAAGCTCATCACCAAGATCCGGGAGGCCCTGGAACGCATCGATGACGGGACCTATGGCAACTGTGAGATTTGCGGGGGCGAAATCAGCGAGAAACGTCTCATCGCCCGTCCGGTGACCACCATGTGTATTGCCTGCAAGTCCCGGGAAGAAGCCCTGGAGCGGGCTCGGGGCCAGTAGAAGCAGTAGTCAGTAGCCAGTAGTCAGTAGCCAGTAGCCAGTGTTTAGATATTGATAAACTTTGGGCCAAAATGCCACATATTTGACAGAAAAGTATTGGGACAAGAAGATGATCTGTGGACTCCAGATTGATTGACTGCACTCACTCAAAACCAGATTACTCAGAATACAAAACTTTAATTACTGCTCACTGCTCACTGACTACTGACTACTGGCTACTGGCTACTGACTACTGTCCTTCCCATGCCCCACCCCATCGATCTGACCGAATTCACCCTTAACGACATGGAGCGGCTTACCGCCGCCTGGGGCCAACCGGCCTTCCGCGGCCGCCAGCTGCTCAAGTGGCTCTATAAAGGAATCTTCGACTTCCAGGAGATGACCGACGTCTCCCGGGGCTTCCGGGAGGAGTTGGGCCGACGGGCCGTCATCGGCCAGCTCCGGGTGGAGCAGGAGTTGGAGGCCGCCGACGGCTGCCGGAAATTCCTGTTCGCCCTGCGGGACGGCTCGCTGGTGGAGTCCGTCCTCATCCCCGAGGAAGCCCATTACACCCTGTGCCTGTCCACCCAGGTGGGTTGCGCCCAGGGGTGCCGCTTCTGCCTGACGGCCCGGCGCGGCCTGGTGCGCCAGCTTACGGCCGGGGAGATCGTTGGCCAGGTGCTGGCGGTGCGCCGCATCCTTAACCAAAAAGCCCCGGACGGCCCCTTCCCTCTCCTTACCAACCTGGTCTTCATGGGCATGGGGGAGCCACTGGCCAATTTTCCCCAGTTGGTTAAGGCCCTCACCATGATCACTGCGCCCTGGGGGCTCAACTTCTCGTCCCGGCGCATCACCGTGTCCACCGTGGGGCTGGCCCCCTTGATCCCGCTCCTGGGGCGGGAGGCCCGGGCCAATCTCACCGTTTCCCTCAACGCCCCGGATGACCGCACCCGCGACCGGCTCATGCCCGTCAACCGGCGCTATCCCCTGGCCGCACTCCTGGCCGCCTGCCGCAGCTTTCCCCTGCCCCGGCACCGGCGCATCACCTTTGCCTACGTCCTGCTGAAAGACTTGAACGATGCCCCGGACCAGGCCCGGCAACTGGCCCGCCTGCTGAAGGGCTTCCGCGCCAAGATCAACCTCATCCCCTTCAATCCGCACCCCAAACTGCCCTTCTCCCCGCCTTCCGAGGAACGCCTCCTGGAGTTTCAGGAGATCCTGCGAGCCTCTAATTATACGGTCCTGATCCGGGAGAGCCGCGGCCTGGAGATCGGCGCCGCCTGCGGCCATTTGGCGGGGACCCGGGCCTGAGGTCAGGCGCTCCCTAAAAAACAAGGGCGGTCACCGGACCGCCCTTGGTCTTTGCCTCTCCCTCTCCGGGAATTATCCGTACCCTAACAGGCTGTTGAAAAAGGCGTTTTTAGGTCATCCTGAACGAAGTGAAGGATCTGGAACTCATTTAACCCCTTCCCAGGGGAGTCCGGGGAATTTTCCCTCGTCGCGGCGGTCCACGGCCAGGCGGTATTCCCGCTTGCCGATGCCCACCAGGCGGTTTTCCTTAAAAACTATGGGAGTATAGCCTCCACGCACCGTGTTGGAATCCTCGAAATCCATGCTGTGAGTCAGGTAAAAATAGAAGGTATAGTGGCCGCCGCGGTAATCCCCCTCTTCCTGGATCCCGGGCTGGCCCATGATCCCCACAACGTCCGCCTCGGACATGCCCAGATGCACATCATTGAGGTGAATGAAATTGGTCCAGATTTGCTTATCGAATCTCTGATAGAGCACCGACTCGCAGCCAGGCGCAAACATTCCCAGAATCAGGAGGAGATAGAGCCAAGACATATTTTATCCTTGTACCATGGTTGCATTACACCCAGTAAGATAAACACCACCGCAGGTTCCGTCAATCCACAGGGCCGCCCGCAGCTAACATACAGCCTTCACTGGCTCACCGCCAGGCGCAGAAAATTGCTCATAAAGCGGCGAAAATTCCGCCCCATCTCGCCTTCCTGGGATCGGGCCGTGCCCCTGACGGCCGCGACATCGGCCCCGGAGTCGCTTAGGGCCCAGGCTGCGTCAAATTGCAGCCACCTCTCAATGTCGGCAGGACCGACGTGGTTGTCGAACTGCAGTCCCACCACTCTGGGCGAGGCCGCCAGGCCCAGGGCTTCCACCGGCGCCGCCGCGGAGCGGGCCAGGATGTCAATCCCCCCGGGCAAGGGCGGCAATACCCCCTGGCCATGCCATTTAAAGAGTTGGAGGAGGGCCGGCAACCCTTGAAAAGCCGGATGGGCCAGCCCTGCCTGGGTCAGTTCGCCGCCAATAAAGCCCACCGACTTTTTGGGCAAGGGGCCCACTCGACAGCCCAGGACGTGACCCAGGAGCTGGTGCCCCAGGCAAAATCCCAGGTAGGCCTTACCCAGGGCCAGCGTCTGCCGGATGGCCTCCTTCAGGGGCGCCAGGTAGGGAAACTGCTCTTCTTCATCCACATTGGGGGAGCCCCCCAGGACAATGAGCCCGTCAAAGCCGGCTACTGCCGGCACCGGCTCATGCCAGGCCTCCAGTATCCGGTAAGTCATCCCGCCCGACTGCAAGGCCGCCAACAGGTGCTGCCCGGGGGCTTCCCAGTCCAGATGCTGCACTATCAAAAAATTCTGCCCACCCATGTCTCTCGTCCATGAATCTGAAAATTATCCCGGAGGCCCGGCCCAGGGGCGCAAGAGTCAAAGGATTATAGCCTTTCACCCGCCGACGGAGAAGATTTTAATTAAACAATCCGTAGGGTCCGGCAACAAGATTGCACCAAGAAACTTACCCTATCTCGCAGTTAAACTCTATCCCATTGTAATTTCAACGATATTCATATATTATTCCGATGCCACCCAATCAAGGTTGAGGAGTGGCTTCGTACTGTTTTCCGCAGGGCCGGACCCAGGTGTCCGCCCCGTAGGGGCGGGTTTAAAACCCGCCCCTGCTTACTGTCTGCCTCATGGCCAAAACCTTGCCGGACGCTGCTTTTAAGGAATGAAAGAATTATCATGACCGAGTCCAGGAGCGAGTTTTTGCTGGGGTCCGGCGGCCTGAGCTGCTATCAAAGTCCTCTGCTGGCCGCCTTTCCCGAATTGACCTATGGCTTTTTCACCCGGCGGGGCGGGGTGAGTCTCGGGGCGTATGACAGTCTGAACCTCAGCTTCAACGTGGGAGATCGTCGGGAGGCGGTAGCCGAGAATCGCCGCCGGGTGCGGGAGGCGCTGGGGCTCAGGGTCCTGGCCAGTGCCCGTCAGAAACACGGAAGCCGGGAGGCTGTAGTTGCCGGAGAGCCCCCGCCGAGTCCCGACAGCGAGTTGGAGGCCGCTGATATCCTGCTCACCCGCCAACCCGGGGTGGGGCTGCTGATCAAACAGGCGGACTGCCAGGCGGTGGTCATTTACGACCCGGGCCGCCGGGTGGTGGCCAACGTCCACTGCGGCTGGCGCGGCCAGGTGCAGAATGTCCTGGGAACCGCGGTGGCCCGGCTTAAGGAGCAGTTCGGCTGCCAGCCGGCGGACCTGTACGCGGCCATCAGCCCCAGCCTGGGGCCCTGCTGCGCCGAATTCCGCCAGTTCCGCCAGGAATTCCCCCCGGAATTCTGGCCCTACCAAACGCGGCCCCACTACTTCGACCTCTGGCGCCTAAGCCGGGATCAGTTGCTGGCGGCCGGGCTTCAGGAGGCGCGCCTGGCTCTTGCCGGCCTCTGCACCAGGTGCGGCGCCACGCAATTCTTCTCTTACCGCCGAGAGCGGATCACCGGCCGCCAGGGTACGGTTATCGCCCTCAAAATCTGATCCACGCCCACTTTAACCAAGCCTTTACCCCTTCCCGTCGCCCTTATTGCCGAACTTTTTCTTTAGATCGTTGACCGTCTTCTTGCCGAATGCCATCGCCTGGTCCACCTGCTGCGGGTACGCGTAGCCCACGTAGACGCCGATGGCAAAGCCCACAATCAGTAACAACATGGGATCATCCTTTCCTTTCGAGGTTAGCAGGTGAAGACCGCACAGAGAAAATTAGCCGAATTTACAGGTGCCCCGCCCTTCCAGGGAAGCCAGGGCTTCCCTGGCCAACTGCGCCACCGTGACCTGGCGCAGCTCTTCGCGGTCATAGATGGTCACCGGGTTTTCATCATTGGTGATGGCCTGCAGCTCGGCTGCGGCCCCGCAATAGCCGGCCTTTCCCAGGGCCCAGGCCGCCAGGGCCCGAATTTGCGAGTCGGTACTTGTGAGAAAAGGCACAATCTCTGGTAAAACTTCGCCCAGAAGTGCAGGGTGCCGCTCCGCCAGCCGGCCGATGCCCCAGAGCATGGGGGCCCGGGAAAACTCTTCGGCAAGCAAACCGATAAACATGGGGATAATCTCGTTCACCAGGGATATCTGGTGTCTGCCGATTTCTCCCAGGGCCGCGGCCGCCCCCCAGCCAAAACTGCCGGAATCCTCGTTCAGCAGCCACAGGAGGCGGCTGATGAGCTTCTGCACCTGGCGGGGATGGGCTCCGGCCAGCTGCCCCAGGGCCTCCAGGGCTCGCCAGTGCAGCAAGTCCCGGGGGTCATAGAGAAATTGCAGCAGGATCTCCCCCACCCGCCGGTCTGCGGCTGCCAGGGCCAGCAGCGCCGGGTAATCCGCTTCCCGGAGCAGCTTCCGCAGTTGTTCCCTGAGAGTCCGTTGATTTACCAAGGCTCACTATGCCCCTGCCTGGTTTCGCTCATCAAAAAAGGTGGCTGGCGGCCCTAAAAAAAAGGCAGGTGCGGCTCCCTTCCCGGCGAGTGGCCGCGATCCCTGCCATACCAAAAACTTAAAAGGGGATATCGTCTTCCGGGACGCCTCCGGCAGGAGGCTCAAAGGAGGGCTCCGGTTCTTGCAGGCGATTTCCGCCCGGGCTTCCCAGCATCTGCATGTTTTCGGCGACGATATCGGTGGTGTAGTGCTTCACCCCGTCTTTTTCATACGATCCGTACTCGATCCGGCCCTCGATCACTACCTGTTTGCCCTTGGACAGGTACTGGCCGCAGATCTCTGCCAGTTTGCGCCAGACCACAATGCGGTGCCACTCGGTCTTTTCCTGCTTCTGCCCATCTTTGCCGGTGTACCTGCGGCTGGTAGCCAGCGAGAACTTACACACCGCCGTACCGTCTGCAGTGAATCGCATCTCCGGATCCGCCCCCAGATTGCCCACCAAGATAACCTTATTGACCCCAGCCATGGCTCCTCCTTTAGGCCTCGCAGGTATACTTCATCCTCTATCACAGAACCGGCGGGCGGGCAAGGGCTTATCCCTCAGGATGGCGGCCAGCCGCCGCCACGAATTGGCCGCTCCCTGGCAATCACTCCCTGAAGATTTCAGGGTCCGGCAACCAAAAAGCCCGAAGAAACTTGCATTATTCTGCAATTAAACTATATTCCATGGTAATTTCAGCGATATTCCCATATCTTATGGTGCCGCCAGCTCCCCTCTCCCCTGCGAAGGGAGAGGGGAAAAACTTGCAATTTTCAGGAGATGATTGGATGTTGCCTGACGCAAAAACCTTGCCGGATACTAATGACCGCGGCAAAGATTTCCGAAGATAATCTAGATGAAAAACTCACTCATCAGCTTGGTGGCCATGATGGTGCTGCTGCTGTCCGCTTCCGGCGGCCAGGCGGCGGAACCGGATAAAATGGCCCAGGCCCGAGAGGAACTGGAGAAGGCTTTGCAGGCCCGGCGCCACGCCATCAGCCCGCAGGGTCTGGAGGAAAATCACCGGGATGCCCGGGGCCGTCTACAAAAGCTGGGGGATCCGTAATGAGTTGTAGGGGCGACGTGGCACAGGCTTCCAGCCTGTGATCGGGTCGCCCGGTTCCCAGTTTCGAGTTCCTTTAACGAGAAACCTAGGGCACATTATGCGCCCCGATCGAGGTTCGGCGGCCACAGGCCGCCCTATAATCCGGTGTCGCGTAATCCAGGTCAATAATCAGGCGACCCTTATTTTTTCTTCTCCATAGGGCATCGGTAGACCGCTTCAGAGCGCCATCAAGAGCCTCTAACCCAGTTCCCCGACATAGAACCTCGTTCTCCAACCGGGAGAGCATTGACTGGCAGGCCCCGTTTAAATTGATTTTGCCGAATTTCAACCTTACAATCTGGTGCTTTGATGATTATGATAAATTTTTATTTGGGGGGAGAATCCTATCCGCAAGAGAAGGCTCAGGCCGGACTGGGGGAGGTGTGCACGCATCATCCCGCCGATTTACCTTCTACCCCAAAAAAACCGAATTTGTACTTAAGGGACGAGCTTGCTTCCTGAGAATAGCTTAAATCGACGTATCAGGTTTTTCTTCAAGGGGATAGAATCCTCCGCCTGGAACATCATTGTAGTCTCCGTGTTGCTGGCCGGGGTGGCGGTCTTTTATACTTTTCATGGCCTGACCATCCGCACCAGCCGGAATGACCTGGTGGCCAGTGATAGGCGCCTCCTTCAACGCACCCACCAAATGGATCAGGCTTTCGGAGGCCGGGACGGGTTGGCGGTGGTGGTGGAAAACGGCCACCCCGAGCTGACCACTAAATTTGCCGATGCCCTGGCAGCCGAGTTGCGCCGCTATCCCGACCGGTTTCCCGATCTCTTTTATCGCCTGGACCCGAAGAGTTTCAGGCGCTGGGCCCTGCTCTATTTGGATACTGATGACCTGATCAAGCTCAAAGATAACCTGGTAGGTCAGAAAAATCTGTTGTCCGGACTGGCTGCCGACCCGGGCCTGATGACTTTCTATAAGCTGGTTAACGAACAGATGACCCGGGCCATGATCGGCAATCTATTCACCGGGTTTCTGATAGAAGACAAAGGGCAAGAGCAGCCCGACCTAGACCTCTTAAACGCCAGCCTCAAAGAATTGCGTCTTAGCCTGGAAGGAAACCACCCTTATGTTTCTCCCTTGAATGCCCTTTATCCCAAGGACTTGGGCGACCTTAGCCAAGAGGGCTACTTTTTTACGGAGAATAACAAATTCCTGCTGTTCCTGGTTACCCCGCAGCCCGATGGCTACCAGACCATCCATGAGGATGTAAAACTTCTGCGGGACGCGGTGGCTCGGGTTAAAGGCCGATTCCCCGGGATCCAGGCGGGGGTGACCGGACCGGACGCATTGCAATCGGATGAAATGAGCAGCTCCATGAAGGATATGACCCTGGCCACCTGGTTATCCCTGTTAAGCCAGATGATCTTGCTCATCGTCTTTCTGCGGAGCCTGAAGCGGACCTTGGCGGAAGGGATGACGCTGATTATCGGCCTGTGCTGGACTTTTGGGTTAGTTACCCTGGTGGTGGGGCATCTGAATATCCTTTCGCTGGTCTTTGCACCCTTACTCCTGGGGCTCACTATCGATTACGGCATCCATTGGTTCTGCCGCCTGGAAGAAGAACTAGCGGGCCTACATTGCAGCAGCGAAGCCCTGGCGCGCACTTTTCGCAGGTCAACCCCGGGCATCATTTATGCGGGCCGGGCGGCGATAGTTTCCTTTTTGCCCCTGGCCTTTGTGAGCTTCAAGGGCCTGGCCGAATTGGGGCTGATCCTCATCATGGGCGTTATGGCGATGCTGGTCGCCAGTCTGTTGCTGTTACCGGCCCTGGTCATGGTCAGTGAAAGATGCGCGCCGGCTGGAATTCCCGAGGCTCGTCCGGCGCCCCCCAGCCCTTTTCTGCACTTGCATTGGACCCATCGCCGCTTGATCATGGCGCTGGGGGTCTTGATCACGGCCCTGGGCGGGCTCTGTCTGCTACAGGTTCACTTTGATTTAAATCCCCTGCATCTGCAAAATCCCAAAACCGAATCAGTAGTGTGGGAAAACAAGCTCCTGGAAGGGTCCAAATATTCCACGTCTTACGGCGCCCTGGTCACCGCGACGCTGGAGGAGCTGGAGGCCAGGAGTGAGGCGTTGAAAAAGCTGTCCACGGTTTCGCATGTGGAATCGGTGCTATCTTTTCTGCCCGCCAAGATGGGGGAGAAGCGCCGGATTTTGACCGAGATGGAGCCGGTCTTGAACTCGGTAAATTTTGCCGGCGCCACGGCCAGGCCTGCCAACCCCAAGGAATTGACCGCCATTTTAGGGCGGATTAATTTTAAGGTGGATGAAGCCGCCAAAAATTTGGGACAAGAAGAGGCGGCCACTAAACAGCAGGTAGAAGAGACCCATCAACTGATCAATAAAATCATCCCCCTGCTTAATACGGACCCGAATCCCCAGGCCGCGGCGGGCCTGGCCGGCTTCAATCATGATTTTGGCGCGGATCTAAAAGACAAATGGGGCCTGCTGCGGGGTTATGCGAAATCAGCGCTGGACTCAACCCCGCCCACCCAGGCGAATTTGCCCCGGTCCGTGCGGGAGCGGTTCATCAGCCCGCAAGGAGCTTATCTACTCAGGGTGTTTCCTTCCCAGGATATCTGGAATTTTGAACCACTGAAACTGTTCGTGAATAGTCTCTGGAGCGTCGACCCCAATGTGGTGGGGGATCCGGTGCTCCTCTATGTCTTTACCAAGGGCTTTCGCAATTCCGTCCTCTGGGCCGCAGGAATTGCCTTGGTGGCCATTGCCATCATGCTGGTGATCTTTTTCCGCAGCCTGACCTTGGCGCTGCTGGCCTTTATACCCCTGGTGGTGGGGACCGGCCTAACCTTGATCCTGATGTGGGTTCTGAACCTCTCCTTTAATCAGGCCAATGTGCTTTTCCTGCCATTAATTTTGGGAGAGGGGATCGAATTTGGGATAATCATCCTGACCCGCTGGCAGTTGGAGGAATCGACCCGGGCCATTGCTCTGCCGGCCAGTACCGCCAAAGGGGTGGCCCTGGCGGCCTTGACCACCACCGTGGGGTTCGGGAGCTTGATGGTCTCCGGACACAGGGGCATCTTCAGCCTGGGGCTATTGGCGACGGTGGGAAGCCTCAGCGTTTTAGTGGCTTCTCTGAGCATTTTGCCGGCCTTTCTCCTTCTGTGGAAAAAAGATTTTGAACCGGGGCAGCCACCCGTTGCCCATTATCTGGGTTTAGGACAATGGCTGCACCATAGCTTGGGGAAAAAATCCGATGAAAAAGCAACTCTCGATCATTAGCCTGACTCTGGTGGTAATCTGGATAGGGGTCCTCCCGGCTGGAGCGGAGAGCCCTACCGCCTATGTGCGGGGGATCCTGGACAAGACTATGTCGATCCAGAATGACGCTTCCCTGGACGCCAAGGCCCGGAGTCGGGCCATCCATCTGATCATTGACCAAAATTTCGATTTTCCGATGATGGCTAAGGATACTCTAGGGGCCACCTATGGACAGATCAGCGCCGGGCAACGACAGCAATTCACCAGTACTTTCGGTTACCTGTTCCAGGCTTCTTACTCCCGCATGGTTCTCAACTTCCTCAAGCAGGAGAACATCCAATACGGGCAGGAACGCCAGGAAGGCGGCGGCAAGGCCAGGGTAGATACTTCTCTGGTTCGGACCAATGATACCATCCCGGTGACCTATCTCATGCACTCTACCTCCAGGGGCTGGCTGCTTTATGACGTGGCGGTGGACGGGGTAAGCATTCTGGAAAACTACCGCAATCAATTCAGCCGGGTCATCCGCACCAATTCCTTTGGATTTCTCCTGGAGCGGATGGAAGAACAGCGCCGGGCGACCGAGTAAACCGCGCCCCCCCTTCCCTCCCCCTTGAGCTCTTCGTGACGTCATCATGGTTGCCCGGAACGTAAGTTCCTGTAGGGTGCGCACTGCGCACCATTAGATTAGACGAAGCAGCTATATTTCGGTGCGCAGTGCGCACCTACAGGGCTAGAAATGATGAGGGCTAAATCGGCTTTTGCGTCGGACCATTTCCTATCACTGCCTCAACCGAATCTGATTTAAGGAAGCAGGGCCGAAGGCTGGCCGTTCCTCAGGGCCCTCCCCAATCCAGCAACAGCAATTCCGGGATGGAGCGGCCCTGATAGTGGGAGAGGCGGGTACTGAAGGCCACCTCCTGTACCCCGGTTAGCGGATGATGGGCCGCCTGCCCGAAGGCGATGGCTTCCATGACGCAATTCCGGTGATGCAGCTGCACCTTCAGGTGCCGCTCCGCCACCACCCGGGATCCCAGGCACTCCACTTCCCGGCAGACGAACACCGGCGCGGGGTTGCCCGGGCCGAAGGGGCGCAGCCGTTCCAACTGGCCAAAGAATTCCCGGTTCAGCTCCGCCAGCTCCACCTGGGCATCCACCTTCAGGGTGGGCTGAAGGCAAGAATCGGCGCCCACTTGCTCCTCAAAGGCCCGCTCCAGCTTCTCTTGCAGGGACGCCAGGTTCTCCGCCGCCACCTCAAAGCCCGCGGCCGCCGCATGCCCTCCGTAGCGGCTGAGGACCTCCCGGCAGGTTTGCAGCCCCTTAAACAGGTGAAAACCCTCCACGGAGCGGGCCGAACCCCGGCCGCTGCCGTTCTTCAGGCTCACCAGGGCCACCGGGCGGTGATACTCCTCCGCCAGCCGGGCCGCCACGATGCCCAGCACTCCGAGATGCCAGCCTTCCTGGGCCAGCACCATTACCGCTCGCTGTTGTAATTTTTCCCGGCGAACCTGGGCGGCGGCCTCTTTGAGCACAGCTTCCTCCAGGGCCTGGCGCTGCCGGTTCAGTTGGTGCAAATAGTTGGCCTGGAGCCGCGCCTGCGGCAGGTCCCCGCCCAGGAGCAGCTCCAGGGCGCAGCGGGCCTGACCCAAACGCCCCGCGGCATTGATCCGGGGCGCCAGGCGAAAGACCAGGTCCCGGTAGGAGATGGGCTGGTTTGCCAATCTGAGCACTTCCTTCATGGCCACCAGGCCCGGCCGGCGGCCCTCTTCCAGGACCTTGAGCCCCTGGCGCACCAGGATGCGGTTCTCCCCCAGGAGGGGCACCACGTCGGCCGCGGTGCCCAGGGCCACCAGATCCAAATAGGGCCTCAGATTGGGCTCCTTGTGCCCCCGGAACCAGCCCTCGGCCCTGAGTTCGGCCCGCACCCCGAGGGCCAGGAGCAGGGCCACTCCCACTCCGGCCAAATCCCGGAAGGGATAATCGGGGCCGCCCCGCTTGGGATTGACCACAGCCAGCGCCGGGGGCAGCGTAGGCGAGACTTCATGATGATCGGTAATGATGACTTCGAGCCCCTGGCTCCCGGCCCAGGCTACCTCTTCAATATCATTGGTGCCGCAGTCCACGGTCACCAGCAGGCGGCTCTTGGGAAGCAGCTCCTGCATCCCCCCCACCTTCAGGCCGTAACCTTCCCGGAGGCGATCAGGGATGTAGCTGTAACAGGGCAGCCCCAGCTCGGTGAAAAACTGCTGCAACAGGCAGGTGGCGGTGATGCCGTCGGCGTCGTAGTCGCCGTAGATGGCCAGGGGTTCTCCCTGGCGCACCGCCCGGCCCAGGCGGGTAGCGGCCGTCTCCAGGTCCGCCAGCCCGAAGGGCGGATAGAGGCGTTCCAGGGTGGGGTCCAGATAGGCCTGGATGTCCTCTACCCCGTTCAGGCCGCGGTTCAGGAGGATACGAGCCACCAGGGGCGGCAATCCGTGCCGGGCGCTGAGCTCCTTAACCTGTTCCGGCCTCTCCGGATGTAGCTGCCAGCGCTTTTTGCGGCGCATTTTCACTCCGCTGAAGATCTAGGGGCTATACGGCTGACAGCTATCTCGCCAGCTCTTCCAGGGCTTCCAGATTGCGGCGCATCCCCAAGGCAATCAAGGTGTCCCCCGCCAGGATGGGAGTCTCGAGGGTTGGATTGAAGAGCATCTCGCCGCCGCCCCGCTTAATGGCCACCAGAATGAGGTCCAGCTTCTGGCGGAGGCCGGAGTCCTTGAGGGCCGCCCCCACCAGGGATGAGCCCGCGCCGACTTGGATTTCCTCCATGCTCCACTCCAACCCTTCGGTAAAGGCCAGTTCCATAAAGCTGGTCACCGTGGGGCGCAGGATGGCGGCGGCCATCTTCCGGCCCCCCATTTCATAGGGTGATTCCACCCGGTCGGCCCCGGCCCGCAGCATTTTCTGCTCCGCCCCCTCCTCCTCGGCCCGGGCCACAATGTGGAGGGCAGGATTGAGGCTGCGGGCTGACAGGATGATGTAGACATTGTCGGCATCCGAGCCGACCACCGCCACCAAACCCCGGGCCCGCTCAATGCCAGCTTCTAACAAGACTTCTTCCCGGGTGGCGTCGCCGACGACGACATAATAACCGGCCTCCTCCACGCGGCTCAAGTTCTCGGGCTTATTTTCCACGATGACCAGGGGGACGCCACGATTCTGAAGTTGGCGGGCGATAATCTCGCCGATGCGGCCGAAGCCGCAAATAATATAATGATCTTTCAGTTTTTGGATGTTCTTCACCAAGCTGCGTCTCCCCAAGACCTCTCTGATCTCCCCTTCCACCACCACCCGGGCCAGGGAAGTGATGATATAGGTCAGGACCCCCATGCCGACGAGGATCAGCCCCATGTTATACAGCCGCCCGGTTTGGGAGAGGGGGTGAACCTCCCCATAACCCACAGTGGACAGGGTGGTCACCGTCATGTACAGGGCGTCGAAGAAATTCCAGCCTTCCAGCCAGACAAAGCCCAGACTCCCAAAAAGGAACAACGCCAGCAGGATGGCAGTCAAAGTTAGAATGCGCCGGAGGGTGGTCAACCCGACCCGCTGGCTGTGAGTTACCGGAGTCTTGAGCTGGTGCATAACATCTTTAGGCGAGTGGCTGGCCAATCCTAAATATTTTACCACAAAAAGGCGGGGTCTGGTCGGAAAGAATGCACTAAATAGCTCTCAGCTTTCAACCATCAGCTTTCAACTTCTGATACCTGATAACCGCTAGCTTCTTAAACCCTCCTTTCTGCAAGTGACCGGTTAATTCTTTTGGCAGAGAGACCCCGATTGTGGTAATCAGTTGGCCATGTGGATTCAGAAACGCACCTCTTTGGGTTTGATTGCGGCCCTGGTTATAGCGCCGGCCTGGATAGTGGGGGGCTGCGCCCCCCGGCCGGCCCCCAGCGTGGGTGATATAGCCTTACCACCGGGCAGTTATGTGACCGCCTCCTATCGGGCCCCCGGCTGGGCGGTGGACCGAACCTCTTTCGCCCTTTCGCCCTTCCAGGTGCAAGCCGCCCAGGGGGTGGCCCCGGAGACCTTTCAGGCATTGTTGCAGAAGGAGATCTCCCTCGCCGTGCAGGCCAACGGCCTCAAGGTCGACCCCCACAGCGACACGGTGCTCCGGGGTATGGTGTCCCGGCTGGAGGTCCGGGGAGGCTCCCTCAGGTTCATCACCGGCAGCATCACCGCGGCGTTCACGGTCGAGGGGCAGGTCAGCCGGGGGTCAGAGATCCTCTTCGCCTTCCAGGATATCATCAGCCTGAACTCCCCGGTCAACCCGGGAGCGCCGGCCCCCAAGGAACTGGAACTGCTGTTAACCCAGGCGGCCAGGACCTGCGCCGTCCATCTGCTGAACGAACTCCTCCTTACTGGCGCACCGCCGAAGGCAGGTAAATCTCCCCAAAAACCCGGACAATGAGCCGGGGCCGCGCCGCCGAGGTGGTGGTCAGCTCGATGATGCCGGCGTAAGCCCCCGAATTGCCGCTGCGGTTAGTCACTTCCAGGAGATAGACCCGGTCAGGCTGCACCGCCTTCAGGCTTATCTCGATTTTATTCGGGATATTGGTGCGATAACCGGTGATCTCAAACGGCCCGGGCAGGTGGGAGGTGAACCACACCTGGCCCCGCACCTCTTCCCCCGGCGACCCTTTGAGCCGCACAATGTGGCTTGGCTGGATTTCGATGAAGGGCAGGGCTTCTCCCGTGAGCAGCAGATGGAACTTCGGGTTCCCCGGATCATTGGTGGTGACCAGGGTGTCCTTATGGAACTGGTGGATCACCGAATAGGGCTTGATGCTCAAGGTAATCTCACCCTGGCCCCCGGGTGGAATGGTGCTGTTATAGCGGGGCACGGTGCAGGCGCATTCCGGGTCCACGTCCAGGATTGCCAGGGGCTCCTGGCCAATGTTGCTGATTACAAAGGTATGGCTTAACTCCCGGTCTTCAAAGACTTGTCCGAAATCATAGTGGTCCTCAGTGAGAATGGCCCGGGGCGCCGGTTCAGCCCCCAGCAAGGTGCGGGGGAGGAAGACCTGGACGGTCCAAAAAACCAGGGCCACCCAGGTCCAGACGGTTTTTATATTTTTGGTATTTTGGGTATGTTGGGTATTCCGGGTAGGGGTGGGAAATCGCCGCTTATGCCTCTGATTAATCATTGGTAACCTCAGGCCAGGGGGCGGGGGCAAAGCCCATTTGCCATAATTTTTGCCCCCCCTATTCAGGGATCAAATCCGGAAGCAATTTTACCATTTGCCGTGGCCGGGGAAAAGTTTTATTATGGGTCCAGGAATCCCAGCGCATCGCTTAACCAACTCCTAAGGAGAACAGTGTCATGGCACCCATGAGCAAGGTCCGCCGCCAGACCCGGGAAACCGAGGTGGAACTGGAACTGGAGCTGGATGGCCAGGGCCGGTTGGAGCTCGCCACCGGCATCCCCTTTCTGGACCACATGCTTACCCTGTTCGCGGCCCACGGCTATTTCGACCTGAAGATCAAGGCCAGCGGTGATCTGGAAGTAGACCAGCACCACACCGTGGAGGATATCGGCATCTGCCTGGGGCAAGCCTTCCGGGAGGCCCTGCAGGGCCGCCCCCAGGTGCGCCGTTTCGGGGAGGCCCGGGTACCCATGGACGAGGCGCTGGCTCAGGTCAGCGTTGACCTGAGCAACCGCCCCTTCCTGCATCTGGATGCGCACCTGCCCCAGGGGGGCGCCGGCATGGACCCGCAGTTGGTGAAGGAGTTCTGGCGGGCGGTTTGCGTCCATGGCGGCCTGACCCTGCACATCACCGTGCCTTACGGGGAGAATACCCACCACATGCTGGAGGCCATCTTCAAGGCCGCCGGCCGGGCCCTGGATATAGCCACCCAGCCTGAACCCCGGGTCCACGGGGTGCCGTCCACCAAGGGAGTTTTGTAATTTTAAGGATAAATTCTTAGGGGAGGGAGTATATGTTCTGCCCAGCCTGCGGCAAGGAGGCGCCGGAGTCGACCAATTTCTGCCAATACTGCGGCCAGACCCTTAATTTGGCAGCCGGAGAGCCGCAGATTCAGAGGATCGCCCTTAGACAGCCGGCCGTCGTGAAATATGCGGGCTTCTGGCTAAGATTTGTGGCATTTTTCATTGATGCAATCTTTATTTTCATTGTGGTCCTGGGCGCCAAGGCCGTGGTGCAATTTATTGTGGGAGTGGATCTCGGGCTCGGTGCAGGAAAATGGCAAGTATCAGGGGTAGCCCACGGAATAATACTTATTATCATCATATTAACCCATTGGCTCTACTGGGCCCTCATGGAGTCTTCCCCCCAACAAGCAACCCTGGGCAAGATGGCCCTGGGCCTCGAGGTCACCGACCTCCGGGGGGAACGCATCTCCTTCGCCAGGGCCACCGGCAGGTATTTCGGCAAAATTGTCTCTTCCCTAATTCTCTATGTCGGCTTTATGATGGCCGGTTGGACCGAGAAGAAACAGGCCCTCCATGACATCATGGCCGGCACCCTGGTGATCAGAAAACGCAATTTACCAGAGAAATCGGCAATACCTCAAGGTTTTCAACAGGATATGGAAGCCGGCAACCCCAAATGAAACGCCGGGAATTCTTGCAGTGTCTGGCTCTGGGACTGGCGGGGGGCTGGGCCCTCAGCCGCCCTGATAAAAAACTCCGCCCCGCCGCGGCGGCGGCCGGGGTCCCGGAGATGCGCCTGGCCTTTCTGGCCGATGCGCACCTGAAAGACGCTGACCAGGGGCGCCCCGAAGCCCTGGCCCTGTCCCGGGCAGTGGCGGAGTTGCGAGCCCTCAAGCCCGGGCCCGATCTGGTCCTGTTCGCCGGAGACCTGGCCCACCGCGGCCATGCCGGGGCCCTGGCCCTGGGGAAGGAGATCCTAGCCGGCCTGCCGGCGCCTCTGCTAATGCTCAGGGGCGAGGGCGACGGCCTGCCGGACGGGGGCGCCCCCTGGCGCCGCCTTTTTGGGGAACCCCGGTTTTCCCAGGTCCTGCGTAAAGCCGGAAATGGCAACCAGCAAGCTGCCCTCCAGATCGTAGGCCTGCACACCGCCTGGTGTCCGGACCCCGGGGAACCGTTCTTCCGGGTGGGGGAGCCCGGCCTCCACCTGCTGGCCCGGCAGCTTGCCGGGATGGACCCCGAAGCGCCCCTCATCCTCCTCTCCCACGCCCCCCTGGACCTGATTTATCGGCCCTGGCAACAGTGGACCGCGGACTGCCGCGAGGTGGCCGTCCTGCTGGCCGGCTTTCGCCAGGTCCTTTGCCTCCATGGCCATACCCATAATGCCGGGGCCAGGGGTCAGGGATCAGTGATCGGTGAGGTTTATGATAGAGGCGGAATCTTTTTGACGGAAAACGGCAAACCGAAAACGGAAAACCATCTTTTACACCTGGCTCTACCCGCCACTGCCTGGCCCGGTCCCCAGGCATTGCAGGGGACCCCGGCCAGCTCCGTCCCCGGGCTGGGCCCCGCCGGCTGCGGCTGGCTGCTCCTGGACGCCGGCCCGGCCTCCCTGCGGCTGCAACAGCATATCTGGCAGGCCTGAGTAAAGGGGCGCCGCTGCGCAC
Organism: Desulfobaccales bacterium; assembly: GCA_052147455.1. Classification (GTDB taxonomy): domain Bacteria; phylum Desulfobacterota; class Desulfobaccia; order Desulfobaccales; family 0-14-0-80-60-11; genus JAPLJC01. The sequence continues at coordinate 10,917 of JBKQKO010000003.1, read as the reverse complement.
CCCAGCTCTGAATGAATCTCACGCCAAGGCGCAAGGCTGCGCAGGGCGTGGCTTACGCACCTTTAGGAAAGGCGTAGGGGCGACCCGCTGGGTCGCCCCCTAATGGTGCGCAAGACGCACCCCACGACTGGCCGCCCCTTTAACCTGGTGACTGAGACGTCCTGGCCCGAGGATCGCTGGCGCCTAAAGTTACCTGCGTAGTTTGCCCAAATCCGTCCGGCCGGCCAAACTAAAAAAAAACTCCACCTGGTCCTCCAGGCGGGCGATGAGGGGAGGCAAGCTCTCCGGATGGATGGCCGAGATGGCCACCCCGTGATGGATACGGCATTGCAGCGCGGCCAGATTGCGGTCCGCCCGGTCGGCTTTGTTAAAGACCGTCAGGAGCGGCTTGTCCAGCAGATTAAGGGAGCCCAGGATGTCCTCCACCGCGGCCATCTGCTCCACAAAGCGGGGATTGCTCAGGTCCACCACATGGATGAGGAGGTCGGCCTCCGCCAATTCCTCCAGGGTGGCCTTAAAGGCTTCCAGCAGGTTCTTGGGCAAGTTTTTGATGAAGCCCACGGTGTCGGTGACAATCACTTCCCGCTCCCGGGGAAAGCGCAGGCGGCGGCTGGTGGGGTCCAGGGTGGCGAACAGGCGGTCCTCGGAGAGCACTCCGGCGCGGGTCAAGGCATTGAACAGGGTGGATTTGCCGGCGTTGGCGTAGCCGATGATGGAGAGAATCGGCAGGCCCTGGCGCCGCCGGGACTGGCGCCGTTCCCGGCGTTCCGCCCCCACCCCGGCCAATTCCTGGCGCAGCCGGTGCAGGCGGTCCCTGAGGCGGCGGCGGTCCGTTTCCAGCTTGCTCTCCCCCGGACCCCGGCCGCCGATGCCGCCCATCAGGCGGGAGAGGGCGTCTCCTTTGCCCACCAGGCGGGGCAGCAGGTAGTTCACCTGGGCCATCTCCACCTGGAGCTTGCCTTCCCGGCTGCGGGCTCGCTGGGCGAAGAGGTCCAGGATCAGTTGGGTCCGGTCCAGGACCTTGAGTTCGGTGAAGTCGGTGATGGAGCGCACCTGGGAAGGGCTCAGCTCGGCATCGAACACCAGCAGGTCCGCACCCTGTTGCAATGCCTGGATGACCAGTTCTGAAAGCCGGCCCTTGCCCATGAGAAAGCGGGGATCGAAACGCGGCCGGCGCTGGATGAGGGTGGCCGCCACCTCCAGACCGGCGGACCTGGCCAGCTCACAAAGTTCCTCCATGGAGTCTTCCGCGGCCGCCCGGTTATTGCCGGTGACCCCGATCAAGATGGCCCGCTCCCGGCCCCTCCCCTCCTCCCCGGCCGTCTCCACCTGTGCCAGTTCTTCCTCCAGGGAAGCCATCAAGGCGGCAAAATCGAGGCTCAAGGCCCCGGGGTGCGAGGCCTCGATAATCCCCCAGTTTTGCCCGTCCAGGGGCCGAGGCAAGAGGTGGGCCACCTGAATAGCCCCCGCCTGCCCATCGGCAGCGGCGGCCACCGCGGCCACCGCGTCCAGGCGCAGCAAGGCCAGGTCCATCAAGTCGTCCCGGGTCAGGGTGCTGGAGTCCAGGTGGGTATGGATCAGGCGGAGGCCCTTGAGGCGGCCGTTAGTGCCGCGCTCCCGGGGCAGGGGGGGAATAACCAGGCCCTTGGCGTCACCCACCAAAACATGGCTCACTACGCCCTGGCGATCCAGGAGCACCCCCACCTGCCGGTGCAGGGACCGGGAGATTTCTGTCAGTTGCCTGGCCAGCTCCGGGGTGAGGAGCAAGGCCAGCGGCACCTTGCGGCGGTAGAGCCGCTCCAATTGGCGATACTGGTGGGATTTTAATCCTGTCAGGTTGCCAAACGGGCGATGGATACGAACCTCCGAGTTTCGAGTTTCTAGTTTCTAGTTTCGAGAAAAACCGGCCCGGGCCGGGAACAGAACCAATGTCCCTGGAGGCAGCTATTAATTTTATTCTAACCTTATTCCTGGAAAAGATGAACTCCAACCTCGCAGCAACCGGCAAACTCAAAACTCGAAACTCGAAACTCAAAACTCGCACCGGGCCAGCAGCGCCCCCTGCACCCGGCGGTATAAGTCCTCATCCCGCTGCCGCGATTGATGGAGCTTCCGGGCCAGGCCTTGCCGGGAGGCTTCATTGCCCACCAGGGGCAGGTTGGCCCCCGCGATGTGATGGGCCCCCCGGAATGCCGCCCCCAGAAATTCGCAACCCACCAGGAGATCGGAGAGCAGGTGCCGCCGGCAGTGTTCCCCGGCCCAGTCCAGCAGCTTCAAGGCCTCAGCGGCTTGCCGGGCGATCTCTTCGGGACAGCTCACCGCTTCCTGAGCCGCGTCCGTAAGGCGCTGGGCGTCTCCCGCGGCCCGGGCCGCGGCCAGCCGGGAATAGGCCTGAACATCCCGCTCCTGGAGCTCCCGCAGGAGTTCCGCCAGCCGCCGCAGCCGGGCCAGCGTTTCTTCCCAGGCGAGCCCCTGATAACCCTTGGGGTTCACTGGACGTTGGCCTTCCAGGCACACCACCTTTTCCAGCAACGCCAGGCCTAACCTGGCCCCAAAGGCGGCGGCCGCCCCGCCTCCCGGGTTGGGCTGCGCCCTGGCCAGCTCTTTCAGGAATGAGTTCATCTCACCCTCGCTGATGGGAAACCACCCCGAGAAGCTGAGTATCACCTTTATGGCGCCGGGCCAAGAAAATTTTTCTGAAAACCTCGAACTTTGAACTTTGAACTTTGAACTAATATCTTATCCCCCGCTGACCTTGCAAACCTGGGTATACTTAGATATAATTTAGTTAAACATGGATATCTGCCTTTAACCCTAAATCTTTAAAATTTATTTAGTTCCGACCCTCTAAAGTTATGGAAAAGATCCCGGATCCCAAAGAACTGGAAAAGGAGTTGAGCGACTACCTTTCCAAGAAATATGGCAGCCGCATCCAGGTCCTGGCCCCCCAGCTAATCACCAAACCCCGGGAGGACGGGGAAGACAAGGGCAAGGGGGACCAGATCGGCAAGATCGATTTTGACCTGAAGCCCGAAGAGATGGAAGCCTACCTGGACGGATACGTCATCAAACAGGGCCTCGCCAAGAGCATCCTGGCTACCAAGGTCTGCACCCACTTCAATCGCATCCGCCATTCCCTGGAACAGGGGCGGGAACCGGAACCGGGGGTGGGCTCCATCAAGAATAACATTATCCTCATCGGCCCCACCGGGGTGGGCAAGACCTACCTGGTGAAACTCATTGCTAAAAAGATCGGGGTTCCCTTCATCAAAGGAGATGCCACCAAATTCTCCGAGACCGGCTATGTGGGCGGTGACGTGGAAGACCTGGTGCGGGATCTGGTATACGCCGCCGGCGACGACCTGAAACTGGCTCAATACGGCATCATTTATATCGACGAAATCGACAAGATTGCCTCCTCCGGGCACACCTGGGGCGGGCCGGATGTCTCCCGCACCGGGGTGCAGAGGGCCTTGCTCAAGCCCATGGAGGAAACCGAGGTGGATCTGAAGGTGGCCCACGACCCGGTGTCCCAGATCCAGGCCATCGAACACTATCGCCGCACCGGCAAGAAGGAGAAGCGCACCCTCAATACCCGTCACATCCTCTTCATTGTCAGCGGCGCCTTCAACGGCCTGGATAAGATTGTCAAGGAGCGCCTCAGCAAGAAAAAGATCGGCTTCCATGGCAAGATGGTCACCCGGGAGGAAGAGCGGACCTTCCTGAAACAGGTCACCGCCGAAGATCTGATTCAATACGGATTCGAGTCGGAGTTCGTTGGCCGTCTGCCGGTGGTGGCTGTGCTGGAGCAACTCACCGCCGGGGACCTCTACGAAATCCTGCACAACCCCAATAACCCCATCCTGATCAGCAAGAAACGGGATTTTTGGGCCTACGGGATTGACATCAGGTTCGAGGACGAAGCTCTGCGCCTGCTGGCGGACCAGGCGGCCCTGGAAAAAACCGGGGCACGGGGTTTGGTGAGCGTCATTGAGCGGGTCCTCCTACAGTTCGAAAAGCGGCTGCCCTCCACAGACATCAAAGAACTGCTGGTCACCCCGGAATTGGTGCGGGAACCTCAGGAAGAGCTGGAGAGGCTCATCGCCAATCCGGGTGATCCGGAGATCCGCAAGGGCTTCCAGAAAGCGGTCAGGGCCGAACGGGACATCCTCAAGAAATTCATCTGGCGTCAGGAAGAGGATTTACGGGGGCGCTACCGGCTGCCCCTCAGTGACCAGCGGGTGGAGTTGCTGATGGATCATTACCATCAGTGGGACTGCGACCTGAAGACCTGCTTCCAGGAGATGGTCCGTCTCCATGACCAGGTGCGGGGCTTCGAGGACCACTTCTTTGACGAGCACGCCATCCAGCTCCATTTCGATGAAGAGGCAGTGGATGAAATCCTGCGCCTGGCTCTGGAGGGCGGCATTTCCGCCTTCGCCGTCTGCGACCGTCTCTCCGACGAATTGTCCTACGCCCTGAAACTGGTTCGGGACCGCACTTCCCGGGACCACTTCATCTTGCCCCGGGAAGCCCTGGGCGATCTCGACTCCTATCTCAATCGGCTGATCCGGGATCATTACCAGACGACCCGTTTTCGGGAATAACCCCAGGACATGATAGGAGTCTCCAAACTCTATTGCGGCGCGGTGGAAGCCGGCGACCTCCTGCGTTATCCGGGCCGCCAGGCCCGGGAGTTGCCGTCCCACCTTTTGCAGTTCTCGGCGGATAAAAAGCCGGTGCTGGTCTGGAATATCACCAGGCGCTGCAACCTCAAATGCCTCCATTGTTACGCCCAGGCCACCGCCGGCCCGGCCCCGGATGAGCTGAGCCCTCAAGCAGCCCTGGATTTGCTCCGCGACCTGAAGGACTTCGGGACGCCGGTGGTCCTGTTTTCCGGGGGTGAGCCCCTGTTGCGGCCGGACCTCTTTGAGCTGGTGGACCGGGCCGTGGCCCACGGCATGCGGGCGGTGATCTCCACCAACGGCACCCTGATCACCCGGGACCTGGCCTGGCGCCTGAAAGACCTGGGCCTCTCCTACGTAGGCATCAGCCTGGACGGCGCCGCGCCGGCGGTCCATGACCGCTTTCGGGGCGAGTCCGGCTCCTTTGCCGCGGCCATGGCCGGGGTGCGCCACTGCCGGGAGATGGGCCTCAAGGTGGGGCTGCGCTTCACCGTCAGCCGCCTCAATTACCGGGAAATACCGGCCATTTTCGACCTGGTGGAGGAATACCAGCTTCCCCGCATCTGCTTCTACCACCTGGTCTATGCCGGCCGGGGCACCAAGCTGGTGGCCGAGGCCTTGAGCCACTCCCAGACCCGGGAGCTGTTGGACCTGATCTGCGCCCGCACCCGCCAAATCTTTGAATCCGGCCGCACCATCGAAGTGCTCACGGTGGACAACCATGCCGACGGCCCTTATATCTACCTGAAGCTGCTTAAGGAAGATCCGCAAAGGGCCGCGGAGGTCCTGGAATTGCTCAAAATGAACGAAGGGAACAATTCCGGTCGGGGGATCGGCTGCGTCAGTTGGGACGGTGAGGTGCACGCCGACCAGTTCTGGCGCCACTATAGCTTCGGCAACGTGCGGCGCCGCCCCTTCGGCGAGATCTGGACCGACCTGAGTGATCCTCTCATGGCCCGGCTCAAGGACAAAAAGCGCTATGTGGGCGGCCGCTGCGCCCGCTGCCGCTGGCTGGAGGTCTGCGCCGGCAACTTCCGGGTCCGGGCCGAGGCCCTGAGCGGCGACCTCTGGGCCCCTGACCCCGCCTGTTACCTGACGGATGAGGAAATCGGGATGAATTGATTTTTTTTGGGGGCACCGCCAATCTCAAAAAAAAAATCAGGGGCGGCAGTGGCACAGGCTTCCAGCCTGTGACGGGCTCGCTCCTGGTTTTCAGGAAGATGATTAATTATTTAACTACCTTAACCCCTGCAGGATAATCTGCCCCCCCTCGTCTCACCTCGTTGATTGCTTCCCGCCGCGGTAGCCTTCCAGGCTGGCTCTACTCTTCCACGTCTTCCACGTCTTCCCCGCCGATGGCTGCGTCGATTTTGCTGACATTGATGGCTTGTAGTCCTTTGGGGCCTTCGCTTACCTCGAATTCCACCCGGTCGTCCTCCTTCAAGGTGCGGAAGCCGGAGCCCGCAATATTGGTGTAGTGTACGAACAGGTCGGGGCCATCCTCGCGTTTGATGAAACCGTAGCCTTTGGCTTCGTTGAACCACTTGACCGTACCGTTATTGCTCGCCATGCCTCACTCCTTTTAACCCCGGTTCCTTTGCGGCAGCGGCCAGGGGGGTGCAGGCCCAAAAAAAAAACGGCTGGCCCACGCCATACCGTCATGGTCTTAACTTTGTCGCCCCGAGCACCGCATTTACGCCTGAGTATAGGATGGCAATCTCGTTAGCACACTCCCGGCTTGACTGTCAAGAAAATTATTTCAGGAGAGTCTTGACCTCACGGGGCCGCGGCGCTAAAAGCTCAGGCCCCCCGGAGCCAGCCCCGGTGTTCCCCAACTCGCCCTGGGAAAAAAGCCAAACCGGGGCGCGCCCCCCTCTCATCAGAAATGATCCAGAGGGATGTCCAGGAGAAGCCTGAGGTGGTCCTCGACGCACTCCTCCAGAACCTCCAGGTTATAGCCGCCTTCCAGCACCGCGATCAGGCGGCCTCCGGCGCTTTCCTGGGCCAGGTCCAGCACCAGGCGGCCCATCTCCCGGTAGCCCATCCGGGTCAGGTGCATGTGGGCCAGGGGATCCTTGGAGTGAGCATCGAAGCCCGAGGAAATCACCACGAACTGCGGGGCAAATTGCCGCAACCGGGGCAACCCCTCGTTCTGCAAGGCCTCCAGATATTCCTCATCGCCGCTGCGGGGTGGAAAGGGCAGGTTCAGGGTGAAGCCCTTACCCGGACCACTGCCCTCCTCAAGGCGGTAGCCGGTGCCGGGGTAGCAGTACTGCGGGTCCTCGTGCAGCGACAGGTAAAAGACCCGGGGGTCGGCCTCGAAGAGGTGCTGGGTGCCGTTGCCGTGGTGCACGTCCCAATCGATGATGGCCACCCGCTCCAGGCCGAAGTTTTCCAGGAGATAGACGGCGCCCAGGGCCGCGTTGTTAAAAAAGCAAAAGCCCATGGCCCGGTCCCGCTCGGCATGGTGCCCCGGCGGCCGTACCGCACAAAAGGCATTATCGGCCTTATCTCCCATGATGGCATCCGCCGCGGCCATCACCCCGCCCGCGGCCAGCAGGGCGACCTCATAGGATTCCGGGCTGATGCCGCAGTCCTGCACGTCAAAGATTTGTTGACCCTGCTGGCAGGCATCTTGGAACCGCCGGATATAATCCGGATCATGCAGGCGTTCCACCCAGGCCAGGGGGGCGGGGTAAGGCCTGAGCTGGATCAGCAATTCCAGAATCCCGCTTTCCTTGAGGCTGGCCTGGATGGCCTTTAGCCGGTCGGGCCTTTCCGGATGCCACGACCCTGGATCGTGCGACAGGTAGTGATCGTCATAAACGTAGCCGGTGCGTCGCATGTTCTCTCCTGGCTGACTGAACTGCCGATGCTTATTAAAAAAGATATCCCCCGGGGATTAGGCTTGTAAAGGATTTTTCGGCGGGTAAAGTGATTCTGCGGACCAATATTTTGGGAAAGGCGAAAGGGGCAAACGCCTCGCCGCGGCGGCGATCTCCTCCGTCTACCCCTTCCCGCCATTTCTGCTCAAAGCAAGCGTTGTTCCAGCACCTCGCATTTAAGGTTGTTGAAAAAAGCGGTGAGGTAGTCGGCTCGCTTGATACCGTAGTCGGTCATGTAGGCGTGCTCGAAGACGTCCAGAATCAGCAGGGGATTGCAGCCCGCCGGGTGTCCCGCGTCATGTTCATTGATCCACTGGTTGATAATCAGACCCGTCTCCGGGTCTTCGTAGCAGACGGCCCAACCAATGCCCCGCATGGCGGCCACCGCCATAAAGTCGTTAGCGCAGGCCTCCACGGAGCCAAACTGGGCCACCACGCGTTTGGTCAGTTCCGGGGATTTCCCCCAGTCTCCGTCGCCCCCCAGGTTGCTGAAATAGAGTTCGTGCAGGCGCATGCCGTTGAATTCCCACCCCAGGCGCCGCTTTAGTTCGGCAAACTCCGGGGTTCCCTGCTTGCCGTCCTTAAGCAGGGCCGTCAGCAGGTCCAGGACCTTATTGGTGTTGGTCACATAGCCCTGGTAGAGGGTAAAATGGTTCTTGAGCAAGGTGTCACTGAAGCCTTTCATACCCAGGAGGAAAGAAAAATCCTTGGCGGTATAGGTCATGCTGAGCTCCTTTCCGGCCGCCACCTCTAACGAAAAAAACGAAAAAGGCGGCCACCGTCTTTTTTGTTAAAGATAGTGACGCCCTGAGGCATGAGCAAGGCGGCGGGAAAAATTTGCGGCGCCTTGGGGGAAGGCGCCGGGGATAAAAAAGTTTTCGTTTTTCGGTTTTCTATTTTCTGTGAATAAAAAAACCTCTCCTAAATGCCTTGCTTTACTGGCCTCTGACCACTGGCCCCAGCCAGCCCGCCGGCGGGGGCGCCTGATTCGCCCACCCCGCCGGCCGCCGGAACCCAGCCGCCTTTTCGTTGCCTGGCCGCTGCTGATAGGGTATATTTCAAACTTGCGGGTTCATTCCGGGGCTTCCGGTTCCAAGTCTTCCGGGTCCAGCAGACCTTGCTTGAGCAAAGCCCGTTCCAGTTCGGCCAGCCCCTGCTTGAAGGCCGGATAAAGAGTTACGGCCAGGGAAATCCCCTTGCGGGTGGGGAGCCAGTCCCCTTCCTGCCCCCCGGGCACGTGCACCCGGATATCGATGAGGCGGTGGCCCTTAAACTCGGACAGCGACAGCAAGACGACTTCGCGGGCGTTTTTGGTTATCTTACTAATTACTTCGGACATGGTCCCCCTGCGGCTTTCCTGCCAGGAAATTTTGCTGGGGATTGACTTCGCTTATCTGATCGACCTTGTCAACCCCATTCTGCGATGCAACTCTATAATACCTTAAGCAGACGCAAGGAAGCCTTCAAGCCCCTGACCCAGGGGAAAGTGGGGTTTTATGCTTGCGGAGTGACGGTTTACGACGACTGTCATCTGGGCCACGCCCGCTCCGGCGTGGTCTTTGAGGTCCTGGTGCGCTATTTGCGCCGTCAGGGGCTAACGGTCAACTGGGTGCGGAATTTTACCGACATCGATGACAAGATCATCCGCCGGGCCCAGGAAACCGGAATTTCCTGGCAGGAGGTGGCCGAGCGCTACATCGCCTCCTTCCGGCAAGACACCGCGGCCTTGGGATTGCCCCCGGCCCCATGCGAACCCCGAGCCACGGAGCACCTGCCCCAGATCGTCGCCCTGATCCGCCGCCTGGAAGAGCGTGGTTTCGCCTACCGGGGCGCGGCTGACGTCTATTTCCGGGTCCGCAGCTTTCCCGGCTACGGCAAGCTCTCCGGCCAGAACCCGGATGACATGCAGGCGGGCGCCCGCATCGAGGTGGACCCGCACAAGGAAGACCCCCTGGACTTCGTCCTGTGGAAGAGCAGCAAGCCCGGAGAGCCGGCCTGGCCAAGCCCCTGGGGCCTGGGCCGCCCCGGCTGGCACATCGAATGCTCCGCCATGAGCATGCACTACCTGGGGGAGACCTTCGATCTGCACGGCGGCGGCCAGGACCTGATCTTTCCCCACCACGAAAACGAGCTGGCCCAATCCGAGGCGGCCACCGGCCAGCCCTTCGCCCGCTTCTGGCTGCATCATGGACTGCTCACCCTCAACCAGGAGAAGATGTCCAAGTCCCTGGGAAATTTCTTCACCATCAAGGAAGTCCTGACCCGTTTTCCCGCGGAGGTAGTCCGCTTCTTCCTCATCAATGGCCACTACCGCAGCCCTCTCGATTTCTCCGACGCCGCCCTGGCCGAGGCCGAGGCCGCCCTGCTGCGGCTTTATTCCACTCTGGCCCGGCTGCGCGAGGCGCTCCGCCTCCACCAGGACTTTAAGACGCTGGCCTCCCCGGACCTTCAAGCCAGCCCGACCTCAGAGGCAGGCGCCCGCCTTGCTTCCCTGCGGTCCCGCTTTGAGGCGGCCATGGACGACGACCTCAATACCGCCCAGGCCCTGGGCTACCTCTTTGACGCGGTGCGGCTGATCAACCGGCTGATGGAGGAACCATCAGACCAGCCGGGCTATTTGTCGATTCTACGGGCAGCCGATCACTCCCTGGCGGACCTGGGCCAAGTTCTGAATCTGCTCCAGGACGACCCGGCCGAGATGGTCCGCACCCTGAGACAGAAGGCCGTGGACCTGAAGGTTGCCCCGGAAGAGATTGCGCGCCTCATCGACGAGCGGCTACTGGCTCGAAACAACAAGGACTGGGCCAGGGCCGACGCTATCAGGAAAACCCTGGCCGAAATGGAGATCGTCCTGGAAGATACCCCCCAGGGGACCGTTTGGCGGGTGAAGAGCTAATTTTAGCTGACAGCTCTCAGCTTTCAGCTTTTTTGTTTTGGTTTTTGGTTTTTGGTTATGCTTTTTGCTTTAGCTGACTGCTGACCGCTGATAGCTGTCAGCCAATAAACTTCAAGGAGGTTTTCAGATGGCTACATTCCTGATGTTTGGCAAATACTCAGCCCAGGCCCTGAAAGAGATGAGCCCGGGACGCACCCAGAAGGCGAAGGACAAGGTCAAGGAACTGGGCGGGGAAGTGAAGGCGATTTACGCGGTGCTGGGAAAGATGGACCTGCTGCTGGTGGTCAACCTGCCCGACATCGAGGCGGCCGTGAAGGCCTCCATGGCCTTGAGCAAAATGACCGGCATCTCGTTCACCACCGCGCCCGCCCTGCCAGTGGAGGAATTTGACAAAATAATCGGCCAGGTGTGATGTGAGTTTTCTTGGGGGGAGGGCCAGGGGCCGACGGCC
>JBKQKO010000002.1:0-4166 GCA_052147455.1 Desulfobaccales bacterium | reverse complement strand
ATTGGATGTTCTCCCGCTTGAGGAAGTTGAGAACCATGCGGGAGTAAGAATCCTGGAAGAGGTAATCGAAGGTATGGGTGAATTGCTGCCGTTGCCCGGCGCTGATCTGTCCGTAGGTGGCCCCCAGTGTATCCTTAGCCATCAGCGGAAAATCGAAACTTTGGGCAATGATCTGATGGATGGCGCGACTCCGGGCCTTGGCGTCCAGGGAAGCATCATTCTGGACCGTCATAGTCTTGTCCAGGACCCCCCGCACATAGGCGGTAGGGGTCTCAGCCCCAGCCGGGAGGACCAATATCCAGATTGCCACCAGAGTCAGGCTAAGGATCGAGAGTCGTCTTTTCATCGGAGTTTTTCCTCAAGTAATGGCGCAGCCACTGCCGCAAACCCAGATGATGGGCAACGGGTGGCTGCCCTGGTTCATAATCCTTTTCCCACAGACGGAGAAAGGCCGGCAAAATGATCAGGGAAGCCACCAGGACGCTGAGGCTTCCCACCGTCGCCAACAGCCCCAGGCTGAAGATGCCCCGGTGTCCGGACACCATCAAACTTCCGAACCCCACGGTGGTGGTTAAGGCCGCCAGGGCCACCCCTTTGGCGGTGCTGGCTGGCAGGGCAAGGGCCCGGGCCGCTTCCTCCAACTGCCAGCGGGTCAGGATGATTATCCCGAATTCTACTCCTTCTCCCAAAATTAAAGGCAGGAAAAGCACATTGGCCTGATTGAAGGAGAGGTTCAGGACCCACATCAGGATCAAGGTCAAGCCGGTCCCCACCACCAGGGGAATAAAGGCCAGCAGCGCCAATAACACGCTGCGGAAAAATATCATCAGCACGGCGGCAATGGCCAGCACGGCAATTCCGGTGGCGAAGAGGACGGAATTGCGAAAGTCCCTGGTAAAGACATAGAGGAGCGCCGGATCCCCCACCACGTCGGGGTCGATGCCCCAAAGACTCTTCACAAACAGTTTCAGGGGCTCATAATTCCAGATATCCTGGGAGGAAAACACCTGGAGCAGGTAAGCTCCATTCGGGCTGATGAACCGCTCCCGTACGGACCGGGGCAAATTCTCCTGGGTGGGCGGGGCCGAGTCCAGCGCTGATTTCGCATAACCCCGCAGCAGGTCCCATTTATCCTTGAGATCCGCGCCAAATTGCCGATTGAACCCGGCCAGGCGCGCCGCGGCCTGGGGATTCAGGTCCGCATTAAGCAGGGGGATAATTTTATCGATCAGCTCATGGGTTTCTGCTATCTGCCGTTCAGTGGCCCCCTCTTCCTGCTCCAAATTTTTGGCGGCTGCGGCCACTTTAAAATCTACCCGCCCTAAAATGGCGGCCAATTCTCCGGGGTTGGCAGGCCTGGCCCTGGCCGCGGCAAAATTTACCGAGTTCAGGAGCGGCTCCATCCCGGTCAAAATCCGGCGCTTCTCCCCCACCTTCGCCGGCAGAAAGGAGAGCACCGATTCCACATGGGAAACCGTGGACAGTTTTGCAAATGCCTCTCTTTTCGCCTCCAGCTCAGAGAGGGTCGGGGTGATCAGTTCGCCGCAAGACGAGGCGTTGGAACCCTCAATGAGCCGGTTTTCCCAAACTACCGATTCGGTCTGGGGATTTTGCAGATGCAGGGGATTTAAGTCGAAGTGAACCCGCAGCAGACAGACCCCGCCCAGAAGGGTAATCAGGACTCCCACCGCTATGATCAACCGGTAACGGGTCCAATGCAGCTCCAGAAAGGGGCTGGGAACCGCCGGACCCTCTTGGGAAACTTCAGCCGGCGCGCCTCCTTCAATGACCATGACCAGGGCTGGTATCAGCAACAGTATGGCCATCAGCATCGCCACCACGCCCATGGCCATGATCAGCCCCAATTCGGCCAGGCCCTTGAATCCCACAAAGGCCAGGGGCAAAAAGGAGAGTATCGCCGCCCGGGCCGCATAAATGTTGCCCGGGACCGTCCTGCGATAGGTGCGCTCCAGGGCTTCGATGCTGCACCTGCGGCCCGCCAACTCTTCTTCAAAACGGCAGAACCCATGGATGGGGTAATCCATGGTGAGCCCCAGGAGTAAGGGTGCAAAGACCAGCGACAGGATATTCAGATGCCCGACCACCAGGGTAACCAACCCGAAAGTCCAGCACAGACCGATAATCAGCCCTATCCCTATCATCAAGGTCCATTTCAGACTCCGCAGAAAGACGATGAGCAGGAGCATCTGACCCAGCAGGGATAACCAGGTGGCCAGGGTTATGGAGTCCATGGCGCCGCTCATTTCATCCGATTGCAAGGCGTCCGGGCCGGTCACCCCCGCCCGGATCCCGGGGAATCGGCCCTTAACCCGAGCCAGCGCCTTCCGCAGGAGTTCCACCTCGTTATGGATGGTGTGGTAGTCGCCGGGCTCCTCGGTAACCATGAACAGCAGGAACTTGTCATTCTTCGTAAAAAAGTAGCCTTCCTGGCTAAGGTCGCCCAGCTCCTTGGGATAAAGGGCATTCAAGGGAGAGACATAGGGGCGGTTCCCTCCCAGGCTGAGACGCAATTCCTTGAGGCTGGCGTTCAAGAGGTCCAGGTTGGGCTGCTCCGGCCCTTTCGCTGCCGCCAGAAACCCGGTGAACAGATTGCCGATCATGGCGCGGGTCATCTGTTCGTTAACCAGATGGTAGAAGGTCAACAGGCCCGGGTCGGCAGCCAGTCCGGACAGCAGGTTTTTCTGACCCGCCAGGTTATCCTTGAGCTTGTTCAGGTCATCGGTATCCAGGTAGAGCAGGGCCCAGCGCCTGAAACTCTCCGGGTTGACGCGATAAAAGAGGTCGGTAAACTGTTGGGGATAGCGGCGCAACTCGGCTGCCAGGGCGTCGGCGAATTTAATGGTCACCTGGGGTTGGCGGTTTTCCACCACCACCACCAGGCCGTCCCGGCCTCCGAAGGCCTCATCCATCCGGTGGGTGAGCTTAAGAAGGTGTTTATCGCCGGAAACCAGATCATCCCGGCTGGTGCTGATGGTCAGGTTATGAAGAGTATAATAGACCGCCACCCCGGCCAGCAGCACCGAGATTACGATGATGGGCCAGGCGAAAAATTCTATCGCCTTGAGAAAAACCTTGATCCGTCGATTTAAGGTATTCTCAGGAAGCAAGCTCGTCCCTTAAGCGCAAATTAGGTTTTTTGGGGCAGAAGGCAAATCGGCCGGATGAGGCGGGCAGACCTCCCCCCAGTCGGGCCTTCGCCTTCTCTTGCGGATCCCTCCAATCTATAGCCTGAGAACTTAAAGGGGTTGCCTCGTATATGAACTTTCAACGTTATCGATTCTCTCCTGGAATTGCTGCCTATTTTGGTTATGCAATGCAAATGCCAAGCGTAAGTCATTGAAAATACGTGATAGCAAAAATTTCAAAGTCATGAATCTTCGAAAATTAGCGATAGTTCGTGAAAAATGACTTGATGAAGGTGGTGCAGCTTCTAGGCGGATTTGAAGAGATGTTTGTTGATCTTGAGGGATTTGATCTTCGATTCAAGAGTGGAGGCTGGAATACTCAGCTTGGCGGCCGCACCCAACCGTCCAGACACGCGGCCTCCGCTTTCAGACAAAGCAGCCTCAATCAGCTTTTTTTCTTGAGTCATAAGCTTGTTGGAGAGCGGCTGGCTTGCCGGATGAGTCTGGCAAGACTCCCGAACCAACCAATGCTCATCGACCGAAAATTGTTCCGTGTCACAGACGATGATCGACCGTTCAACTACATTCTGCAGCTCTCGAATATTGCCTGGCCAGGGGTAGGACTGCAGCAGATCCAGGCTCTTCCTGCTGACGCTCCGTATTTTCTTCCCCACTTTACTGGCATATCGATCGATAAAGTACTCGACCAGCATGGGGATGTCCTCTTTGCGTTCACGCAGGGGAGGTATTTCAATGGGAAATACGTTGAGCCGATAGAATAGATCTCTCCGAAAGCTGCCGGCTTCAATGGCGGCCTTCAAGTCACGATTGGTGGCGGTAATCACCCGCACGTCGGCCCGAATCGCTTGATTCCCACCCAAACGCTCGAATTTTTGATCCTGCAGCACCCGTAACAGGGCAATCTGGGTCTCAGTCGGAAGCTCTCCGATTTCATCCAAGAAGATCGTGCCTCCTTCCGCCAGCTCGAAGCGGCCGAGGCGCCGCTGGTGGGCTCCCGTG
>JBKQKO010000001.1:0-73544 GCA_052147455.1 Desulfobaccales bacterium | reverse complement strand
AGATCATAGGCATTGGCCTTTTGGGGGAAGGGGCTAAGGGCAAAAGCCCTTACCCCCTCCCCCCAAGACCTCCTCAAAAAAACGGGTTATACTTCCGTTCCTGGCCCACGGTGGTGACGGGGCCGTGACCCGGATACACCGAGTATTGGTCTCCCAGGGGAAAGATCTTGGTGCGCACCGCCTGGATCAGGTTATCTAAGGAACCGCCGGGGAAGTCGGTGCGCCCGATGGAGCCGGCAAACAGCAAGTCCCCCACGTACACGCAAGGCTGCCCTTCCAGGACCAGGCTGATGCCCCCCGGGGTATGCCCCGGGGTGTGCAGGACCTTCAACCGGTAGGGTCCGAAACTGAGGAGGTCGTCCTCTTTCAGCAGCAGGTCCGCCTGGGACAAGTGGAGGCGGTTGCCGGTGAAGAACATGGCCTCCTCCGAAGGTTGGCTCAACATCTGGGCATCCGCCTCGTGGATGGCGATCTTGGCCCCGGTGGCCTCCTTTAAGGGCTGGTTGGCGTCCACGTGGTCGAAATGGCCATGGGTGTCGATAATATATTTAAGATTGAGTTCTGCGCGCTTCAAGGCCTCCAGGATTTTCTCCTCGTCGCCCCCCGGGTCGATGACCACCGCCTCTTTGCTCTCCTCATCCCCCAGGATATAGCAGTTGACCTCCAGCAATCCCACCGTCAGGTCTTTTTGAATCATGAAGCCTCCATTATCAAGTCAATCATAGCAAGTCCGCGCCTAGAGGTTCAGAAAAAACTTTACTCCCTGGAGCCCGAAATAACCCCCGAAGCCCACCAGAAAGACGCCGCAGCACGCCAGGAAGCCGCGGTAGAGGCCGTCGGAGAGGAAGCGCCGTCCCTGGGCCACCGCCCCGGATACCAGGGTGTACCAGGTGAAGTCCGCCAGGACGTGCCCCAGGTAGAAGAGGGACACCCCGGCAAATCCGTATTTTCTGGAGAACATCACGTAGCCCAGGCCGATGGTGAGCCACCAGATGACCCAGTAAGGATTGGCGGCGCTCATCAGCACCCCGGCCAGCACCGGGTTTAGGCCAGAGCCCTTGCCGGCCACCAGATCCAGGCGCCCCTGGCGGGAGGCCTTCAGGGTCAGGAGACCCATCCAGCCCAACAGGACTGCCCCCAGCACGCCCACCCCTCCCAGGATCGGGGGCTGATTCAGCCAGGTTCCCAGACCCAGCAATAATAGCACGACCAGGACCGCCTCCAGCAGGGCGTGGCCCACGATGATCAGGGGTCCGGCCCAGAAACCGCGGCGGGCCGACTCGCCCACGGTCACCGTGAGCAGCGGCCCCGGCATCATGGCCCCGGACAGGGCTACGATAAAAGAAGTGCCAGCCACTCCCGCCAGCACCCAGGGATTCATGATTTTTCCTTTTCTTCCCCTCAAAGCGCAAGTATAATCATGCTACCATAGCAGAGGCCGTAAACCAAGGCAAAATCAAGGGGATGGCCGGCACATAGCGCTCTCGGCGCCTTGGCGTGAGGTAATGCTCGCGCCCGGACCCCGAGTCATAAAAAAACCAGCAAATCCTGGTCCTCATGAAGAATTCTCCTCTCCGGAAAAAGACCCGCACCAGCGCCTTCGGCGCCCCGGGACGCATCTCCCACGATGCCTCGTCCTTTTACGCCAGCAAATTATATGAGCAGATGCCCCAGGAGCAAGAGCTTGATTATGTGGAGAACCGCATTCCCATAAAGTACCTGGATCAAATTTTTTGCAAGTCATCGGAAAACATGACGGAACTGCCGAATAACAGCGTCCACCTGATGGTGACCTCGCCCCCTTACAACGTGGGCAAGGAATATGACCGGGACGCCACCCTGGCTGAGTACCTGGAGTTCCTGGGCCGGGTCTGGCGGGAGGTTCACCGGGTGCTGGCGCCCGGCGGCCGGGCCTGCGTCAACGTCGCCAACCTGGGGCGCAAACCTTATATCCCACTCCATTCTTTTATTATTCAAGAGATGCTGAATATCGGTTTTCTCATGCGGGGGGAAATCATTTGGAATAAAGCGTCCAGCGCCTCCCCTTCCACTGCCTGGGGAAGCTGGTGCACTGCCGCAAACCCAACTCTTCGAGATATACATGAATATATTTTGATTTTTTCAAAAGGAACCTTCGCGCGCAAAAACCCTGCTAAGCGAAAACCCACTATTTCCAAAGAGGAATTCCTAGAATTGACTAAGAGCGTGTGGACCTTCCCTGCCGTTTCAGCAAAGAAAGTTGGGCATCCAGCGCCCTTTCCGGTGGAATTGCCTTATCGACTGATACAACTATACACTTTTGACGGTGAAGTAGTGCTGGACCCCTTTATGGGAAGCGGTCAGGCGGCCCTGGCCGCTATTCAGACAAATCGCCATTACGTTGGCTATGAGACCGATGAAAATTATTCCAGTTTAGCTAATAAAAGAATCAATCAATTTCTTTTGGAGCATAAAAATCAGGGGGTTTTAGACCTGGTAATCTCAACCTGACCGGGCCAGGTCTGGGACCGCAGGGAAATCCAGCTGAAGCAGGGCGGCGGGGAAGCCGTCTGCTTTGACCTCAGCGGGTTTTTCCCAAGGCTGTAATCATGGATAAGATCGTCATTGAAGGCGGAATTCCCCTGCAGGGGGAAGTGCAGATCAGCGGGGCCAAGAACGCTGCCCTGCCCATCCTGGCTGCCACCCTGCTGGCCCCGGGGCAGCACCGGCTCTCCAACGTCCCGCCCCTGGCCGACATCCGCACCTGCAAAAAACTCCTGGGCAGCCTCGGGGTGCAGTTTCGGGAAGTGGCCGCGCCCGAGGGCGGGAGCCGGGAATCGACTCCGGATAAAGGCAACCTCGCCGGTTCTCCCTTACAAAAAATACCAACAGTCCTCATCGCCGACACTCAAGAGCTCACGGGCTACGAGGCCCCCTACGAGCTGGTGAAGACCATGCGGGCCGCGGTTCTGGTCTTGGGCCCCCTGGTGGCCCGGGCCCGCCAGGCCCGGGTTTCCCTGCCCGGCGGCTGCGCCATCGGGGCCCGGCCCATCAACCTCCATCTCAAGGGCCTGGAGGCCATGGGGGTAAAAATCAACCTGTCCCAGGGTTACGTGGAGGCCGATGCCCGGCGGCTACGCGGGGCCGAGATCTGCCTGGAAGGCATCACGGTCACCGGCACCGAGAACCTGATGATGGCCGCCACCCTGGCCAAAGGCACCACGGTGATTAAAAACGCCGCCATGGAGCCGGAAGTGGGGGACCTGGCCCGCTTCCTGGTGGCCATGGGGGCTGAGATCGACGGGATCGACAGCGAAATCCTCACTATCCGCGGGGTGCCGGAGCTGAAGCCCGCCAACTATACCATCATGAGCGACCGCATCGAAGCCGGCACCTACCTGGCCGCCGCCGCCATCACCCGGGGAGAGGTCACCCTGACCAACGCCCCGGTTCCCCACCTCACCGCGGTGCTGGGCAAGTTCACCGAGGCGGGAGTGCGCCTCAGCGCCGAACCGGGCCGCATCAGCGTGCATCCCGGCGGCTCCCTCACCGGGGTGGATATCCGCACCCTCCCCTATCCGGGCTTTCCCACCGACATGCAGGCGCAGTTTATGGCCTTGATGAGTGTGGCTCGGGGCGCCTCGGTGATCACCGAAACCATCTTCGAGAACCGCTTCATGCACGTCAGCGAGCTGCGCCGCCTGGGGGCGGACATCAGCGTCTCGGGAAGCCACGCCATCGTCCGGGGCCGCCGTCAGCTCCAGGGCGCCCAGGTGATGGCCACCGACCTCAGGGCCAGCGCCTCCTTAGTGGTGGCCGGCCTGGCCGCCACCGGGACCACCGAAATCCTCCGGGTCTATCACCTGGACCGGGGCTACGCCAGCCTGGTGGAGAAACTGGCGGCCCTGGGGGCGCGGATCAAAAGGGTGGCTGCCTGAGGGCGGTTTTCTGTTCTCGGTTTTCGGTTTTCTGGGTTTTTCTCTGCGCTCTCTGGGCCTCCGCGCTGAATTTCTATCTCGGTTTGCGGTTTTCGGTGCAAGGCACAACCCAGGGCAGGCAAAGAATGGGTGGCAGATGATAACGTTCGCAGTCTAGAGATGGAATAATGCTAATGGTGGGAGGCGCTTCGCTTTCCAGCCCTACGGACTGCGGGCTGCGGGGTCTTTAAAAAAATATATTATTTTTAATATTTTTCTTGACAAGCGTATTTTATGTTTTTAGTATGAGATGTACCAGAAGAGCCAAACTCATCGCACGATGGAGATGGAAAGCCACGGGTCTATGAGGATGGAGAGACGGCCGGGTTGCCTGGAATAGGCAGCGCGGGTTTTATGCATAGATAACCGGAAATTTCGGACCGATATTAGAGGGGAAAGCCGATGAAAAAGTTATGGCTGGTGATAGCGCTGATGCTCATGGCCTTAGCGCTGGGAACTTCGGGGGCCCTTGCAACTTCTATTCCTATCATCAATGCTGGTTTTGAAGATCCCTCAATTACCACAGGTCGGGATGCCACCTATGTGGATCCTCCCGGTTGGACTTCATTGGGGACGGGTGGAGGAGGGGTCTGGAATATCGATTTGAACAATTATGGCTTATGGACAGTACCGGCGCCTCAGGGTAGCCAGATCGGCTGGCTCGGTGTCGGAGGCCAGTCCGCAGGCAATACATTCTCCCAGGTCCTCACCGGCTTTCCGCTCTTAAACAACACCACGTACGCCTTGACCGGTGTGGTGGGAAATGATATTGGCTATTTCGCAACGTACACCATGCAATTGCTGGCTGGGGGCAACGTTCTGGCCTCGACCTCCGGCACTGGACCCCAAGGAACTTTTGCACCCTTCATAGTGTCGTACAACAGCACTGGATCGGCATTTCTGGGAGATACTTTGGAAATCCGGCTGTCGGACAGCGGCCCGCAGGTCGGCTTCGATAAGATTGCCCTGAACGCAGTGCCGTTGCCTCCGAGCCTGCTCCTCCTGGGCTCCGGGCTGATGGGGCTAGGCATGCTGCGCCGCAAGTGGAGTCTGAAGAAGTAAGCCGCCTCTAAACGAGACTGACAATCCTCAGGCAGGGCCCTCCGTGGCCCTGCCTTTTTTGTGGCCTTATCCAACCAAGAGATGCAGGACTAGTGATTGCGGCGCTAGCTTGCCAAGAGCTTCTCTTATGAGTAGTGTGATAAAAATTCCAGATATGATTTGGCTGGCGAATTGGGGCTTTGCTTTTTGTATTTCTTGTATTTTTGGTATTTTCTGTAAGGGTTCCTGGCCCTCCCCCCTCCCCCAAAAATCATCATTCCATCAGCTCGTAAAATGACTCGATGGAGGGGAAGTCCGGGTGGGATTCGGCCTCCTGCCGGGAGCTGGATTTGGCCTTGAAGACGGGGTAGCGGATGCCGGAGACCCGGGCCGCGGCCAGGGCCTCGGCATTGTCGTCCACCAACAAGGTGGACCCGGGGTCAAATGCCAATCTCTCTTGCAGGATCTTCCAGAAGCGCACTTCTTCCTTGGGGGCTCCCAGGTCGAAGGAGGAGACCACTGCCTCGAAATAGGCCAACAGGCCGGTCTGGTCCATCTTTAAGGCCAGGGTCTTGGTATGGGCATTAGTCACCAGGGCCACCCTCTTCCCCGCCTCCCCCAGGAATTTCAAGAAATCTTCGGTGTCGGGGTGGACCTCGATGAGGTGGCGGATGCCCTCCTTCAGCGCCGGGATATCCAGTTCCAGCTCCCGGGACCAGAAGTCGATGTCGGTCCAGTTGAGGGTGCCTTCCTCCCGCCGATAGCGGGCGAAGACCAGTTGCCGGGCCTCCGGCAAGGGGAGCGCCTGGCGCCGGGCGTATTCCTGGGGCACCAGGGTTTCCCAGAAGTAGTCGTCAAAGTGTTTATCCAGCAGGGTGCCGTCCATGTCCAGGAGCACCCAGGTAACGGGCTGCCAGGGGAATGCCATGGGCTATTCTTCCCAATCTCTCTCGTTTTTCCTTATAGTTATAGATGATTGCGGCGATTTTGCAAGCGCCGCGCGCCCCTTGACTCCGCGATATTGATGCTTAAATTTTATAGTTGAGTTTAAACTTATCAAAAGCCGGAGGAGCATAATAATGCCTATAATTTTTCGGGAACCGGGGCTAACCCAAGACCCCCTCCGAGAGCTGGAACAACTGCAGCGCCGTATGGACCGGCTCTTTCAGGGCGACTTCAGCCCGGAGGGCTCACCCTGGCAGGTGGGAGTCTACCCCCTGGTGAATCTCTCCGAAGACCGGGATCATATCTATGTGCGGGCCGAACTGCCCGGGGTCAGGGCGGAAGACCTGGAAATCACCATCCAGGACCTCAGCCTGATTCTTCGGGGCGAACGCAAGATCGCCTCCGAGGAAAAGCAGGTCAATTACCAGCGCCGGGAACGGGAATCGGGTTTTTTCCGGCGGGTGCTGGCCCTGTCTTCCCGAGTTCAGCTGGATAAGGTGGAAGCCACCTGTAAGGACGGCGTCCTGACCATCAAGCTGGCTAAGGCGGAAGAAGTCAAACCCCGGAAGATCAAAGTGAAGGTTGCCTGAGGGAGGACTCATGACTGAAAAGGAATTGCAGGTAAAGGCCAAGAAAGAGGCTCCGGCCAAGGGAGAGCGGGTTCGTCCCGGCCGCGTCTTCCTGCCGGCGGTGGATATCTTCGAGACCCCCGAGGCCCTGGTACTGGTGGCCGATATGCCCGGGGTGCCGGCGGATAAAGTGACCGTGGACTTGCGGGACAATCAACTGGTCATCTCCGGCGAAGTGGGCCCGCCGCTGAGCCAGGGCGAAACCATGGTGGGGCAGGAATACTACACCGGGGACTACATCCGGGAATTCCACCTGGGCAGTCTGATCGATCAGGGCAAGATCGAGGCCCTCATGAAAGACGGGGTGCTGCGCCTGGTGCTGTCCAAGGTGGAGCGGGCCAAGCCCCGGAAGATAAAGGTGAAGACCGCCTGAGCTGGAAAAGCTTGGGCGCCCGGCGGTGGGAGACGCGGCTCCGGGAGCTGCGCCTCCCACCTTTTTTTTGGGGGGAAGGGCTAGAAGCTATTGCAAAACCTGATTTCACGGTCATCCTGAACGGAGTGAAGGATCTCAAATCACTAAAAATACGAGATTCTTCGCTTCACTCAGAATGACCTTTTGGGGCAGACCGGGGGGTTGCAATAGCTTCTAGTGTTGTGCTTCATAAATAGTATGGCATTAAATCAAGTGAAAACCTAAATTCCCAGGGTATTAAAGTACCCCTTTGGGAAAGGGGGATTTAGGGGAATTTCAGGACCTTATTTAAAATCCCCCCTGCCCCCCTTTTTCAAAGGGGGTTTAAAAAAAACCGTAGTTTGAAATGTCCTGGCAATTATGAAGCATCACACTTGGGTTGCGTCCCAGGTGCTATCAATAGTAGGGGCGGGTTTTAAACCCGCCCCTACAGTGGCGCACCCAATCACAGGCTGAGATCCTGTGCCACTGTGCGCCCTCTGGGGGCGGACACCTGGATCCGCCCCTACCAAAAAAGGAAAATCATCTTGAAAGGAAAATCCGGGGCACAACATTAGGCGCCTGCGGGGTTACCCTGAAGGGCACCGAGCACGGCGGGATCTTCCCCGGCCCGGTTAGTCTTCAGACATACTATCCAGGTCATATCCGCAATTTTTCCCGCCGCTCTGATAGGTGTTCATTGTGGCAAGGTATCTATCACCACTGACTCTGGGGGGTAATTCTGAAGAACACCTCCGGTTTAAAGCCAATACTCTTAGAAAATTAGAGTCAGATTTCCCTTTTTAAACACATTAACGAAATTAATTCCCGGGGCTCCTCTTGCCTTTTTTTAATCTAATGATTACCAATAGACCATCCTAAAGGAGGTTATGTTTATGAAAACCATACTTCTGTTATTGTTGATGTTGACAATTGGTGTGACAACTGTTAATGCCCAAACAAACCAACCGGGGCCTGAACCCCAGGAAGGCGTTGTCCAAGGAAGTTCAAGCCATGAGAGTTCAACCTATAAGAGTTCAAGCCATGTGAGTTCAACCCCTGAGAGTTCAACCTATAAGAGTTCAACCTATAAGAGTTCAGGCCCTGAGGGTTCAACCTATAAGAGTTCAAGCCATGAGAGTTCAGGCCCTGAGGGTTCAATCTCTAAGAGTTCAAGCTATAAGAGTTCCAGCCCTGAGGGTTCAACCTATAAAAGTTCAAGCCATGAGAGTTCCAGCCCTGAGGGTTCAACCTATAAGAGTTCAAGCCATGAGAGTTCCAGCCCTGGGGGTTCAAGCCACGAGAGTTCCAGCCACGAGAGTTCCAGCCATGAGAGTGAGTGATAGATAACCTACTGTTGGCCATTATAGACTAAGGCCCGTAATAAAAACTGAGGTGAACATTACATCCCCAGTTATCAAACTGGTCCTCAGTATCTTTATCATATGCCAAGGCAGGGTCATTGTTGGCCCTGCCTTTGTTATGAGTTGCCCTTAATCAGACTTGATTCGACAGTATCCCCGTGGCTTGGTTTTTTGTAATCTCTTTCCGTTAACCCGCCGCCGTCACCTGACCAACCGATAGGCGACTGCACATATACCAAGATAATCAAAAATGGACTCAATTAACCGCTCTGCAGCCGTACTCAAGCCCAAACAACCCCTTGTGGACTGGCCCAATGCCCTGGGAGGCCGGGAGATTAGCAGGAACCTTACCCCCCGGAGCAGATCATAGTTGTAAATCAATCTCGTAACCTACTTACCCCCCCTCCAGTTCTAATAACTTTCATGGTGTCCCCCAGTTCCTCGTTCACTCGTATTGCTGCAAATCCGGGTTGTGGCCAGGTCCTCGTGGCCCAGGTCCTCATGGACCAGGCGCAGAGGTCTTGTTAATCAGGGCATTAAATAAATTGCCTTTAAAATGTAGCCGCAGGCTTTAGCTGGCGCAGGCTAAAGCCTGCGGCTATCCGGTCTCAGGTTCCTTCAGGTTGGTTATTGGCCGCGGTTAGCGGCAGGCGTCTTCCGGGGCAGAAGAGTGATGAGCAGGTTGAGAGCCGCGACCAGGAGGGCCGCGGCAAAGGCTCGCTGGTAAGGCCCCAGTCCCGGGGAGAATTCCTGCCCCAGGCGGGGCTGGTGCGGGGCCAGCCAGGCAAAGACCGTCACCATCAGGGTGATCCCGATCAAGGACCCCAGATTTTTTAACACCGCATTGGTGCTGGCCGCCAGACCCACCAGGGACGGCTGCACCCCCCGGAGAATCTCGTTGAGATTCGGGGCCTGGAACAGACCCAAGCCCAGCCCCAGGAGGACGAACCTGGCCGCCAGGCCCAGGGCGGTGTCGCCGGGCCCGGTGAACATTAGGGAGGCCAGGCCGCCCACCATCAGCAGGCAGCCGCTCCTAAGCACCAGCAGATTCCCCCAGCGGTCCGCCAGGTACCCACCCACCCCGGCCACCGCGGCGTTGGTCAGGGCCAGGACGCCCAGCAGCAGGCCCGCCTGATCCGGGGAGTAGCGGTAAACCTGCTCCAGGAAGAAGGGCAGCAGGAAAAAGGTCCCCATTACCGCGGCGAAGGTCAGAACCACCGCCAGCGACCCGGCCACGAAGGGCCAACTTCGCCATAACTCGCCGTGGATCAAGGGGAAGGGCTGGCGGCGCTCCAGGAAGATCAGGATCAGGAGCAGCCCGAGCCCCAGGGCCAGGAAACCCTCCGTCAGACCGTCACCCCAACCCGATTCCCGCAGCCGGGTCAGGGCCAGGACCAGCGAGCCCAGGGCGAGGGCCAGGACCAGAGAGCCCCAGAGGTCCAAGGCCCGCCGGTCCCAGGCCATCTGGGACCGGAGCCTTCCCAGGGAAGTCGCGCCCACCAGCAGGGCCAGGGCGCAGATGGGGATATTGATGAAAAAGATATAGGGCCAGCCCAGGTGGGAGGTGATGAGCCCGCCCGCCGGGGCGCCCACGCTGATGCCCGCAGCAAAGGCGGTGGAAAACAGGCCCAGGGGCAGACCCCGCTCTCCTTCGCCAAAGGTCGCCGCGATCAGCTTGGGCGCCAGGCCCAGCATCAGGGCGGCCCCTATCCCCTGGCAGGAGCGGGCCGCCACCAGCCGGGGAAGGTCGGAGGCCAGGCCGCAGAGAGCCGACGAGCCGGTGAAAACCAGCAGCCCCAGGAGGAAGAGGCGCCCGGGAGCCAGCAGATCCCCTAAACGGCCGCTGATCAGGAGCAGGGAAACCTGGACCAGCAGATAGGCGACCATGACCCAGGAGATTTGCGAAAGGGAGCTGCCTAATTCCCGGGCCATCTGGGGCAAGGCGATGTTGACGATGCTGGTGTCCAGGGTGGCCATGAAGGCCCCCAGGCAGGCGGTGAAGAGGATCAAACCCCGCCGGGGATGCGGGTCAGCGGGGTTGGCCGCCGTTGCCGGCCTGCCATTTTGCCGGCTTATAGGTCACCACCCTGAAAAACCAGGTGCAGATAGTTTGGCATAGCCCCGATAACCGGCGGCCATAGGCCGCCCTATTCCTTTTTGTATCTTGGTGGCTTGGTGGTTCACCACCAAGGCACACCAGAACAAAATGGTGGGCAGTGCCCACCCTACGTGCTGCCCGCTCATAAGGCGGGCTGTGCCCGGCGCCTTAACCGGGCTCCCCAAAAATTCCCGCTCGCCTGGCCCCCAGGGTCGGTCTGCGTCACCAGCGCCTCTCCCGCGGGAAAGGCCCCTATGCCCGCGGCCAGGCATAAAAAATCTTTCGACCTCGGCCCGTGTTTTCACGCCCGCGGCGGCCGCCAGGGTCAGAGACGGTATGAATCAGAGAGCCGCGTCGAGGCCTCAATTTCCCGCCGGGGCCCCTTCCCGCTCATAGGCACCGAAGGTGGTGTACTTGGCCCGGAAAATGAGCTTGACCTTGCCGGTGGGGCCGTTCCGCTGCTTGCCGACGATGATCTCGGCGATGCCCTGGTCCGGGGAGTCTTCCCGGTAGACTTCATCCCGGTAGATGAAGATGACCACGTCGGCATCCTGCTCGATGGCCCCGGATTCGCGCAAGTCCGCCAGTTGCGGCCGTTTATTGGGGCGTTCTTCCACCTTACGGTTTAACTGGGAGAGCACGATGACCGGCACCTTCAGTTCCTTGGCCAGGGCCTTCAGGGACCGGGAAATCTCCGAGATCTCCTGTTCCCGGCTGTGCACGTCAGCCCGGCCGCGCATGAGCTGCAGGTAGTCGATGATCAGCATATCCAGTTTGCCGTCCGCCTTGAGGCGCCGGGACTTGGCCCGGATGTCCAGAACGGTGGCCGCCGGGGTGTCGTCGATGTAGATGGAGCAATCCAAAAGATAACCCGCGGCGGTCTGCAGGTTGGTCCATTCCAGGCTGCTCAGGAAGGCCCGGCGCAGGTTGGAGGCGTCCACCTCGCCGGCGCTGGAGAGCAGCCGCCGCACCAACTGTTCACTGGACATCTCCAGGGAGAAAAAGGCCACGTGCTTTGGGTCCTTGTTGTAGGCGGCGTTGTAGGCGATGTTCAGGGCCAGGGCGGTCTTGCCCATGCTGGGGCGGGCGGCGATGATAATCAGGTCGCTGTTCTGGAAGCCCGCGGTGAGGTTGTCCAGGTCATTGAAGCCACTGGGCACCCCGGTAATCCGGCCCAATTCCCGGTGCCAGATGGCCTCCAGGTGGGTGATCTCCTTTTCCACCAGGGCCGACAAGGGCTGGAACCCCAGGCGCACCTTGGACTCGGCCACCTCGAAGACCTTCTGCTCGGCGGCGTCCAGAAACTCGCCGACATCCTCCACCGGGCCAAAGCAGGAGCCGGCGATCTCCTGGGTGGCGTCCAGCAGGCGGCGCAGGATCGCCTTGTCGTGCACCAGGCCGGCATAATAGTCGGCGTTGGTGGCGAACCCCACCTGCTCGCTCAGGCCCGCCAGGAAGACCGGGCCCCCCACTCCTGCCAACTGGCCCCGCTCATCCAACAGGGCGGTAACGGTCACCAGGTCCACCGGGTCGCCCCGGCCGTAGAGGTCCAGCATGGCCTGAAAGATTCTTCCGTGGGCCTCCCGATAAAAGTCGCCGGCCGCGATCACATCGGCCACCCGGTCCAGCACCTCCGGACGCACCAGGATGGCCCCCAGGACCGATTGCTCCGCCTCGGGCGAGGCCGGCGGGGTAAAGCCGCCGGGGTGGGCGTCTTCCGCCGGGGCCGCGGCCATCCGTTGGGCGTTGCGCCGAATGCTTCCAGGCATGGTGACTCCCCCAGGTGGCAGAACGGTTCTCTGTTAATAACTAGCTGAATTAAATAGATTAATTATTACACGGGGTCTCTTCTTGCATCATATCGAAAACCCGGCGGGATTGCAAATAGGGGTTGGGCGCCCCAGGGAGGCGGGGAGGGAAGGAAAGTTAAAGATTTACAACCAAGTTAATGTTGTTACAGAAGATTAAGCGATCTTCCCCAGGGGTTAGCTGGATTTTTCACCTGATGGCTCTCAATACTGCCTTCATTCCCATTAAATGCAGCCAATTTTTGAATTTTTTGTATCAAGGCGCCCGGGCGGAGCGCCGGCGCCAGCAATTAGCAATCGGAGCAAAAAACAAGTTCCAGATGGGGAATTTAACTGTAGCCGCAGGCTTTAGCTTGCGCCAGCCACCCCTTGCCCCGGAAAACCATACAGGGAAAAGCTAATCTGCCTCGGCCACCACGGCCACGGTGATTTCGGCCTGGACTTCCGGGGCCAGGCGGACGGGGACCTGGTAGCTGCCCAGCTTTTTAATCGGCTCCGGCAGGTCCAATTGCTTGCGGTCGATATTGAAGCCCTTGGCCTCCAGTGCCGTGATGATCATGGCCGCGGTCACCGACCCGTAGAGGCGCTCTCCCTCTCCCACCCGCTGGGTAATGGTGACGCTCACCCCTTCCAGTTGGGCGACATTGGCCAAAGCGGCTTCCTGCTCCTTGGCCCGGAGGTCAACATATCTGGCTTTAACCTGTTCCACCTGGGCCAGGTTGCCCCGGTTGGCTTCCATGGCCAGGCCCTGGGGAATCAGGTAATTTCTGGCATAACCCCGGGCCACCTCCACCACGGAGCCGAGTACGCCCAGGGCGGCAACGTCTTTCGTCAGAATGATCTTCAACTTTTGATTCCTCCTCCGGCGTCCCCGGGTTGCCGGTGCAAGCGGCGAAAATCGAACCAGAGGTCCAGCACTCCCAGGATGGTGATCAAAAAAAACAACGGGTTAAAAAACAGCACCGCGTAGCCGATGATCCGCAGAACCCGGGGCAGTCTCAGACGCTGGAACCAGCCGGCCACCACCCCCAAACCCTGACAGAAATAGAGGACCGCCAGGATCAGCAACAGGTTGAGGCTGAGGGAACGCAACGCGGCCACCGGAACCAACAGCATAAAGCCGGCGCCCAGAGCCACGAAGATGAGCCATTCGGGCAGGGCCCAATAATAAAGGGGCGGCTCGGGCTTCTGGCCGCTCAGCAGCCAGGTCAATTGCCGGGCCAGCACCACGTTGAGCCAGGCCACCAGGCCGGTATTGGTGAGCACCAGGGCCGGCAGCAGCCGTTTAAGCAGGGCTTCCAGTTCGCCCGGGGAAATCCCCGGCGTTATTGCGGCCCCGGAGGCGCCACTGCCTTCCCCCAGCACCTGGTGCACCGACTTCATGATTTCTGCGCCCCGCTGGTCCAGGAGAACCTGGGGGCTCACCCCCTGATAAGCGGCCTGTCCCAGAAATAGCAGCAGGGCCAGGCCGCTCAGGGTCAGCACCGTGAGCATGATGGCCCCGGGGGCGGACAGGCCCCGGTGTTGCAGGGCGCTCAACAAGAAGCCCATGAGCAGCAGACTCAGGAAGCTAAGATGCGTCCAGAGGGTTTCCAGCCCGGGATTCAAGGCCAGGACAACCACGACGCCGGCCAGGGCCAGCAGCAGGGCATCCCGGTCTCCCAGGCGCCATCCTACCAGCAGCACCGGCAGGGGCGCCAGGATGCCCGCTAGCAGGTAACCCATGGGGTGCAGCTGCGCCCCGATCAAGAGCAGCAGCAGGAGGCTTAAACAGGCGAACCAGATGGAAAGGCGGCCTGCGGGTAACAAGGCTCTGCTCCAGCCATCATGCTGGCGGCGCCGTGGGAGTGTACGGAATCAGGGCCAGCAGCCGGGCTTGCTTGATGGCCCTGGTGACCCGGCGCTGGTGGCGGGCGCAATTTCCCGAAATTCGCCGGGGGATGATCTTGCCCCTCTCCGTGACAAACTGCCTCAAGGTGTTGTAGTCTTTATAGTCGATGGGCAGGTTGGCATCCACGCAGAAGCGGCAAACCTTGCGCCTGACGTAGAACTGTTTCCGTTTGCGGCGAGGCATTACCGGCATGGCTTAGTCCTCCTGTCCCTGAGGCGCGGCTTCCACCTCCGCAACGGGTGCCGCCGCGGCCTCAACTGCCGCTACAGCCTCCGGGACCACCCCCGCGGGTTCCACTTCCGGGGCGGGGGCCGCCGCAACCGCCTGGACCCCGGCGGCGATCTCCGCCTGCAGGGCCTCGAGGTTTACTTTATCGGATTTTCTGCTGGTGTGAGAGCGGATGAGACGGTCGTCGATGCGGTAGTTCCGCTCCAGTTCCTTGACGGTGGCCGGCGTGCCGGCGTAGTCCACCACGACGTAGTAACCCCGGGTAACCCCCTGGATCCGGTAGGCCAACTTCTTGCGGCCCCATTCCTCCAGGCGCACCAGGGTGCCTCCCTGGGTGGAAAGGATCCGGCTGAACTTGTCGATGGTGCCCTTAATCTCTTCGTCCGGGAGGTCGCCGTTCACCACCCAGACCGACTCATAGCGGCGCATTCTTCCTCCTTATGGCCTGATGGCCCTGGCGCCTTCGGCCCAGGGCAAGGAGAGTAAAAAATGAAAGTTTAACAAAAGGGTGGATTCTTGTCAACCGGCAGGTAACCCTAAAAGTACTTCAATAATGGATCTCCGGGACGCGCCCCGGGAACCGGCGGGAATGAGGCGGCCAGTGACGATTCTCACCTGCCGCCCCCTGCTGACCTGGCCAGGACCTTACTGGATGCTGAAATAGGCATCCCGCTGGTCGCCGCCGTAATTGCTGTTCACCCGGCTGGTGACGGTATAACTCCCAGAGGCCGCGCCGTTGGGCAGGGCATATTCCACGGAATCGGTGAAGGAACCGTTGGCATTGTTGACCGTGGTCTGGTACGGCTGCCCCATCAACTGGCCCCCGTAGCGGACTTCCCACACCAGGTTGACCGAGGCCGGATTATTGTCCGGGGTCAGGATGGTGTAATTCGTCTCCAGGTTAACCTGCTGGCCAGGGTGTGCCACCGAAGGGTTGACGGATACCCGGTCGATTTTCACCAGGTTGCCCTGAGAGGGGTTGTAATTGTAGGACTGGGCCGCGGCCTGACTGGAGGCGATCTCACTATTACGGTTTTCGGCATAGAGATAGCCGCCCACTCCTCCCACGAGCCCGCCGGCGGCGGCGCCTATCCAGGCGCCGGTGGCGGGCGCGCCGGTGGCCGCACCGATGATGGCGCCGAGGGCCGCCCCGGTGGCCGCACCTCCCAAGGCGCCCGCGCCAGCGGACTCTCCCGGCGAATAATACCCGCTTTCAGTCATGCAACCCGCCAGCGCCAGGGGGAAAATGACTATCATTGCCAATGCCAGGATTCTCCGGAACATCTCAAATTCCTCCTTTTGCAGTGCCGGCGGAGCCGGTTCAGATTCTTTGGGTACCGGATGGCAATTTATAAATTAACAAAATAAGTCTTTATTTCCCGGTGTGCAAGTTTGCCAGCCAAAAGCAAAGGCGGGGATCAGCAGGGGCAGACCCAGGTGTCCGCCCCCGGAGGGCGCATCCCAGCACAGGCTGAAAGCCTGTGCCACTGTGCCCCCCTACGGAGAATATTTCTAATGCTGTGATTGTACCTTGGGATAATTAACCAGCAACTACTTTTTCCTCACTGTTCACCGCTCAAGGCTAACTTCTTCCGGTCCGCCAGGACCTGGTCCAGGATGCCATTGACA
Organism: Desulfobaccales bacterium; assembly: GCA_052147455.1. GTDB lineage: Bacteria > Desulfobacterota > Desulfobaccia > Desulfobaccales > 0-14-0-80-60-11 > JAPLJC01. The sequence goes on along the minus strand of JBKQKO010000001.1, from coordinate 57,564 downwards.
AAGGCCCCCGAGTCCTCGGTCCCGTAACGCTTGGCCATCTCGATGGCTTCGTTGATCACCACTTTGGGCGGAATTTTGTGCTGATAGAGGAGTTCATAGGCTGCCAGGCGCAGGAGGTTGCGGTCCACCGCACCCATGCGCTCCAGGCGCCAGTGTTCGGAAAAGTGGCGGATGAGGGCGTCCAATTCTCCCTGATGGGAAGCCACCCCGGCCGTCAATACCCGCAGATAGGCAGGGACGCCGGGGCCTTCCGGATGAAAATGGCTCCAGAAGCCCTCTAAATCCTCCGGGTGGTCGCTCCGGGCGAATTCACCGTGATAGAGAAATTGCAGGGCCCATTCCCGGCAGTGGCTGCGGGAATAAGCCGGCAAGAAATCAGGCCCCCCAGCCCTTCAGAAGATTGGCCATCTCGATGGCGGCTTCCGCGGCGCTAAACCCTTTGTTGCCCGCCTTGCTGCCGGCCCGCTCGATAGCCTGCTCCAGGGTTTCGGTGGTGAGAATGCCGAAGGAGATGGGCACCCCGCTCTCCAGGGCCACCTGCGCGATCCCCTTGCTCACTTCCCCGGCCACGTAATCGAAGTGGGGAGTGGAGCCCCTAATCACCGCGGCCAGGCAGACCACGGCGTCGTGGGCCTTGGAGGCTGCCAGACGTTTGGCCACCAACGGGATTTCCCAGGCCCCGGGTACCCGCACCACCATTAAATCGTCTTCCGCCACCCCCTGGCGCCGCAGGCAATCCAGGGCCCCTTCCAGCAGGCGCTCGGTAATAAAGGAATTGAAGCGGCTGACCACCAGGGCAAATTTCAGGCCGGCGCCGTTGAGCTTGCCTTCTACCGTACGCATCCTTCCCCCTTCTGAGTTTCTCAGTTTGAGTTTTTGGTATTTTTCTGTTCCGCAAGCCCCTGGTCAGGAGAGAGCTAACGCCTGCTTGCTGGTACTAGTGGTCTGTTCCGCCATGGATTATCCATTGAAAATGACTGATTTTAAAAACCCCTTTGAAAAAGGGGGACTTAATCATGCCCACGCCGGCGTTCCAGTCCTGATATTATATCCAGCTAATTATGAAACATGACACTAGTTTTCCACCAGCTTCAACAGGTGCCCCATCTTCTGACACTTGGTCTTGAGATAGTTGCGATTCATCCGGTTGGGAGGAATCTCCAGGGGAACCCGCTCCACCATCTTGAGGCCGTAGCCCTCCAGGCCGATGATCTTCTTGGGATTGTTAGTCATCAGGCGCATCTGGCGGACTCCCAGGTCCCGCAAGATCTGGGCCCCGATGCCGTAATCCCGCAGGTCCGCCTTAAAACCCAGGGCTTCGTTGGCTTCCACCGTATCGGCGCCTTGGTCCTGCAGCTCATAGGCCCGCAGCTTGTTGACCAGACCGATGCCCCTGCCCTCCTGGTGCATGTACAGGATGATCCCGTTGCCTTCGCACTCCACCAGTTGCATGGCGGCTTCCAACTGGTCGCCGCAGTCGCAACGCAGGGAATGGAAGACATCACCGGTGACGCATTCGGAATGGACCCGCACCAGCACCGGCTGCTCCGGAGCAATCTCCCCCTTCACCAGGGCCACGTGCTGGTTGTCGTCCACGTCGTTGTCATAGGCAATGGCAGTGAATTCCCCAAAATAGGTGGGCAGCTTGACGCTGGCCCGGCGGTGCACGAAGGATTCGTGCCGCAGCCGGTATTCCACCAGGGCGGCGATGGTGGCGATCTTCAGGCGATGCTCTTCGGCAAACTTCTCCAGATCCGGCATCCGGGCCATGGTGCCGTCGTCTTTCATAACCTCGCAGATCACCGCGGCGCCCTTCAGCCCTGACAGACGGGTCAGGTCCACGGAGCCCTCGGTCTGGCCCGTGCGCACCAGGACCCCGCCCCTCCGGGCCCGGATGGGAAAAACGTGCCCGGGGCTCACCAGGTCCTCGGGACGGGTGTGGTCCGCCACCGCAGTGAGGATGGTGGTGGCCCGGTCCGCGGCCGAGATGCCGGTGGTCACCCCTCGCCGGGCTTCCACCGAGATGCAGAACGCGGTCTTGAAGCCCGACTGGTTGTCCCGCACCATTTGGGGCAATTTCAGGCGCTCTATCAGGTCCGGCTCCAGGGCCAGGCAGATGAGCCCGCGTCCGAAACGGGCCATGAAATTGATGGCCTCCGGGGTCACCAGTTCCGCGGCCATGGTGAGGTCGCCTTCGTTTTCCCGGTCTTCGTCATCCACCAGGATGATCATCTTGCCCTGGCGTATATCTTTGATGACTTCTTCAATAGGTGCTAACGACATTTCTCTTGGTTCCTGTTTTCGGTTTCCGGTTTTGGCTGGCCCGGCATCTGAGCCGGTGATTCTTTGGCCCACTGCCCACTAGAGAAATCCGTGCCGGGCCAGTACCTCCAGGGTGACTCCCTGGCCTGTCCCGGAGTCCTTCCCCAATAACCGGGCCACGTATTTGCCGATGAGGTCCGCCTCCAGGTTGACCCGGTCCCCCACCCGCAAAGCCCCCAGGGTGGTTTTCCCGGCGGTGAAGGGAATGATGTTGACGCTGAAGACGGCTCCTTTGATCGAGTTCACCGTCAGGGAAACCCCGTCCACCGCAATGGAGCCCTTCTCAATGACCAGGAGGCCCAGGGGCGCGGGCAGCTCTATCTGTAACTGGATATAGGCCGGGCCGGACCGGACCTGCCCCACCCCGCCGGCGGCGTCCACGTGGCCGGTGACCAGGTGTCCCCCCAGGCGGTCGCCAAGTCGCAGGGATCTTTCTAAGTTTACCCGGTCACCCACCTTTTTCAAGGGGAAAGTGGTGCGGGCCAGGGTTTCCGGCGAGACCTCAAAGCTGGCCGCCGGCGGGGCGATGGCCACCACCGTCAGGCAGGCTCCGGCCACCGCCACCGACTCCCCCAGGCTCAGCTCCGCCGCCGGGAACGGGGTCTTGACCGTGACCTTGAGTCCTTCCGCCTGGGGCGTGAGCCCGACGATCTCCCCCACCCCTTCCACTAATCCGGTAAACATGAAGCTTATCCTGAAGCGGCGATTTGCTTTAAGATTTTACAATTTATTGGCGACCAGGGAAACCTTGCCGCAGGCGGCCCCGCCAGGGCGCTTAAGCCACCGTCACCTCGGGGCTGAGGAAGACGTCCTGGATGGCGTTGAAGAGCTCCACCCCTTCCTTCATGGGACGCTGGAAGGTCTTGCGCCCGGAGATCAGCCCCATGCCCCCGGCCCGTTTGTTGATCACCGCGGTGCGCACCGCCTCGGCCAGGTCGTTCTTTCCGGAGCCGCCGCCGGAATTGATGAGCCCGGCCCGGCCCATGAAGCAGTTGGCCACCTGATAGCGGCACATGTCGATGGGGTGGGCGCCCGCCAGCTTGGTGTAGACCAACTCATTGGTCTTGCCGAATTTCGGCAGGGCCTTGTAGCCGCCGTTGCACTCCGGCAATTTCTGCTTGATGATGTCCGCCTCGATGGTCACTCCCAGATAATTGGCCTGGCCGGTGAGGTCGGCGGAGGCGTGCATATCCCCCTGCTCCGTCTTGAAGGCGGGATTGCGCAGATAGCACCAGAGGATGCAGGCCATCCCCAGTTCGTGGGCCATTTTGAAGGCCTCGCTGACCTCCTGGATCTGGCGCCGGGACTCAACGGAGCCGTAATAGATGGTGGCCCCCACCGCCACCGCCCCCAAATCAAAGGCCTGTTCCACGCTGGCGAACATGGTCTGGTCATAGAAATTGGGATAGCTAAGTATCTCGTTGTGATTCAGCTTGACGATGAAAGGAATCTTGTGGGCGTATTTCCGGGCCACCGCGCCCAAGACCCCCAGAGTGGAGGCCACCGCGTTGCAGCCCCCCTCCAGGGCCAACTTAACGATGTTTTCAGGATCGAAATAAATTGGATTGGGAGCAAAGGAGGCCCCGGCGGAATGCTCCACCCCCTGGTCCACCGGCAGGATGGAGAGATAGCTGCGGCCCGCCAGCCGGCCATGGCCGAAGAGGGCCGCCAGGGAACACAGCACCCTGGCCGAGCGGTCGCTCCCCACTAAGACCCGGTCGATGAAGTCCGGCCCCGGCAGGTGCAGGCTCTCTTTGGGGAACCCCTTACAGGTATGGGTCAAAAGGTCATCCGCCTCGGGGCCCAGCAAAGATTGAATCTTTTTAATCATGGCCATCGTCACCTCCTGAAAAGCAGTTTTCGGTTTTCGGTTTTCAAATTTCAGGCTTCAGTTTCTTTGATTTTTGCGGGGGAACCGGCAAGATGCCGCCATCAGTCAAAGGATCTCCCTCAGCTAATAAGATAAGACCCATCTAAACTTAGGCAATGGCAAATATTTTTTCTATTTTTTCCCCGCGGCCATCAACTCCAGGGCCACCTGGGCCGCCCCTTGCGAGGCGTCACGGCCTTCCAGGCTCTTAACGATCCGGGCCAGACCCGGCCCCAGGGCGGCCAGGCGCTCCCGATCGCCTATCCAGTCCAGTGCCTCCCTGGCCAGGCGCTCCGGGGTAAAGTCTTTCTGGATCAGCTCCGGGAAGAGCCGCTCCCCGGCCAGGAGGTTGGCCATGCCCACGTGCGGCACCCGCACCAGCCATCGGCCCACCCGGAAAGTCAGGGGCGACACCCGATATACTATCACCGTGGGAGTGCCGGCCAGGGCCGCTTCCACTGTGGCCGTGCCCGAGGCCACCACGGCCAGGTGCGCTGCGGCCAGGGACTCGTAGGATTGTCCGGAAAGGATTGCCAAAGGCCCCCGGCTACCGGGGGCCTCCCGCAACCATTGTTTTACCATCCCCTTAACCAGCTCCGCCGGGGCGGTGGAGGCCAGGGGCAGGAGGAACTGGCATTGCGGGATGGCTTTATGGATCAAGGCCGCGGCCTCCAGCATGGGAGGCAGGTGCCGCTCAATTTCGCTGGCCCGGCTGCCCGGGAGCAGGGCGACGGTAAGGCGTCCCGGGTCCAGGCCCACCCGGGCCAGCCAGGAACGCCGCTCCTCCGGCCGCCGCAGGGTCTCCAGCAGCGGGTGGCCCACATAGGTCGCCGGCACCCCTCGTTCCCGGTAAAAATCGGCCTCAAAAGGGAAGATCACCACCAGGCGGTCCACCAGGCGGGCCAGGGTGCGCACCCGGTAGCTGCGCCAGGCCCACACCTGGGGGCTGATATAATACATCACCGCCACCCGGTAATACCTGGCCAGGCGGGCCACCCAGAAGTTGAAATCCGGAAAATCCACCAGGATGACCAGGGCGGGCTCCTGGCTCTTCAGGGCCCGGCCCACGTCCCACAAGGCACGCATTACCGCCCCCAGGCGGCCCGCCACCTCCCAGAGGCCCACCACCGCCAGCTCCGAGGCGGGGCAAAGGAGGCGCACCCCCTGGGCGGCCAGGGCCTCCCCACCGATGCCGAAGAACTCCGCCTGGGGCGACCGATCCTTAATGGCCGCCACCAACCGGGCCGCATGCTCGTCCCCCGACGCCTCCCCGGCAACGACGAGGATTTTCCCAGGTTTTTTATCAGTCTTGGCCATTTCCTTGATAAGAAATCTTAGCGGTGCCCACCCTATATGCTCAATTTTGCCTTTTTGCTTTTTCCTTTCTAACCCCTAACCCCTGGCCCCTCAGCCTTTTACTATCTTCATGGCGGCATTAATCTTCAACGCCAAATCCAGGGCAGCCCGGCCAGCCTCGCCGCTGATGGGCGGCTCCTGCTCATTTAAAACCGCCTGCACAAAGGCGCTGATCTCCTTCAGCAGGACGTCTTCCTGGGGAAAGCGCCGGCTTTCCAGGGCCACACCCGGAATCGGGCCCACCTCTCCCTCCTTTTTGAAGGCCACGGTCAGTTCCCGGTTCTCAAAATCCACGGCCAGGTAGGCGTCGGCCTGGAAGAGGCGGAACTTGCGCATGCTCTTGAAGGACATGCGAGAGGCGGTGAGGTTAGCGATGCAGCCGCCGGCGAACTCCAGACGGGCGTTGGCCAGATCGATGCGGTCGGTGAGCACCGAGATGCCCGCCGCCCTGATCTCCTGCACCGGTGCCTGGACCAGGGAGAGAACATGGTCCAGGTCATGGATCATCAGGTCCAGGACCACGTCCACATCAGTGCCCCGCTCCTTGAAAAACGCCAGCCGGTGGCTTTCGATGAAACGGGGTCCGCGCACCCGGGTCTTGAGCTCCTCCATGGCGGAATTGAAGCGCTCCAGGTGCCCCACCATAAGGATGCGGCGGCGCTCCCGGGCCAGACCCACCAAGGAGTCGGCCTCGGCCACCGTGACGCTGAGAGGCTTTTCCACCAGCACCTGGCAGCCTGCCTCCAGGGCATCCCGCACCACCGCAAAATGGGAGGAGGTGGGCACCGCGACGCTCACCGCGCTGACCTCTCGCAGCAGCGGCCGGTAATCTCGGTAAGCTTCGGCTCCCAGGGCCCGGGCCACCTCCTGGGCCCTGGCCTGGTCGAGGTCGGCCACCCCCACCAGTTCCGTCTCTTTTAGATGGGCGTATTTCTCGGCGTGGAAGCGCCCCAGATAGCCGACGCCGATAACCCCGACTCTTAAGGGTGAAACCATGATGAACAGATTCCTCCAGAGGAGATCCCGTGTTTACAGGGAAGAACGGTCCCGCGTCTCCGCCTTTAACGGGGGGGACAGCCCGGGTGCCCCTAAAAACCATGGTTTTGAGATGGCTGGTAATAAATATTGCTAGCCGGCCAGGCTCATCATACCGGAAAAGGAGGCCCGGAGGCAATGATATCCGGGGGAAAACCGTTTGACAAGCGCCCTGGGAAACGATAAAAATTTCCAGATGCTCCTTAGGAGGGCGGATGGATGGTGGAGAAGGCTAAATATATCTGGCTGGACGGCAAATTCATCCCCTGGGCTGAGGCCCAGGTGCACATCATGACCCATTCTTTGCATTATGGACTGGGGGTCTTCGAGGGTATCCGGGCTTACCACTGCCAGGACGGCCGCACCGCCATTTTTCGCCTGAAGGAGCATATCCGCCGGCTGTACGACTCCGCCCACATTATGCAGATGGAGATCCCCTTCAGCCGTTCCTTAATCGAGGAGGTCTGCTGCGACCTGCTGCGGCGGAACGGCCAGGCATCCGCCTACCTGCGCCCCCTGGTGTTTGTGGGCGAAGGAGTCATGGGCCTGCATCCCCAGGACAACCCCATCCGGGTGGCCCTCATCAGTTGGGTTTGGGGAGCTTATCTGGGAGAGGAGGGCCTGAAGAATGGTATCCGGGCCAAAATCTCCTCGTTCACCCGGCACCACGTCAACGTCATGATGACCAAGGCCAAGACCACGGCCAACTATGTCAACTCCATCCTGGCCAAGCGGGAAGCCACCTACCTGGGTTTTGACGAGGCCCTGATGCTGGATACCGACGGCTATGTGGCCGAGGCCTCCGGGGAGAACATCTTCATCGTCTCGGATGGGGTGCTGCGCACGCCGCCACTGACCTCGGTGTTGTCGGGGATCACCCGCGCCAGTATCATCACCCTGGCCCAGGACCTGGGCTTGCCGGTGAGGGAAGACCTCTTCTCCCGGGATGAACTCTACCTGGCCGACGAGGCCTTCCTCACCGGCACCGCCGCCGAAGTCACCCCCATCCGGGAAGTGGACGGCCGGGTCATTGGCCCTGGGAAACCTGGCCCCATCACCCTGAAACTGCAGACCACCTTCTTTGACCTGGTCCTGGGCCAGGACCCGCGCTATCGGGACTGGCTCACCTATATTTAAGGCGGTTTCCGGTTTTCAATTTTCGGTCAAAAATTAACTGGTATTAGGCTTCGTAAATACCATGGCATTAAATCAAATGAAAACCTAAGTTCCCAGGGTATTAAAGTCCCCCTTTGGAAAAGGGGGATTTAGGGGGATTTCAGGAGGTTATTTTAAATCCCCCCTGCCCCCCTTTTTCAAACGCAATATTATACTTGACAAACCCCAAACCCTGTGCTATCTTGATTCATAAGAAGGAGATAGCCATGAGTAAATCAATTTTTTCGGCTCCCCAATTCCTCAGTGAAGAAGCTGCCTATGCCTTCGCTGAATCCAAAATTTGGCCCAACGGTCCAGTTTGCCCTCACTGTGGAAGCCGGGAGCGTATCAGCAAGATGAACGGCAAGGCTACCCGCATTGGCCTCTATAAGTGCTATGCCTGCCGAAAACAGTTTACCGTCAAGATCGGGACCATCTTTGAGGATAGTCACGTTTCTATGCGCCTCTGGCTCCAGGCGATATACCTGTTGTCTGCATCCAAGAAGGGCTTTAGTGCTAATCAGCTTCATAGAACCCTTGGGGTGACTCTCAAAACCGCCTGGTTCATGGGTCATCGTATCCGTGAAGCTATGAGAGAAGGTGTATTAACTCCTTTTGGCTCCAATGGTGGAATCGTGGAAGTTGACGAAACCTTTCTATGGAATGAAGCTAATATGCCCAAGCGCCGTGGATACGCCCACAAGCGCAAGGTTCTTTCCCTGGTGGATCGGGATTCCGGCGAAGCCCGGAGCATCGTAATTGACAGCCTCAATGCCGCTACCATTGTCCCGATCTTGAAAGATAATATTGCCCATGAAGCCAGGGTTATGACCGATGATGCAGGTCAATACAAATATCTGAAAGAACACTTTGCGGAGCATGAGGCCATCTGCCACAGCACCGGGGAGTATGTTTCGCTTGCCGATCCTTCCATTCACACCAACACCGTGGAGGGCTTTTTCTCCATCTTCAAACGTGGTATGAAGGGTGTGTACCAGCATTGCAAGAAACATCATCTTCACCGCTATCTTGCCGAGTTTGACTTCCGCTATGGCAAGCGTATTGCCAGGGGCATTGACGATACCGAGCGGGCCGAAAAACTCCTTTGTGGCGTTGTTGGTAAAAGACTCACTTATCAAACGACTCATTAACAAATCAAAGGAATGGGAGTAATTATGCACAGCGCCCTTTTCGTTGCTCGGATTTCAGGAGTTGAACCAAATAAATGGGAACGTTTTTTAAAGACAGCAAAAGTAGAATTACACACATACCCAAATGTTTCATGCCTAGCAGAAAATGTCTGGGTAGTGAACTTTCAAGAAAATCCTGCACCTCTTTCCTATCTTGTCTCTGCCGCCGACGCTGTTGGAGTCCTTTATGGAATTCTTCCATTTGAACATGCGCCCGAATGGCTTCCGGGCGGGTTTGATCCCAATACCATTCGGGGCCGAAGTGAAAAGACATAAATTCATCCTATTTTGAGGACCGTAAAAATGAATATAGATAAATTGTTTAAGCCTGCAATCCTGGTTTTGGCGGTCATTTTCCTGCTCATTTTCGGTCTACAAGCCCTTAAGGGGAGGTATGAATTAAAGAAAGAAGTCTACCAAGTAAAAAATAAATATGGTGGTTATGTACATACTCTGGTCTTTGATACGCTTACTGGCAACCTTTATACCTACTATGGCGAAAAGATAGTCCCGCCACCAGAAACAGCTATATACGTGCCTTATAAGGGTCCTGCCAAACCTGAAACAGAGGGAGAACAGCACTAATGAATGCAAAAAAGAGTAAACCCGAACCCGATGACAAAGAGCAATATGCCCGGTTTATTGAGGCTGCCAAGCGAATCGACAACCCCGATGCAAAAAAAGCCTTTGAAGAAGCATTGAGCAAAATTATTAAAAAGAGACGACAAACTATTCAGTCAACCGAGTTGAAAGATGAGCCATAAATGCTTTTACATGATTAAGAACGCTTAAGGCTTTTGGAGCATCATATTCTTCTAAACCATGCATAGCATAATTACGCCAACCATCCTTAAAATAAACAAATTCTTTTGCGGCCTGCGAAAGAAATGTTAATCTGTCAGTTCTTGAAGGGTCCTTAGGTTGTTTGTTTAGTAATTTTATTTCATCATCAATTTTCTCACGAATCTTATTTATGATTGTGCCCCAAGATTGTCGATAGAATTTTAGGTCAACATCTTTTGTGAGCGCACCAAGGCCATGTTCAAGAACACGCATTAAATGGAAAATACAAGCGGTATATAAACCTAACGCGTAACAATTTCCAGCTTCTGTAATATCGGGAATAGCTTTTTTAAAGGCAATAACAGTTTCATTACCAAAACTATTTGCATTATCAAACCATATAAGGCGTTGTTGGGGTATGTGTAATACAAAGCGATCCCCCAACTCAGCCCAAATCATCTCCCGAAGTGTTGCTATATTTGCTGTTAATCCACTTGCATCCAGATTGGGTAACTTATTAATTATTATATTAATCATTCGCAGAGAGCCATCCAACTCTAACTGCCTACATTCTGCAAATAAACCTGCTAAGGGTTCTTCTAAATTGTCTCTATATTTTATAAATTTATCAGTATCAACGGCTGGTAGTTTAGCTATAGTTAGAAGTGTACTCTCTATGACTTGCATTGTACTCATTAACATTACAAAAACATCTGCATGAACTTGTAAAATTTCCAAGAGGCTCACCAATCGCAGAGGATTTAATTCATTTGATTGGTCAAAGCATACCACCTCCTTTTGGGTTTGTAAAGTATAATATCCCGTTTTCAAAGGGGGGTTAAAAAACCGTAGTTTGAAATGTCCTAGCGATTTTGAAGGATCACACTAGAAAATGGAAAAGGGCCCGGGAGAGTAAAGCTCTCCCAGGCCCTTTTTTCCTGTTTACCGAAAACCGGAAACCGCCTTATTCGCTGCCGCAGCCCTTAAGATATTGCAGCATAATATCGGTTTCGGTAATCAGGCCCACCAGGCGGTCCTGGTCCACCACCGGCAGGCAGCCGATCTTCTTGTCAACCATCATCCTGACGGCCTTGCACAGATTTAGCTCCGGGGAGATAGTGACCAGCTCTCGCACCATGATGTCCTTAATGCGCACGGCCTTCATCAGTTCGCGAGGGGTCTGGCCGCCGCAACCCAGGGCCTGGGCCAGGGAACTGCGAAACAGGTCCCGCTCCGAAACGATCCCCACCAGCCTGGCGCCATCCACCACCGGCAGATGCCGGATCCTCCCTAATCGCATGATGTCGTTGGCCAGACTGAGTTCGTCGTTAACATCCAGGGTGGCCACTTCCTTGACCATCACTTCCTTGACCTTCATTCAGCGTCTCCTGGGAGTAATTAGCGTGATAGGTGACACCTGGTGGGTGAGCGCCTCACCCATCACCCCTGGCTCATCACCCGCCTTCCATTGATGCCAACCACTCTTGGCCCCGGGCGCTCAGGTTCGCCAGAATCCTCAAGGCCCGCCGGGCCTCGTCCGGACTGAGATAACCCATGCCGCAAGCCGGGGTGAGAATGCCCCGGGACAGAATCTCCCTGGGGGTGGTCTTAAGCTCCTGCGCCAGTTGGGCCACTTGCCGGGTGAACCGCATCCACAGGCCCTCGGCGGTTTCGTGGCGGAAATCCTCGCCGGTGGGCACCAGCCCCCAGGCTAGCCAGCCGCCCCGCTGAAAAAATTTCACCAGCGCCTGCCCATACAGTTGCAGGCTTTCAAAGTAACCATAGGAATCGAAACTGAGAAGATCGATGGGGGCCTCCAGCAGCAGACCCCAGTCAGTGTTGCCGCAACAGTGCAGGCCCACGACCACGGGAGCGTCCGCGGCCTGGCGCATCTCTCCGATGGTCTCGCCCAGGATCTCCAGGACTTCCTCCCGGGAGATGGGTAAATATGCGGACCCGAAACCGGTAAGATAAGGCTCATCCAAAAAGATGACCGGGGCCTTCCCCACATCCAGGAACCTGCGGGCCTGCCAGGCGGCCTTGCGGGCCAGACCCAGGCAGACCGCCTGGGTCAGTTCCCGGTCGAACAGGATGGCCTTGCCCTCCTGGTCCTTGACCATCCCGGCAAAGGTCACCGGTCCCGCCAGTTGACCTTTTAAAGTCTGGCAGGGAAGCTCTCCGGCAGCCGCGGCCCGGAGCAGGGCAAAGAACCCGCGGGCCTCCTCCTCCTCCATGGCAAATGGGGTTAGCTCACCAGCCAGGACCGCCTCATAAAATTCCGCCAGGGCCTGGTCCCGGGGAACATCCGGGTCCACCTGCACGGTGCGGGCCACCTCGTCGATCTTCAAGGCCGCCAGGCCCCCGGCGGCCTGGGCAGTCATCTCCTCCCTAAACCCCAAGCGCACCATTTGAGGCCAATAGGGCATCCCGGGCATGGCCTCCAGGATCAGGGACACCGCCTCCTGCGGATCGGTAAAAGGCACCGAACCGACGCCGGTGGCGGCCATGGGAGTCAAGGGCAGCTCGCTCTTCGTCACTTTGCTCCTCTCACCTGACGGTTGGAATCCTTTTTCACGGATCCCCTAACTGGCAAAAATCTATAATTTTTACCCGCACTTGTCAATAGAGGCCCTGGACCAGACCTCATCTTCCGGAGAGAAGGTCCGGGCTCCGGGATTAAGATCTGCTTTTCTCACTTGAGACGAAACTCGTGGCCTCGCCCCGGTCTCACCCTTACCCAAAATACCCGAAATTATAAAAAACTCTTTGCCGGAACCGCGACTTAGTCAAAAATATCAGTTATCCTCGCGCCACCCCCCCAAAACCCTCATTTTTGCTTGCATTCGAGAAATTTTTGAGGCAAAATCAATTCTGAAGTCTGGGTGGGGGGGGAAAATATGACTGCGCCGACTGCTCCATTCGAGGTCGCCAGCCCAAAGAGCAGCCATAGACTGCTGACCGGATTGGTCGTCATCCTGGGGGGGATGATCCTGGTCATGGTGTTCTTCAGCCACCGGAGCCTCTATCAGATCTACTGCTCTCATCAGGAACAGTTGCGTCTGGATCAGGAGAACGCCCGCCTGGCCGAGGAGAACGCCCGCCTGGCCCGCACCATCGACCGCTTGCAGAACGATCCGGCAATGATCCAGGATCTCATTCACCGGGAGTTGAATTTCGTTAAGAAAACCGAGATAATCTTTCAGTTGCCCCCTGGCCAAAGTCAGCACTCCGCATCACCCTCGCCGCCCGCCGGCGGCCCTCTTGCTGAGTCCCCAGCCGAGGCCGGAGCCCCGCCGGAAGCCGGCAAGCACCCCTGGCCTCGGGATTACCTGGTGGGGGCTCCCAAACCCAGCCCCCAGAATACCCGCTGAAGCCAGGAGGGGTGGCCGTTTAACTCGCCACGGCTGCGGGTTGCCCCGGTAAAGCCGGATAGCCTCAGGGTGGCGCCCCACTTCGTAGAGCTTGGTATTTCACGACACGGAAGGGAAAAGCTGGCCTATGTACTCCACCACCGAGTTTAAAAAAGGCCTGAAGATCGAGTTGGACGGCACTCCATACATCATAGTAGATTTTCAACACGTCAAGCCCGGCAAAGGTGGCGCCTTTGTGCGCACTAAGCTGAAAAACCTCCTCAGCGGGCGGGTGGTGGATCAGACCTTCCGCTCGGGGGAGCGGGTCAAGAAGCCGGACCTCATGGAACGGGAGATGCAGTATCTCTACCGGGAGGGGGACCGCTACTGCATGATGGACAACGACAGCTACGAGCAGATCATGCTCACCGAGGCGCAGGTGGGTGAGGCGCACCTCTATCTCATTGAAAACCTGGACCTCAAGGTCCTCTTCTTCAATAAAGAGGCGGTGGGGGTGGAGTTGCCCAACTTTGTGGAGCTGGCGGTGGCTCAGACCGAACCCGGATTCAAAGGCGACACCGCGGCTGGCGGGACCAAGCCCGCGGTCCTGGAGTCCGGTGCCAACATCCAGGTGCCCTTATTCATCAATGAAGGGGACCGGGTCAAGGTAGACAGCCGCACCGGCGGTTATATTGAGAGGGTTAAGTGAGGACGGGATTCAAGCCAGCTTCACCAGGACCACATAGCGCCGCACCCCGAAATGTATGGCCCTTTCCTTGCAGCTCATATAGATGTCCACTTTCTTGTGCATCCGAGAGGCCATGCGGTCTTTAAACTCATAGACCCCCAGCCCATTCAACAAGACCCGGTCGCCGAACCCCAGGTTCATGCCCTCTTCCACATCCCGGCTAACCGCCAGGATGCCTTCCCGCACCCGTTCGCCCGAGGCGGTGATCCCCTTGGAGGAGCCGGGGCAATAGGCCGACGGATAACAATAAGCGGTAACCGTGACAATGGACATGCTGACGCACATGGTAGGTCGAGGGGCGAATATTATGCCGACCCCCAGGAGACCGACGATCGCCATCGTTTTCATGTTCCCTCCCTTTAGAGACAGTTCAGGATTGCTTCTGATGGCTGGGGAATAATTTAGATACGCGACAGGGTTAAGTTTGGGGCCGAGGCCCCCGGATTTCTTTGCAAGTGATTTTGTCGCCTTCGGCCTTGGGCCGCTTCGGGATCAACCCGAGCATTAACGGCACCCGGTCTCAGGTTCCCATCCCCATCAATCCACCGGTGAAGTTCACTTGGCGAACAACCAAAAGGACCGCTGTGATTTGTTTGTTCCATTTATCACAATATTTCAGAGGCTGTCAAGAAAAAAATCGAATTATTATATAACATATGGTAATAACTTACTAATTAGCTGCGCAATATTTTATTTCCATGATTTTCAGAGATTACTGCTCGGGTTTCGGCTGATTTTTCTGGAAAATGGAGGGAATTTCCTTGATTTAGCCTATTTTTAGGCCTTGGGTGGATAATTTTTCAGGCTGGGAAAACTGATTGTTATAATATGTTAATATGAACAATATTAACCAATTATTTCATAATCTTACATGCAATTTAATTTAAATTAAATAATTCACTTAGCCAGCCTCACCTCGGCAAATTGGCGCTTTCTGGTCAGGGTGGTCCGGGGAGCCAGGGAACCGGCGCCAGGAGCTTAGCGGAACTTAAACTCTCCCCGCCCCAAGAGGTCGTGGAGGTGGACGATACCCAGGACCCGGCGATCCTGGTCCACTACCGGCAGCGCCGTGATGGCGTGGTCCTCCATCAGTTCCAGGGCCTGGGAGGCCAGGGACTCGGGACCGATGGTCCGGGGCTGCGAGGTCATTACCTCTTTCACCCCCCGGCCCTGGAGATTACCCCACTTTTTCAAGGCCCGGCGCAGATCGCCGTCGGTAATGATCCCCTGTAAGGCGCCGCGGCGGTCCACCACCAGAGTAACTCCCAATCCTTTGGCGTCCATCTCTCCGATGGCCCGGCTCAGGGTGTGGGATAGCAACGTCCGGGGCACCGGCGCCCCGGCGAGCATCACCTCGGAGATGGCCAGGGAGAGGTGCTCTCCCAGGCGGCCCGCGGGATGGAAGCGGCGGAAGTCGGCGGCCTGAAACCCTCGACTGGTGAGGAGGGCCACTGCCAGGGCGTCGCCCATGGCCAGCATGGCGGTGGTGCTGGCGGTGGGGGCCAGTCCCAGGGGGCAGGCCTCCCGGGGCACCCCGGTGTCGATGGCCACCTGGCTGAGCCGGCCCAGGGTGGAGTTAGGCCGCCCGGTCATGGCGATGAGCGGCGCGCCCAGGCGCTCCAGGCTGGGAATGAGGATGGTGAGCTCCCGGGTTTCGCCGCTGTTGGACAGGGCCAGAACCACGTCCGCGGCGGACACCATGCCCAGATCGCCGTGCATGGCCTCCACCGGGTGCAGGAAGAGAGCCGGGGTCCCGGTGGAGTTGAAGGTGGCCACGATCTTCCGGGCCACGATCCCGGACTTGCCCACCCCGGTGACAATGACCCTGCCCTTGGCCCGGTATATCAAATCCACCGCCTTGACGAAGCTATCGTCCAGCTTTTGGATCAGGGTGGTAAGGCCCTCGGCTTCGATGGTCAGAACTTCCCGGGCCAGGTCCAGGATCTTGGAGGACACTTAAATTCCTTAGGTTTGCGGTTTTCGGCAAACATCGCCGGGCCAGCAAAAATCAGTCTTACTGCATCTCACTATTGCTGGCACAGGCCATCCCGCCGGTGGCTTAAATGGTGCGCCGGGCGCAGATAGCTATCTTCCACCGGCTTCAGGGTCCGTCACAGCAAAGAAGAGCTCCCGGTTTGGGGGGCCAATAATAACCACGCAGACCCTGGCTCCAAAAAGATTCTATGGTTAACCGGGCGGCATTGCAAGGAGTTTGTCGGACTCGCCCCCGGAGTCGTTGACTCCGGGGCTGGGGATGATTAAATAACGCCCACGTATTTCCGCCGAATAAGGAGGCAGAGATGGCCAAGTTGCTGATCGCGCTGGATAGTTCCAAAGGGGCCTGGAGCGCCGTGGAATATGTGGCCAAGACCTTCGGGAATACCCCGGGGGTGCAGGTCACCTTGTTTCACGTCCTGTCGGGCCTGCCTCCGGCCTTCTGGGATGATGGCCACATCCTGGAGGAGAAGGAACGGGATAGCCGGCAGCGGCTGGTGGCCGCCTGGCAGCAGGACCAGGAGGAGAAGTGGCGGGACCTGGTCCACAAGGCCCACCTGCATCTCAGCGCCGCGGGTCTGGACCCCAAAAAGGTGCACCACCAGTTCAAACCCAAGTACTTCGACGTGGCCGAGGATATCCTGGAAGAGGCCCAGGTGGGCGCTTATGACGCCGTGGTCCTGGGTCGCCGCGGGCTGGGGCTGGCCAGATCCCTCCTCCTGGGCAGCATCACCCGGAAGGTGGTGGATAATGCCAGCGGCTGCGCCGTGACCATTGTGGCTTAACTTCCCCACATCTGAGGAAAGGGCGGGGTAATCCCCGCCCTGAGCCATTTTTCCAGCGAAAAACTACATTACGGCCCAGTTGACTCTGCTCCGACCCCAATTCACCCGGCTGCTTAACGCGTAAACTGCATTTCAATAAAATTATCATTGATGATGCGGGCCAGGTCAAAGCCCCGGGAAACCTCCTCTTTGCTGATCCGGATGCCCGTGTCCGCCAATTCCTTGACGGTCAACTCCGGGGCGTGGCCGGCAAACAAGCGTCGCAAGACGTTGTGCATGGTGGCCGAAGAGACATTGCCCCGGGATGGCACCCCCCGAGGCACATCATTTTGGATTCTCTGGAAGAAGAAATCCACTTGATAGTCCCCCGCCAGGCTTTGGAAGCGCACCACCTGCTCTGCTTCGCTCCCTTCGTTTAAAATCTCCTGGGGCACATAATGCTGCAGCACCTGCCGGGTGCGGTTCTGCTGGGCCAGGTAGAGGATGGAAACCAGATCGTAGTGGTCCAGGGGGCGTTGCTCCTCTTGCTCTACCCGGCTGGTGCCGAAGTTGCGGAAGCGGTACTCGGGGGCGTTGGCGTGGAAGTTCACCACCATATCTACCCCGATGGTGCCCACTGAGCAGGAAAGGTTAAACTGGTTCTCGTCTTCAACGGGCACTCCGTAGCTCTTCAGCTTCTCCATGATGAGGCCGTGGCGGTGGCTGCAAAGAAGGCGGCGAATCAAGGCTTGCATCAAGTTGGGGGAGGCCTGGTACTTGGGAGACAAGGCCAGGGAAGCGAGCATCTCCAAGGTCATCTCCACGTAATAGCTTGGGGTGCTCAGAAACATGTTGATCCTCCCGGCCGGCGCCCCTTCGGACCCATAGCGCCGCCAGATTTCCTTCCAGTCGTATTCCTTCAAGAGACCCAGGGCCGTAATCATGTCATAGGAATCGAGCTCGCGCCCTTCCAGCTCCGCCACCTGATATTTGCCGCTCATAATGGAACCTCCCCTCGATTTTGCATATTTAAGATAAGGATGAGGCAAGGCCGCCGCAACCGGCTGCCATTTTATTGGCGCAGGGGCGCCCGGTTTTTCGGAGCGGCTTATTACCCGTGGGCTAACGGCTCCTTGCTTTTTGCCCGGTGATGATTATGTTTCCCTCAAACAGTATCACCTGTGGGCCGAATTGGGCCCAAATCATTTTTAGCCATGGCGCTGGAATCCCGGTGCGCCCCCGGGAGGAGGCCCGGACGCCCCCAAGGGGCGGGGCGTCTTTGGTAAAAGGAGATACAGATGGCGTTGGAGATCTGCTGGCTGGACGATTTGGCCAAGGGCCAGGAAACCGCGCGCCAGATCAATAAGCCTATTTTCCTGGATTTTTTTAAACCCAAGTGACTGGGCTGCCAACAGATGGGTGCGGTTACGTACCCCAACGAGAAGGTGGCCAAGTTTATTTCCTTGAACTTTGTCCCGGTAAAGATTGAAACCTCCAACACCGCCATGATGCAGAGGTTCTCGGTGAGTTGGACTCCCACCGTGCTGGTGCTGGACGCGGAGGGGCGGGAGCACTACCGCGGCGTGGGGTTTTTCGCCCCGGAAGACCTGATTCCCACCTTGATGACGGCCAAAGGCAGGTGGGCCCTGGATACTGGCCAGTTTGCCGAGGCCCGCGCCCTCTTCGAGGAGGTCATCTCCGGTCACCCCGATATGGAGACGGCCGCGGAGGCCCTGTTTTTCCTGGGAGTGGCCAAATACAAGATGAGCCCAGACCCCAAAATTTTGCGGGCAGCCTACGACGAGCTGACCGCTAAATTTCCCACCAGCAGCTGGACCAAACAGGCGGACCATTACCGCTTGATTAGCAAATAAATGGAAGTGAAGATCGGCGAGTCGCGCCTGGAATTGCTGGAGGGAGATATCACCCGGCAAGATACCGAGGCCATCGTCAACGCCGCCAATCCCTCGCTGTTGGGCGGCGGTGGGGTGGACGGCGCCATTCATCGGGCCGGCGGTCCCGGTATCCTGGAAGAGTGCCGCCGCTTGGGGGGCTGCCCCACGGGTGAGGCCCGCCTCACCCGCGGCGGCAACCTCAAGGCCCGCTACGTCATCCATACGGTGGGTCCGGTCTATAAGGACGGAGGGGCGCAGCAGGCCGAATTACTGGCTTCCTGCTACCGGGAGAGCTTGAAGTTGGCCTCCGGCCAAGGCATCACCTCCGTGGCCTTCCCTTCCATTTCTACCGGCGCCTACGGCTATCCCCTGGCCGCGGCCGCCCGTATCGCCTTGCAAGTGGCGCTGGCTTATCTGGACCAACATGCGGAGATCAAGGTGGTCCGCTTCGTCCTGTTTGGCCGCCCCGCCTATGCAGTTTACGAAAAGACCCTGAGGGAATTACTGGAGAGCCCTGCAGATTCCGGGGGGCGCTGAGTAATCGCGGCTGCCCCGCTGACAAAAACGACAAAAAAGGCCCCACCCGTCCCCGGGTGGAGCCTGAAGGCAATGTTTAGCGGACTAGTGGGCTTCGTCGGTTTCTGGCCGGCCTTCCAGCTCGCCGATATAATTCTCCAGGAATTCCTCAATGAGATAGACCCGCGCCAGCTTATGATCCATGCGGGGAAATACCTCCAGGGGGGCCCGGTCGCCTTTCTTGGCATAGCAGCAGAGGGCCGGGATGGTTTTGCCGAAGTATTCCTTATAATCGGACCCCCGCACCTCACCAAAGATGGGGCGATACTCGGAGGCGGGGCCACTGGATGCTTTATGGTATTGCCGGAAGGGATCGGGAGTGTCGCCCAGGTCAACAGCCGCCGTTTCCACCCCCTTGGACTGAATGCTCTTCAGCAGGTTGAGCACATTGGTGTTATCGCATTTATATTTATCGACGGGTTTATGCTTCTTGCTGTAGTAAAATTCAATGTAACCGAGTCTTGCCATTGGCGGGCTCCTCCCCTATTCGGCTTATTTGTGCTCTTTTTCACTTTCCCTGGCTCATAAATACCATCCATCTACCAAATATGTCAAGGCTTTTTCTAGACCAAAAGGGACCATCGGCAAAAAAAGGACCGATACGAGAGCAGTTATGTTAGAAAAAATTGGACCGCAAGGACAAGGACGGTTAGGAGGACCCCTTGAACCAAAATTTCCAGAAATGGCGGCACTTGCCTGCGTTACTCCCCTTGCCCCACGGCCGCGCCCTGCCCGCAGTCATCCAGGAGGCCGATTCGGGCGCGGTGCTGATGCTGGTGGAATTGAACCGGGAGGCCCTGGAACTGGTGGCCGCCACCGGCCGTCTCCATTATTACCATCCCCAAAGGCGCAAGGTGGTGGCCAAGGGGGAGGCTTCGGGGCACTTCCAGGAGGTGTTGGAGATTCGCCTCAACTGTCAGAGCGACCAACTGCTCATCCGGGTGCGTCCCGCCGGCGGCGCCTGCGAGCTGGGCTACCAGTCCTGCTTCTACCGCCGCCTGGGCCAGCAAGGCTGGGAAATCGCCGACCCCAAGGTCTTTAACCCGGAGGAGGTCTACCCGGAGTTAGCCTTTTCGCATTAGGAGAGATGATTGTGGGGGGAGGGGGAAAGGGCCATCGGCCCTTTGCCCCCTCCCCCAAAATCAATTTCGATAATCCCTTAAATCTTCACCAGGCCCGCGGCCATTTTAGCGGCCATGACGGTATTCTTCATAAGCATGGTGATGGTCATGGGGCCGACGCCGCCCGGCACCGGGGTGATGTAGGCGGCCTTCTGGGAGACCGAATCGAAGTCCACGTCGCCGGCCAGGATGGCCTTGCCGGTCTTTTCGCTGACGCCGATGCGGTTGACGCCCACGTCGATGACGCAGGCCCCTTCTTTCACCCAGTCTCCCTGGACATACCTGGGCACCCCGGCGGCCACGATGAGGATATCGGCCCGGCGGCAGTGCTCAATGATCTTATCCTTGGGGGTCCCGGTGTGGACGCAGGTCACGGTGGCGTTGGCCCCGGCGCGCTTCTGGATCATGATGGCCACCATGGGTTTGCCCACGATATTGGAGCGGCCCAGCACCACCACTTCCTTGCCCTTGGGGTCGCCGTAGGCGCGGTTGATGAGCTCCTGGCAGCCAGCCGGAGTGCAGGGCAGAAAGGCATAGTTGCCGATAAGAATCCGGCCTACGTTCACCGGATGGAAGGCGTCCACGTCCTTGTTGGGATCGATGGCGTAGAGCACCTTATTGGAATCGATGTGCTTGGGCAGGGGCAACTGGATCAGGATGCCGTGGATCTTGGGGTCTTGGTTGTATTTGTCGATCAGGGCCAGGAGGGCCGCCTCGGTGATGTCGGCGGACTGAGTGTCCTGAATGGAATGGAAGCCCAATTCATGGGAGGTCTTCTGCTTGGCGGTGACATAGCTGACGGAGGCGGGATTTTCCCCCACCAGGATGGTGACCAAGCCGGGGGTGACGTGGTGTTTGGCCTTCAGTTCATCCACTTCCTTCTTTAATTCCTCGCGGATCTGGGCGGCCACCTCCGCCCCTTTGATCAATTTAGCAGCCATTTATCTGGTCTCCTTCTTGTGATTTATTTCATTAATACCATCAATTTTTCCCCAGCGTCAATGGAAAAATTCACCGGTGTCTTGATCTGCCCCCAGATATGAGATCAAAGAAACATTGGGGCTGGTCCGCCAGACTGGCGCTTTCCTTTTTTCCAAATTTGGCTATAATAAATATCTTAATAATTCAGGAGGTTCGGCACTGGCTCTGATCGTACAAAAATATGGCGGCTCTTCGGTGGCCAACTCGGATCGCATCGCCAACGTGGCCAACCGGGTGATCAAGTCCTGGCGGGACGGCCATAAAATGGTGGTGGTCCTGAGCGCCATGGCTGGCGAAACCGACCGCCTCATCGGATTGGGCAAAGAGCTGGCGGATGACCCCGATCCCCGGGAACTGGACGTCCTGTTGGCCACCGGCGAGCAGGTTACCGTCTCCCTATTCAGCATCTTCCTGCACTCCCAGGGAGTGCCGGCCACCTCGCTGTTGAGTCACCAGGCCCGCATCTACACCGACCGGGCCTATGGCCGGGCTCGCATCCTGGGGATCGACACGGCCCGCATCAAAGAAGAATTGAAGAAGGACCGGGTAGTCACCGTGGCCGGCTTCCAGGGAGTGGATGAAGTGGGCGACATCACCACCTTGGGAAGGGGAGGCTCCGACACCACTGCGGTGGCCATGGCCGCGGCCTTGAAGGCCGACTGCTGCGAAATTTACACTGATGTGGATGGAGTTTACACCGCCGATCCCCGCATCTGCCCCAAGGCCCGGAAGCTGGAGCGGATCACTTATGACGAGATGTTGGAGATGTCTTCCCTGGGCGCCAAGGTACTGGAGATCCGCTCCGTGGGTTTTGCCAGGCGGTACGGCGTACCCCTGGTGGTGCGCAGCAGCTTTACCGAGACGCCGGGCACCCTGGTGACCGAGGAGGATGAAGAAATGGAAATTGTGCCGGTATCCGGCGTAGCTTTGAGTAGAAACGACGCCCGGGTCACCATCACCCGGGTCCCCGACCGCCCCGGCATTGCGGTGCGCCTCTTCCGGCCGGTAGCCGACGCCAACATCGTGGTGGATATGATCATCCAGAACACCAGCATCGAGGGCTACACGGATCTAACCTTCACCGTGCCCGAGGGTGACTTGAAGAAGACCATGGAGCTGATCCGGCCGGTGGCCGCCGAGGTCGGCGCCCAGCAAGTGGTAGGCGATAAAAATATCGCCAAGATCTCCATCGTGGGCGTGGGCATGAAGAATAACGCCGGGGTGGCAGCCCGGATGTTTGATGCCCTGTCCGGGGAAAACATCAACATCTTGATGATCAGCACTTCGGAGATCAAGATCTCTTGCGTCATCGCGGACAAGTACGGCGAACTGGCGGTGCGGGTCCTCCATGACGCCTTCGACCTGGGTCAGCCGCCGCCGGAAAAAAATAAGTTTAAGGTTCCAAGTTAAAAAATTTATTGGATTTGGACTTTTACTTAACCTTGAACTTTGAACCTTGAACTTTGAATCCATTTCAAGAGGGCCTGCTATGCGCCAGGTAAAGATCTACGACACCACCCTGAGGGACGGCACCCAGGCGGAATATTTCTCCTTGTCCCTGGCTGACAAGATCCGCATCGCCAGGAAGCTGGCGCAGTTCGGGGTCCATTATATCGAGGGCGGCTGGCCTGGCTCCAATCCCAAGGATCGTGATTTTTTTGAGGAAATTCGCCAATACGGCGAGCTCAATGGCAGCCGCATCACCGCCTTTGGCAGCACCCATCATAAGGATCGGCCTCCGGAGTCGGACCCGGTTTTCCAGGAACTGTTACTCAGCCGGGCCCAGGTGATCACCATCTTCGGGAAATCCTCCCTCTTCCAGGTGAAGGAGATCCTGCAGACCACCCCGGAGCGCAACCTGGAACTCATCCGCCATTCCCTGAGCTATGTCAAGGCCCATGTGGCGGAGCTGTTTTATGACGCCGAGCACTTTTTCGACGGCTTCAAGGATGACCGGGAATACGCCCTCCAGAGTCTGGAGGCCGCGGTGGCCGGCGGGGCCCAGTGTCTGATACTGTGCGACACCAACGGCGGCACCCTAACCTCCGAATTGGCCGGCATCATCAAGGCGGTACAGAAGAAGTTCCGCCGGGTTCCTTTAGGCATCCACGCCCACAACGACTCGGAGCTGGCGGTGGCCAACAGCCTGGCCGCGGTCGAGCTGGGCTGCCAGCAGGTGCATGGAACCATCAACGGCTTCGGGGAACGCTGCGGCAACGCCAATCTCTGCTCCATCATTCCGGCATTGAAGCTGAAGATGGGGATTGATTGCCTCAGCAATGCGAACCTCAAACGATTGACGGAGCTCTCCCGCTTCGTCTACGAGCTGGCCAATGTCCATCCCAATCGTTACCAGCCTTACGTGGGCGTCAGCGCCTTTGCCCACAAAGGCGGGGTGCACGCCGCCGCGGTGAAGCGCAACCCCCGGGCCTACGAGCACCTCTCGCCCGAGCTGGTCGGCAACGTCCGGCAATTTCCGGTCTCTGACCTCTCCGGCAAGAGCAGCATCTTCCTCAAGGCCAAGGAGCTGGGATTGGAGCCGGAGGCCCATGACCGGGACGTGCAATTCGCCCTGGAGAAGATCCAGGAGATGGGCCTGAAGATCCCGCCCAAGAGCACCGGAGCCCTGCAAACCATCCTGGAGCGGGTCAAGGACCTGGAATCCGAAGGCTACCAGTTCGAAAGCGCCGAGGCCTCCCTGGAGCTGCTGCTCCGGGCCGCCCTGGGCCAATATCGGGAGTACTTTCGCCTCCTGAGCTACCGGGTGGTAGACCAGAAGTCGGGGGAAGAGGATGTGCCGGTGCCGGAGGCCACCATCCGGGTGCGGGTCGGCCTCCACGAGGTACACACCGCGGCCATGGGCAACGGCCCGGTGAACGCCCTGTTCAAGGCCCTGCTCAAGGCCTTGCTCCGCTTCTACCCGCGGCTGGCCGAGATGCGCCTGGATGACTACAAGGTGCGGGTCCTGCCGGGCTCCGGCAGCACCGACGCCAAGGTGCGGGTCCTCATCGAGTCCCGGGACGCCCACGACCGTTGGGGCACCGTTGGGGTTTCGCATGACATCATCGAGGCCTCCTGGGCCGCCCTGGTGGATGGCATCAGCTACAAGCTCTTCAAAGACGAAGCGCAGGCCCGCTAACCGGCCTTGGCCCTGATCTTCCGGTGGGGCGGGCCGCAGTAATCGCCAAATAGAGGCGGCCAGGGACGGCCGCCCCACCATCACTGCTAATTTTCATTATTCGATGTGACCTCTAGGTCATGATGGTTCGCTAAAAAAACGCCAAATCACCGCGGCGGTTTGCCGTGTCAGGCGTGGGGCGCCCCTCCCTTCCGGCGGCCATATATATTCTTTCCTAAAAGCGAGACCTCGTAACTTAATGAAAAACCTCCCCTGCTTCAGCCGGTCGCAACTGGGAGTCATTTTGCTGCTGGGGGCGGGCCTTTTACTATTATGGGCCTGGCGGGCCAATTTCGGTTTGGGTCCCGCACCTCCCCCGCCCCTGGGACCAGACTTCAACCCGGTGTTTGTGGAAGTGCGCGGCGCGGTGGCCACGCCCGGGGTCTATTCCTTCGACCACTCTCCGAGCCTGGCGGAGGTCTGGCGTCAGGGCGGCGGCACGGGGATGGCCGCGCCCGCCCCTGGTCCTGACCAGACTGATAAAATAGGTAAAATCACCTCGGGCAGCCTGGTTACCATCAGCCCGGATCGGCAATACCAGCTGAGTCGCATGGCCGGCGCCCAACTCCTCACCCTGGGCCTGCCCCTGGAGCTGAACACCGCCAGTGCCGACGATCTTAAGGCCATCCCCGGGATCGGCCCGGCCCTGGCCCAAGCCATCGTCACCTATCGGACCGCCTACGGCCCCTTTAGGAAAATCGACGACCTGCTGCAAGTTTCCGGCATCGGCCTGAAAAAACTGGAGAACCTCAGGCCTCATCTAATCATCTCAGAAAGCCCGGATAGTGCCGCGGCGCGCCCCTGAAAAAAATGCTTATCTTGGGCATCGAGACTTCCTGCGATGAGACCGCGGCCGCGGTAGTGGCGGATGGCCGGCGCATCCTCTCCTCGGTGGTGGCCACCCAGTTCGATTTGCACGCCGCCTACGGGGGGGTGGTGCCGGAGATAGCGGCCCGGCGGCACCTGGAGAACATCCTGCCGGTGATCCAGGCGGCCCTGGACCAGGCCGGCGTGACCCTTAAAGAGCTGGACGGCCTGGCCGTGACCCAGGGGCCCGGGCTCATCGGCGCCCTGGTCATCGGGATGGCCGTGGCCAAGACCCTGGCCTTCCTGCACCGCTTGCCGCTGGCCGGGGTCCACCACCTCCAGGCCCATATCCTGTCGGCCTTTCTGACCGGGAAGCCGCCGTCCTTCCCCCTGGTGGCCCTGGTGGTTTCCGGCGGCCACACCAACCTCTACCGGGTAAACGGCTTTTTGGAAATGAAACTTCTGGGTAGAAGCCGGGATGACGCCGCCGGGGAGGCCTTTGATAAGGTGGCCAGGCTCCTGCGCCTGGGCTATCCCGGCGGCCCCAGGATCGAAAAATTGGCGGCCGTGGGCCGCGCCGCCACCTTCCACCTGCCCCGGCCCCGCATCTTGGAGGAGCCCCTGACCTTCAGCTTCAGCGGCCTGAAGACCGCGGTGGCCCTTACCCTCAAAAGACACCCGGAGATTCTTACCGACCCCCAGGCCCGGGCCGACCTGGCCGCCGGCTTCCAGGAAGCGGTGGTGGAGGCCCTGGTGAGCCGCTCCTGGCTGGCACTAACCAAAAATTCCCAGACCGGCGGCGACCGCCTGCTGGTCTGTGGCGGGGTAGCGGCCAATGGCCGCCTGCGCCAGGTTCTTCAGGAGCGGGCCGCAGCAAGCGGCGCCGGGCTGTTCCTGCCGCCCCTCCACTTGTGCGGCGACAATGCCGCCATGGTGGCGGCCCTGGGTTACCATCTGCTGGCGGCCGGGGCCCGCCTCGACCTGGAGGCGGACGTCTTCTCCCGGGGTTAGGGCAGGGCAGGGACGATTTTCTTAGCCGTCAGCCGATTAGCGGTCCGCGGTCAACTTTTGGATTTTCGTTTTCGGTTTTGCTTTAGCTGACCGCTGCTAGCTGACCGCTATTTTTGATGAAGACAGGCCTGGCCGCTCTTTTTCATTTCCACGCAGAGGGCCGCGGCCAGGGCCGCGGTGCAGCCCTCCGCCGCGGCCGTGACGATCTGCCTGGCGTACTTTTGCCTGAGGTCGCCAATGGCGAAGATTCCCGAGATGTTGGTTTCGCACTTCTCATCGGTCATCACGTAGCCGTCGTGATCCATGCGAACGCCCTCGGGCACCAGCTGGTTATTGGGAAGGAAGCCGATGAAGATGAAGACGCCGTCCACCGGCAGCTCCCTCAAAATCCCGGTCTGCTTGTCTTGCAGGGTGACGCCCCGCACCCCCTGGTCATTGGCCAGGATTTCCGTGGGGATAGTGTTCCAGAGGATTTCAATGTTGGCCTCCGCCATGACCCGCTGCTGCAAGATGCGGCCGCCGCGCAAGGCGTTCCGACGATGGACCAGGTGCACCTGCCGGGTTATCTTGGCCAGGTAAAGGGCTTCCTCCAGGGCGGTATCACCACCGCCCACCACAGCCACATTCTTGCCCCGGAAGAAAAAACCGTCGCAGGTGGCGCAATAGGAAACCCCATGTCCGTAGTATTCCGATTCCCCGGGGATCTTCAGCTTGCGGGCCTTGCCGCCGGTGCCCAGGATCACCGCGTGGGCGTTGAGAAGGTCGCCGTTGGCCAGCCGCACCGAATGGAACTCCAGCCCCGGTTGCACCTCCGCCACTTCCTGCTGCCTCACCTCCAGGCCGTAGCCCTGGGCATGCTGCAAGAACTTCTGGGACAGGTCGAAGCCGCTGATCTTGTCAAAACCGGGGTAATTCTCCACCGACTCGGTAAGATTCACCTGGCCGCCTGGAAGCCCCTTTTCGATGAGAACCGTCTTCAGCGCCGCCCGCATGGCATAGATCCCGGCGCTGAGACCGCCCGGGCCTCCTCCCACGATAATCAGATCGTAGATTTCGCATTGGCTCATAGTCAAACCTCATGAAGAAGATAATTATATTATTTATCTTCTTAAACCAGGCGCATTTCAAGGGAAAACCGCAAGATAAGCTCTTTTAGAGATATCTTCCTTTAGTTATAATAAACCGTTGATTTTGAGGAAGGAGAGTGGCAACTGCAAAATGGCGAATTAGGAGAAAGTTGACGCCGCATGGGACTTACCGAATCTCTCTGTTACGCTAATACTCTGTTCATCAGCCAGTGCAGCTACCCGGGCATCTTCGTGCTGATGGCCCTGGGGAGCATGATCGCCCCGGTTCCCAACGAACTGGTCATGCCCTTTGCCGGCTTCTTAATCTTCAGCGGCCAATTGGATTTCCTGGCGGTGATGACGGCCAGCAGCCTGGGGTCCATTTGCGGCTCGCTGCTATCCTACGGCATGGGAATGCTGGGGGAGCCGGTGGTGCTCCGTTACGGCCGCTACCTGTTCCTCAATCCGCACCACCTGGAGTGGACCAACAGGTTTTTCCGCCGCCACGGCGGCAAGACAATTTTCCTGTCCCGCTTCCTCCCGGTGGTGCGCCACTTGATCTCCATCCCGGCGGGCCTGGCCCGCATGTCCTTGGTGCCCTTTATCCTGTATACCGCGGCGGGAGCCACGTTATATAACGGCTTCCTGGCCTACCTGGGGATACGCCTCAAGGAAAACTGGCGCCTCATCCAGGATTATACCCACATCCTGGATTATCTCGTGCTGGCCGGAATGCTGGGGCTGGCTGCCTATTTACTATGGAAACTCAAAGCGTCCGGGTCGCCGCCTGAAACCGGCTGACCTCTCGTTACTTGCATGGCTACTAATCATCCGCGCCGCGGTCCCATCATGGCCCTGGATATAGGGGGCGGCACCCAGGACCTGTTTATCTGGGAGCCGGGCCAACCGGTGGAGAACGCGGTGAAGCTGGTGCTGCCGGCCCCCACCCAAATCCTGGCCCGCCGCATCGGCCGCCTGGGCGATGAGGGACGGCCCATCTTTTTGCAAGGCCGACTGATGGGCGGCGGCGCGGTCAGCCAGGCGGTGCGGCGCCACCTGGCCCTGGGGCTGCCGGTCTCTGCCACCCGCCAGGCCGCCCTCACCCTGAGCGACCGCCTGGAGCAGGTGGCGGCCTGGGGGGTGGCCCTCACCGAAACCCCGCCCCCGGAGGCCACTCCCCTGACCTTGGGCGATGTGGACCCGGAAGGTTTGGGCCGGCTGCTGGCGGCCTTTGAGGTCCCTTGCCCACGCCACTTTGCGGTGGCGGTGCAGGACCACGGGTTTTATCCTCAGGGGAGCAATCGCCGTTTCCGCTTCCGCTATTGGGAAGAGATGCTCTCCCGGGGCGGAGTCTTGCGGGACCTGGCCAGCCGCCAGCCTCCCGAGTTCTTCACCCGGATGCAGGCCGTGGCCGAGACCCTGCCAGGGGTGCTGCTTATGGACACCTGCACTGCCGGAGTACGGGGAGCGCTGCTGGACCCCCAGGCCCAGCAACACCTGAACTCCGGCCTGATGGTGGTCAACCTGGGCAACGCCCACACCTTTGCAGCCCTGGTCCGGGAAGACCGCCTCTGGGGCATCTATGAGCACCACACCGGTCTTTTGGATCAGAGCAAACTGTTTGCCCAGTTGGGGCGCTTTCAGTCCGGAGAGTTAACCAACGACGAGGTCTTCGCCGACCAGGGACACGGCTGCGCCTATGCCCCCGGTTATCCGCCGGCGGCTCCCTTTACCTTTACCATCGTCACCGGCCCCCGGCGGCGCCTGGCCCGGGGCTGGCCCGGCGTCTTCGCGGCTCCCCTGGGAGATATGATGCTCACCGGCTGCTTCGGGCTGGTGGCCGCCTTCCTGGAAATGGAGCGGCTTCCCGTTTCCCTGGGGGAATGACCGGCTGTTGAGAACAATCAAATTCTCTGAAAAGCGGGGAGCGGCGTCCTGTAAGGGTCGGGCGAGATGCCTGCCCACGCGGGAGGGGCACGGTGCGCTCCCTGCATCATACACAGGCGAAACGCCGGTGCTCCCGGAAATGAGAAATTGCATCATTAACTTGACCCCAACCCGGCTATGGTCTTTAATGTCTGGAAGGCTAACGTCCCTAACGGCCGGCTTAATTATAAGGTGCGGCATCAATCCTGAGAGGAGCTGAGACGATGGAGATCAAGTTTTGGGGGACCCGGGGCTCAATTCCTTCTCCCGGGCCTGATACCCTGGAGTTCGGGGGCAACACCACCTGCGTGGAAGTCTTGCTGAACCGCGGAAAACGCCTCATCATCGACGGCGGCACCGGCCTGCGCCTCCTGGGGAAACATTTGCTGGAGAACGCCGCTCCCGTCAAAATCCACTTGCTCCTCAGCCATGGCCATTGGGACCACCTCCTGGGCATCCCCTTCTTTCTTCCCATTTACCAGGGAACCACCGAGATCCAGGTGGACGGTTGGCCGCCGGCCTTTCAGGCCATGACCCGGGTCTTCGACAGCAACTTGGGGGACGGATTTTTCCCGGTGGCCTTTGAAAATCTTAAGGCCCGCATCGACTTTCTCAACCGCCTGGCCCATGGGCCCCTGGAAGTGGACGGGGTCCGCATTGACTCCATTCACACTAATCATCCCCAGGGGGGCTTCGGCTTCCGCTTCCGGGAGGGAGACCACTCCATGGTCTTCATCACCGACAACGAGCTGGGGACCGACCAGGGCCGGAGGATGCCGGAATTTGCGGAATTCGCCCGGGACTGCGACCTGTTGATCCATGACGCCCAATTTCTGCCTTCCGATATGTCGAAGCACCTGGGCTGGGGTCACTCCACCTACGCGGAGGCGGTGACCCTGGCCCAAATGGCGGGAGCCCGCAGCCTGATCCTGACCCACCACGATCCTGGCCGCAGCGACGCCGAGGTGAAAAAGATCATCACCCAGGCCCGGAAACTGGCGGCTAAAAGTACCAAGCTTCACTATCTCGACGCCGCCCGGGAAGGGGCCAGTTTTCGCCTGCCTTGAAGGCGGTTTGCGCCTTAAGGCGGTTTTCGGTTTTCGGTAGGGGGGTCTGGTAACGGTTTGCCGGCAGGTGAACAATTTTCTGGTGGCACAGGCGTCTCGCCTGGGCGGCGCAGGCTAGAGCTTATAGAAGACTGTTTTCTGTTTTCCTAAGCATCAGACTGAAAGCTGACCGCGGAAAGCTGAGAGCTATAAGCCCCGGTAATTCTTCCTCTCTTCTCTTTTCGGGAAGTTTTTGGTAAACTTAGGCCAACCGATTGCCAATATTGGGATTTTTGCGCTAGTCCTCCTGATTTTTTAGGATCAGACCTGGGTGTTTAATGGATAAGGCCAGCAACCAGCGCCCGGACCGCAACCTGGTCCTCATCGGCTACCGGGCCACCGGGAAGACCTCGGTGGGCGCCAAACTGGCCCGGGTCCTGAAGCGTCCCTTCGTGGACCTGGACCGGGTGCTGGTGGTCGAAGCCCGCCAATCAGTGGCCGAAATCGTGGCCCAGGGCGGCTGGGACGAGTTCCGGCGCCGGGAGAAGGCGCTGGTGGCCCGCTACCACCGGCTCCGGGGCCAGGTGCTGGCCACCGGCGGCGGCGTGATTCTGGACCCGGAAAACGTGGAGAAATTAAAAGAAAATGGGGTTGTGGTCTGGCTGAAGGCCGATCCTGAAACCATCAGGGAACGCCTGGCGCAGGACCAGGCACAGGCGTCGAATCGTCCCAGCCTCACCACGGATAACTATCTGGCGGAGGTGGAACGAGTGCTCGCTGAACGGCAATCTCTTTACCGGCAGGCCGCGGACCTGGAAATCGACACCGGCGGTCTTGGCATCTCCCAGGTTGCCGATCTGATCCTGGCTGCCACTCGGCCTCTCGGAGTCGCATGCCATGGCGGGTAACACCTTTGGCCAGGTATTTCGGGTCACCACCTGGGGCGAGTCCCACGGCCCGGCCCTGGGCGCGGTCATTGACGGCTGCCCGCCCCGGCTGCCTTTGAGCCCCGGAGATGTGCAACTGGAGTTGGAGCGGCGCCGTCCGGGGGTTCAGGCCCACGCCACCTCGCGGCAAGAGCCCGATGCAGTGGAAATCCTCTCCGGCGTCTTTGAGGGCCGCACCACCGGCACCCCCATCAGCCTCATCGTTTACAACCGGGACGTTAAGAGCCAGGACTACGAGGCCCTGCGGGAGGTCTTCCGCCCCGGGCACGGCGACTTCACCTTTCAGGCCAAATACGGCATTCGGGACCACCGGGGGGGCGGCCGGGCCTCAGCCCGGGAAACCGTGGCCCGGGTGGCCGCGGCAGCGGTGGCCCAGAAGGTTCTGGATCGGGACCACATCCGGGTGCTTGCCTATACCCTGGAACTGGGCGGCATCCGGGCCGAAAAGCTAGACGAGGCCAGCATCTGGGACAATCCCTTCTTTTGCCCGGACCTGGAGGTGGTGCCGGCCATGGCCGCCCGGGTGCAGGAAGTCAAGGACCGGGGAGACTCCCTGGGCGGCCTGGTGCAGGTGCGGGTGCAGGGCTGCCCCCCTGGCCTGGGCGAGCCGGTCTTTGACAAGCTGGACGCCATCCTGGCCCAGGCAGTGATGTCCGTGGGCGCGGTGAAAGGGGTGGAGATCGGCGCCGGCTTTGGGGCAGCCCGCATGTTGGGCTCGGAGCACAACGACCCCCTAATCCCCGGAGGCTTCGCCTCCAACCACGCCGGCGGCATCCTGGCAGGCATCAGCACCGGTGACGACCTGGTGGTCACCGCCGCGGTCAAACCCATTTCCTCCATCGCCCGGAAGCAGCAGACCGTTGACCTGGAGGGCCGCCCCCGCACTATCTCGGTGGGCGGCCGCCACGACATCAGCGCCATTCCCCGCATCGTCCCGGTGATTCTGGCCATGGTGCGCCTTACCCTGGCGGATTTCCTGCTGCGCCAGAAGGCCATCTCATGGCCGTAAAGATCGGCCTGATCGGCGGCCGCGGCCAGATGGGCCGCTGGTTCCAGCGCTTCTTCGCCTCCCAGGGCCTGGAAGTGCTGGTGGCGGACCTGAATACGGAGCCGACTCCCCAGGAAGTGGCCCATTTGTCCGACGTGGTGATGCTTGCCGTGCCTATTCCCGAGGTAGCCAAGACCGTTCGGGCACTGGCCCCCCATCTCCATCCCCAGGCCGCCTTGATGGACCTGACTTCGGTGAAGCAGGGCCCCATGAGCGACATGCTGGCCCACTTTCCGGGGGAGGTGGTGGGAACCCATCCCCTCTTCGGCCCCAGCGCCAAGGACATCACCGGCCAAACCGTGGTCCTCTGCCACGGCCGGGGGGAGCGTTGGTTCGACTGGCTCAGGGACCTCCTCACCAACGCCGGGGCCCGGGTGAAGATTACCACCGCCAAGGAGCACGACCGCCTCATGTCCGTGGTCCAGGGCCTGGCCCACTTCAGCCTCATCGCCCTGGAGATGGCTATCCGGGAACTGGGGGTGGCCCCCCAAGACCTGGAGGATTTTGCCACGCCCACCTTTTCCACCCTGCACCACCTGGCCCGGCGCCTCTTCAGCCAGGACGCCAAGCTGTATGCCTGCATCCAGCTGCAGAACCCCGCCAACCGAGCGGCCCTGCGGGCCCTGGAAGATGCGGTGGCCGATATCCTCTATTTTATCCAGCGCCAAGATGCCGACGGCCTGGTTAAGCTCATCGAGAGCGTCAGGGAAAGATTTGTTGAACAGGACAAACCTGAGGGCCAGGGAACTGAGGACCAACCGCTTCCTGGCGAAGTTTCCTGAGCACCCGATTTCATAAATCCGCTAACGTATTTATTAATAGCGGGAGCAACTGATTAATTCCCCCTCACCCTAACCCTCTCCCCCAGCGGGGGAGAGGGGATTAAGATACAATCCATTGACCCTCTCAGTAAACCCGGGGAAACCGGCTTTTTACTTCCTCTCCCCCAGCGGGGGGAGAGGGCTGGGGTGAGGGGGGACGACAAGAAACGTACCATATTTAAGAAACCAGGTACTAGCCCAACCGGGCCTGGAGACCTCGCGCCTGCGGGAATCGCGGAATTCGCTTTGATGGGGGGAACCATGCTTGATCTGAAATTTGTCCGGGACCATCTGCCGCAAGTGGAACTGGCCATGAAAAACCGGGGGTTGGAGGTCTCTCTGGCTGACTTTCTCCTCCACGAGGGCGAGCGCCGCCGTCTGCTGACCCTGGTAGAGGAACTGCGGCGCCAGCGGAATAGCCTGTCCCAGGAAATCGGGGGCCTGATAAAAAAGGGAGAACAGGAGGAGGCCAAGGTCCTCAGAGCCAGGGTGGCGCTGATCAATGAGGAGATCCATGACCTGGAGGCCAGGGCGGAGCAACACGACGCCTGGCTGCGGGATTTTCTCCTGACCTCGCCCAACCTGCCCCACTCCTCTGTGCCCCTGGGCGCCGGCAGCGATGATAATCCAGTGGTCAAGACCTGGGGCGAGCCCCCGGCCTTCGATTTTCCCCCGCGGCCCCATTGGGAGATCGGGGAAGCCCTGGGAATTCTCGACTTCGAGCGGGCCGCCAAGATCACCGGCGCTCGCTTCGCCCTGCTCAGGGGCGCGGGCGCAGCCCTGGAGCGGGCCTTGATCAACTTTATGCTGGACCTGCACACCCTTCGGCACGGCTATCTGGAGGTGCTGCCCCCCTTTATGACCAACTCGGCCTCCATGTTGGCAACCGGACAACTCCCCAAGTTCCGGGACGACCTCTTCAAACTGGAGGGCTGGGACTATTTCCTGGTGCCCACCGCCGAGGTTCCGGTGACCAACATCCACCGCGACGAAATCCTGCCGGCCGAGAACCTGCCCATCCGTTACACCGCCTATACCCCCTGCTTCCGCTCCGAGGCGGGCTCCCATGGCAAGGACGTCCGGGGCCTGATCCGCCAGCACCAGTTTGACAAAGTGGAATTGGTGAAATTCACCACCCCCGAAACTTCCTACGAGGAGCTGGAGCTGCTGCTTAGGGATGCGGAGACGGTCCTCCAGGAACTGGGGCTGCCTTACCGGGTGGTAGTATTGTGCACCGGGGACCTGGGCTTCGCCGCGGCCAAGACCTACGACCTCGAAGTCTGGCTGCCGGGCCAGGGGCTCTACCGGGAGATTTCCTCCTGCAGCAACTTTGAGGACTACCAGGCCCGGCGTGGCGCCATCCGCCTGCGGCGCCCCGGGGCCAAAGGCACCGAGCTGGCCCACACCCTGAATGGCTCCGGCCTGGCCGTGGGCCGCACCCTGGTGGCCATCCTGGAAAACTTTCAGCAACCGGACGGCAGCGTCATTATTCCTGAAAAGCTGCGGCCTTACCTGGGAGGAATGGAGAAGATCGATAAGCAGTGAACGGTCAGGAGGCCTTGGCAAACTCCCCCTCCCTGAGAGGGGAAGGGGCTGGGGGGAGGGTGGCTCAGTTGTTGCGGCTAAGACTCCAATACCACTCCCACCCTACCCTCCCCCCTCAAGGGGGAGGGGATAAAAGCGAGCTTTTCCTGAAAAACTAAAATTGAGGGGAGGACCCAGCCTTAAACATACAAAGCAAGGGCGACCCAGCGGGTCGCCC
Source organism: Desulfobaccales bacterium (assembly GCA_052147455.1). GTDB lineage: Bacteria > Desulfobacterota > Desulfobaccia > Desulfobaccales > 0-14-0-80-60-11 > JAPLJC01. The sequence continues at coordinate 22,810 of JBKQKO010000001.1, read as the reverse complement.
CTACGTTTTCTCTTAAATCAGCCTGTGGCCCCAGGTTATCGGGACTAGGCCTGATGGTGGGCAGTGCCCTCACCTACACGGGCGACTTTTCCAATCACCGGCTGGAAGCCTGTGCCACTGTCGCCCCTCACTTCGCCCGCACCCGGTCGTTGGCATTGAAGGGGCCGCCGCTCACCGGAGTGGCCTCCGCCCCGGTATTCCCTATCAGCCCCGTCACCTTCAATTCCCCCTTGGTCTCGTCCGCGGTGTATCCGAGGGTGGCGTGGGTGGTGGGGTTGACCACCTCTTTACCCGGAGCCACCACCTGCAGGCGGTCACCCACCTTGACGCCGGTGTTCTGGCCCAGGTTGAGATAAACCTTGCCCTCTTTGACAAAATCGACCCGGCCGAACCAGCTAGTGTTCACCAGGACGCCGCCCACCCGCAGGGCATTGTCATTGGCGAACTTGGCCACCGCCTCGGCGTTCATGGCGCCATTAGCCGTACCGGCGACGGATTGCTCCTTGCTCCCGGTGAAGCTGTCGTAAATCTGCAGGGCCATGGCCCCCGGCGCGCCCTGCTCCGGCGCTATGATGCCGGTGAGCACTATGCCCTGAACCCCCAGGCTATCACCCAGGGCCTTGATGTTGTTCGGCAGAGTCAGCTTCCCCATGATCCCGGCCTTGCCCAGGGCCTCCTTGACCCTGCCCTGGTCCGCCACCTGGATGTCCTTGGTCCGTCCCAAGGCTTCCCCCAGCGAAATGGCCAGGGTGCGGTTAAGGCCTTCATAACTGCTGGGCGTATCCAGGTCGGGGATCACCGCCACGGAGCGCCCCATATACGGGGACTTGGCTCCTCCCCCCTGGGAGACAAAGCCGCCCAGCCCCTGTTCCCGGAGGATGCGGTCCACCTCGGCCTTCACCAGCTCCTGCAGCTTATCGGGGGGAATGGGCTGGCCAGCGGCCTGTGCTTGTTGCTTACCAATGGCCGTGGCCAGGGATTTGACTATATATTCTTGCATGGTGTGCATTTCCCTGCCCTTCTCCACGTAGATATATTCCGGCTGATTCGGGTAGGTAAGCCAGTAGGGGTTCTTGCTGCGGACATAAGGCTTGCCGTCGATCATCACCGTCTCTTGTTGGGCCTCGGGGGGTACGGCCTCAGCCTCCTCTTCTTTATCTCCCGCAGGATATCCCGCCCAATGCTTCATATTGCCCCAGGTGGTAGAGCAACCCATAAAGACGGGGACACCGCAGGCCAGAACCATAATCACCACTAGCAAGCCACTTAATTTCCTGAACATCAGGTTTGCGGTTTGCGGTTTGCGGTTTGCGGTAAGATCCCAGAGATGCTTAAACATTATATTATCCCTTTTCATTCCTTTTTAAGTTTTCGATTTTCGCTAAAAAAGAAAGAGAATTATCCAGAATTTTCGGTTTCCGGTAAAATCCTAACCTCATCCGCTAACCGATTTTAGGTTTTACCGAAAACCGCAAACCGGAAACCGCAAACCGTCTTTAACAAAAAAAGCCCACAGGGATATTACCCTGTGGGCTTTTGGAAGTCAACCGCTTTTGGGTTAGAAGTAGAAGAAACCGACGAACTCTACGCGGTGCTCGTCTCCAACTTTAGAGAGACTGAGACCCGTATTCGCGGTGGCCACACCATTGTTGACATTCGGGACGGTGCCATTGGGAAAGGCATCCATCAAGAATTGGCAATGGGCGTAGGAATACTGCAAGCCGAACTTGAGGGCCGCGACGGGCCGATACCACAGGGTCGCGTCCACCTGCTGCATGGTCCTAATCTGAGCCGCCGCAGCGTTGTAAGCAAACTGCGGTATACCACCAGCAATTAATTGTTGATTGATACCCATCGCCGCGGTGACGCCATAGGCAGCGTTCAGGTACCACTGGTTGGTGAAGTAGTACTGCGCTTCGCCCAGTAACCCGTAACGCTTCAGCAATTCCGCGTCAACCCGGGTATGACCAGCTAAAAAGTTATCGTTAAACTTGAAGACGTTGGTGCTGTCGCCGGTCATACCAAAGGCATTGACGCCCTGGCCGATCCACGGCGTGATCAGGAGATGCATGGTGTTGGTCAGATCGTCGCTGTGGGTCGGGATGATCGGGATGAACAGAGCGCCCTGCACCATCCAGGGAGCGACATAGGTATGGTCAAAAAACTCAACACCGGTAGTAACGGCAGTAGCCTGGCCGCCTTGTAAGGAATTAAGACCAGCATTACCAGGCCGCTCGACATTGCGCTGCCAGCCCGCGGTAACCGACGCGGTGAAGGGTATCGGATGGCCGTAAAAGGCGGCCTTGCCCCACCAGTCGTGCTGGTACTTGACTTGCCCCTGTACCTGGGGCGTTTCCGCCTCACCGCCGTTGTTGGTGCTGGCAGTCGAGTCATAAGGGCTGCCGGCAAAAATGCCAGCGTCATTGTTGGCCTGCCCAATCAGAGCGGCCACCTTCCAGTCCCCCAAGAACCCCTGAGTGAACCGGATCTGGGCTAGTCTGGCGGTGGGCGTGCCGGTGACCTGGAAGGGCCCGTCTTCATCCACTTCAGCATACCAATCGCAGAACATGGACCAGTACTGGCCGAAGATCAGTTCGGTATCGCCGGGCCAGTTCAACCGGAACATGGCGTGCCGCAAACGCGGTACATAAGCGTTGGACGCGCTGACGTTCTGGTTGGTGGTTGACTCGAAGTCCATTTCGATGAAGCCGGTGAGCTTGGCTCCCAGGACATCGGGTCCCTTGATGGTGAAGTTGAAACGGGAACCCATGGCCGTGAATCTCACGTTGCCATGGTGAAAGGTGTCCGCCGCCGTGTTATCGTTGTTGCGTAACACGGGGGCATTAATGTCGGAGCCGTTCTGGGTGGAATCATAATAGGAATCCAACTTCACATAGCCACCCAGGCTAAATTCGGTGGCGGCAAAGGCGGCCGCGGGCACCAGTAGAGACAAAACTACCGCGAAAATTAGAATTTTCTTCATCATTCCCCCTTGTGATTAGGAAAGTAGGTTACCAGTTTCTCCTTTCCGTAAATGCCTAACTATCACTTTTACCTGCTTTATCCCACCTCCTTTCTCTCTCTCGGTTTTTCCCAGCGCCATATTAGAATGGCGTATAGCATTTGTCAATAAAATTTTTCAAAAAAATTTGCGCCCCACCTTTTGAAGACGGTTTGCGGTTTTCGGTAGGGAATTCTGGTGCCGGTTTGCGGGAAGATGAAGCTTTTCCTGGTGGCACAGGCGTCTCGCCTGTGCGGCGCAGGCTAAAGCTTGAGACCTCTGCGAAACCAACTTTGTCATCCTGAGCGAAGCGAAGGAGCTCGTATTTCCTTAGTATTTATGAGATTCTTCGGTCGCTTCGCTCCCTCAGAATGACAAAAATGGGGAATTTCGCAAAGGTCTCAACTTATAGAAGACTGGTTTGGTTTTCTGTCTCTGGGAAGGGCCCTTGCCGTTGATTTTGCCTTTGACTTCACCGAAAACCAAAAGCCGGAAAAACAGTCCTCTAAAAAATCGAAAACCAAAAACCGGCAACCGTATTATAGGGATCCCAGATAAAGGCCAAAATCCCGGCCAGGATCATGTTGCCCTCCACCAGGGACTCCAGCATCAGGCCGGCTTCCATGAGGCCGCGGCGGTAGAGGGTGAGGTAGCCCAGGGCGTAGAAGCCCGTAAGACTCAGGAGGTAGCCCAGGGAGGGGATGACCCCGGCCGCGGCGGCCAGCAGCAGCATGGCCACAAAGGCCAGGCAGCAGCCGGACAACAGGTTCAGGGTGCGCTCCCGGCCCAGGGCGATGGCCAGGGTCTCTTTGCCCACCACCCGGTCGCCTTCCATGGCCATGATCTCAAAGAGGCCGGAACGGATGAAGATCATCCCCGCCACGAACAAGAAGGCGATGGCGGTGGCCCCGGAGGCCGCGGGTTTGGTGTCGGAGCAGACCACCGGAATCAGGGCCGCCAGGACCCCCCAGGCCACCGCGGTGAACACCGCCCTGGAGCCGGGAATCGCCTTGAGGGTGGTGATCAGGGTGACCCGGGCCAAGGAGTCCGGGATGATCTTGAAATTGTAAAGCAGGCCGATGCCGCTCATGATGACGATGAAGACAAAGGGCAGCCAGCCCAGATAAGCGCCCAGGGCCAGGGCCAGGCCGGCGGAGATGACCCCGGTGCTCAGGAGAAACATCCGGTGGCGCCCGTAAAACATGGTCTGCACCGGGTCGTTGAGCTTGGAGGCCTTGTCGGTAAAGTGGTGCAGCAGGTGCATGGCGTAGACATAGAAAAAGGCCACGAAGAAATAGGTGAACTCGGGTTCCACCTGCTGCAGCAGCGAGGACACGTAGCTGAGGGAGCCGGCGCCGGTGGCCACATAGAGGTTGGACTTGAGGAAGAAGCGCCAGGCCCGGTAGAGGTAGTTGGTCCAGGAACCGGGACGGAAGGCCCAGGCGTGTTTCAAGGTGCTGACTACGTTGCCGATAAGCCAGTGGGGGGTGGAGGCCCCGGCGGTCACCCCCACCGTGTGGTAGCGGCTCATCTCCTCCAGGTCCAGTTCCTGCTCGGTCTCCACGTGGTAAGTGGGGATGCCGGTGGCCCGGGAGATCTCCACCAGGCGCTGGGTATTGCCGCTGTTGCGCCCCCCCACCACCACCAGGGCCTCGGCGTGGCTGGCCAGTTCCTGCACCTCCGCCTGGCGGAAGGCGGTGGCGTCGCAGATGGTATTGAAGATGTGGGCCCTGGGGAAGCGGGTCTTGATTTCCCCCACCCGCTTCTCGAACAGGGCTTCGCTCTGGGTGGTCTGGGCTACCACGATGGGGGCGCCCAACTCCGGCAAGGCGGCCACCTCCCGGGTGCTGGCCACCACGTGGCCCCGGCCCCCGGTATAGCCCAGCAGACCCTCCACCTCCGGGTGGTCGGCGTCGCCGACGATGATGGTGGCGTGGCCCTTGGCGGCCCAGCGCCGGATGATGGCCTGGACCTTGGCCACCCGGGGACAGGTGGCGTCGATGATGCGGGAGGCGCCGCCCTCCAACTGCTGCCGCTCCCGCGGGGGGATGCCGTGGGCCCGGATCACCACCAGTCCCTCCGGCACCGCTTCACCGGGTTTGAGCACCGTGATCCCCCGCTCCCGCAACAGATCCAGCACCTGGGGATTGTGGATCAGCGGACCATAGGTATAGATCTGGGTCTGGGTTTCGTTGATGGCCTCCAGGACCAGCTCCAGAGCCCGCTTGACGCCGATGCAGAAGCCGGCGGTGCGGGCCAGCACCACCTTCATCTAACGAACCTCCTCCCGCCTCCAGGCGGCCCGTTCCGGTTTTAGTATAGGTGGGGGCATGTTTGGTCTCATGAAGGCTATTACGACTCTGCTAAAATTGATTAAGAGATAATTAATTTTATCAATTATTAGACCTTTGGGCCTTTAAAATACTTAACATTTTTTGAGCGCTGGGGTTATTAGGGTTATCTTTGAGAGCATTTTGATAAATAATAATGGCTTTATCAATATTTCCTTGGATCGCCAAAGCTAATCCTAAATTGGAGTAAGCCCCTGGGAAATCAGGGTTTATTTGGATGGCTTTTTGGAACCGGGCAATGGCTTCATCTATTTTTCCCTGTTTCGCCAGGGCCAGCCCCAGGCTGTTATGGGCCTTGGCAAGATCGGGCTGAAGACGCAGGGCCTCTGTATACTGGGCCACAGCCTCATCCAGCTTGCCCTGCGCCGCCAAGGCCAGCCCCAGGTTATAATGGGCCTCGGCAAATTCGGGCTTAAGACGCAGGGCCTCGGCATACTCGGCCATAGCCTGATCCAGCTGGCCCTGCGCCGCCAGGGCCAGCCCCAGGTTGTTATGGGCCCGGGCCAGGCCGGGCTTAAGACGCACGGCCTCGGCAAACTGGTCCCGGGCCTGCTCCATCTTCCCCTGCGCCGCCAGGGCCATCCCCAGGTCATTATGCGTATCGGCAAGATCGGGCTGAAGACGCAGGGCCTCGGTATACTGGTCCACAGCCTGATCCATCTTGCCCTGCGCCGCCAAGGCGAACCCCAGATTGCTCTGGATTAGGGGGTTGCTCCCGGTCACCTTCAGGGTATGTTCATACAGCGAAATGGAATCGCGCCAATAGCCGACCTGCATCCAGGTGCAGATCATTAAGGCCGACAAGACCAACCCGGCGCCCACAGGCAAAAGGAACCTGGGGACGCGCCATCTGGCCCCAAGGTCAGCCATCCCATAGGCTGCCATGATAAACAGCCCGATGCAGGGCACATAGGTGTAGCGGTCCGCCATGGACTGTCCTCCCAGCTGCACCAGGCCGATGACTGGCAACAGGGTGCCCAGGTACCAGAGCCATCCTACCGGCAGATAGGGATGCCGCCGGGCCTGCCGAAGAGCCAGAAGGGTTAGAACCGCCAGGGCCAAACCGGCCGCCAGCGCCTGCCATATGGGCAGATTATGCCTCGGCAGGGGGTAAAGAATGGCCAGGTGCGTGGGCCAGAACATCTGACCCAGATAGCTCACGTAGGCCACCATAGCATTGGCGAGGCGGCTCGTTAAGGCAAGATCCTGCAGCGACGCTACCGCGCCAATTTCTTTTTCGGCAAAGAAAGCCACAATGCTGAAAAGCGCCGCCAGAGCAAACAGGGGGGCTTTTTCCCAAACCAGGCGCTTGATGGAAACCCCTGGATGGGTTTTTTTGTCCGGAGAGACCCTGGAGCGGCCCTTGGATCGGCTAACTGCGGCGGAGCGGTTTAGCGTCCAGCGATGCAGAGGCCAGTAGTCCAACAGCAGGAGGACCAAAGGCAGGGTCACCAGCATGGGCTTGGCCATCAGCCCAAGAATAAAGCAGACCAGGGTCAAGAGGTATCGCCCTAACCCCGGGGCCTCCACGTACCAGACGTAAGCCCACATGGTGAGCAGCCAGAAAAAGGTGCTCAGGACATCCTTCCGTTCGGCCACCCAGGCCACCGACTCCACGTGCAGGGGGTGCAGGCCAAAGAGGGCGGCCACCAGGAAACTGGGTCCCAAGGCCCCGGTGGTCCGCTGGAGCCACAGAAATAACAGCAGGGTATTGGCAATGTGGAAGAGTAAACTGGTGAGGTGATGCCCCCCGGGATGCAATCCGAAGAGCTGGCAGTCCAGCATGTGGGAGAGCATGGTCAACGGAAGCCATAAGCCGGCACAGGCAGAGGTAAAAGCCCCGATAAGCCCATGCAGGGTGAGGCCACCCTGGACCGTAGGATTATCAGTGACGAAAAGAACGTCATCGTAATTGACAAACTGGTGGTTTTTTACCTCCGCATAGACGGCCAACGTGGCCACGACCAGGAAGAGGCAGGCTATTATTTTCCAGCGACGGTGTGGCATGCAGCCTCTAATCTTAAATTGCTGTTTTCCGTTTTCCGTTTTCTGTCTCTGCCAGGGGGCCTTTGCCTTTGATTTTGCCTTTGACTTCACAGAAAACCGAAACCAGATAACAGCTTCTTTAGCGAGGGAGATGCCCGGTAGTTTCTACCAGAGCAAGCTCCTCAGGCGAAAGGAATCGACTGAGAAGGCAGGCAGGTTATCGGAGATTATACGGCAGTCCGGGTCATCCCGGTTAATAAATGGTTTTTAGGCCTCCCCTCCCGGGTTCCATCCCGAAGAGGCTCCTTTTTTTGCAGCCAACTCATCTTGCAGGACGCAGGATAGCACCAAGATCATTCAAAATGGCCCGGCGGCAAACCGCAGCTTTCTTAGGAGTGCCGGCCTCGATCAGATGAGCAGGTCAGAATTTTTTCTGAGCCTCGCTTCTTAAAAAATCTTGGGGCATCCCCGCCAGAGGCTTGCCCGGGGCCGCCCCGGCCAGGAGTCGCTCCTTCAAGACCTCTTCCAGGCGGCTGGCCACGATCTCCGAGCCCGCGTCCACGAGGTGGATGCCGTCCGGTTCATAAAGGGGCTCCCGTCGGTCGCTCAGGAGGTCACGAAAATTGATGAAATAGGGCTTCCCCTGTAGCCGGCTCACCAGGGCCTGATAACACACTATAAAATTATCGCGCATGGCCAGTTTTTTTCCCAGGACCACGTCTTCCTGCGCCAGGACCGTGGCGGCCACCGGCTTGGTCTCCGCCCACCAGCAAGGCTGATAGACCAGCAGGAATTTGGCCCCGAAGCCGGCGGCCAGCTTATCGAGGTAATCGTACCGCTGGGCGCAACTGTCCGCAAATCGCCGCAGATCCGGGTCCTCTGGGTCGATGTGCAGGACGCCCTGCCTCATTTTGTCATAAAGTTCATGGGTGAAAGAAGACCACATGGCCGCATTCAGGGGCTTCAGCAATCCGAAAAAGCTGCGGTGGTAATCCTCGATCATGCCCCGCACCCGTTCGTAGCCCTGGTGGCCATAAGCGTTGCGGTCCTGGGCGAAATAAGCGGAGTCGTTGCCGCCGTCGTAAAAGACGATCAGGGACGGGGGACGCTTTTCGATGAGGAGCTTCTGCAGGTACTTGGTTTCCATCAGCGAATTGAAACCGTCTTGCCCAAAGTTGACCATGGTGGCCGGCCGGTCCGGCTCCTCCCGGTTCCAGTCCCGGGCCAGGAAGCTGGGAATGGTGTGGGCGTCGATGGGGTTGGGTCCCCGCATGGTGGACCCGCCGAACAGCCAGAAGGTCCAGGCCCCCGGCCCCGGCGCCGCGGGATTGTTCAGGGTGGGCCGCACCCCCTCCAGAAACAGGGCGTAGGGGTCGTAGCTGACTATCTCCCCATCCCGGAGTTGCCCGTAAATCCAGTAGTTGCTCCCGCAGATGATCAGGAAGCTGGTGAGCTCCACCAGGATGACGCCGGCGATGACCCACTTGCACAGCAGGAACAATAGCTTGAAGATTCGTTTCATTTCCAGTCCTCGATCTATCGACAGCTCGCTAAATTTTATGATTATACACCTGGCAACCAAGAAACCGGATGGATTATAATTTTCCTGCCGCCATTTTTCCCCCGCTGGCCGTATCGCCCTCCCCTCTCACCTTCAGTAACCATAACCCCTAAAGCGGTGAAAAATGACGGCTCATCCCGGTGGGGCGGACCTCCGTGCCCGCCGCCTCTTTTTAGTCCTCTGACCTGCGGCACTATCGCCCCGCGGCCCTGCGGGGCTACCGCTGGTTCCTGGGTCAGACCTACGGCTACCCGGAAGGCGGCGTCTATTTTGGCGTCCCCTTGAGCAACTTTGCCGGCTGGTTCCTGGTGGCCCTGATCCTCATCCGGGCGCTGCAGTACCTGGCCAGCGCCCCTGCCCCGGCCCATATCCGGGATTGGGGACGCCGGACCTTTCCCAGCCAGGCCCTGCTGGGGCCCACCCTCTATTTGGGAATCCTGGGATTTAACCTGGGGATGACCTTTCTCATCGGCGAGACCTGCCTGGGCTGGGTGGGAGTCTTTATCTACCTGCCGTTTCTAACCTGGCTGGCCCTCAATCACCTGCCCGCCTCCGGCCAAGTGCGGTAGCAGGACCTGGAGGGCCTGGGCCAGCCGCGCCGCGGCCAGCCGGCTGCGACGCCAGAGGTGGAGCAGGTCCGCCATGCGGCGGGGGTCCCCCGCCAGCCAGCCCAGGGCGTCCATCCATCCGGGGGTTCCGGGGTTCGGCTGGGGCCGCGCCAGAAACTCGGGGATCTCCTCAGCCGCGGCATCGGTAATCGCCCGCAGGCCCAGGAAAGGAAGGCCCTCGGCTCGGGCCACTTCAGCCACCGCGGCGGTCTCCAGGTCCAGCACCGGCCGGCTCAGCCGCGCCAGGGCTTCCCCCAGGCCGTTCTTGCGTATAATCCAGGGCGTGGTGATGATACTGCCGGCAAAGGCTGGAGGCCCCGCCGCGGCCAGGGCCCGGAGCAGCTCCGGCAAGGGCCGGGGCGGCGGCGGCGCCGCCACCGGCTGCAGCAGCCGGGTCAGCGGATCGTAATTGGCGAAATATTCTCCCAGGACCAGGTCTCCGGGGCTCAGCTCCGGGCTGACGGCGCCGCCGAACCCCAGGGAGAGCAGCAGGCGGGGGCGGAGACGGCTAACCAGGCGGAAAGCCGTCTGGCGGGCCGCCTCGGCGCCCAGCCCCGTGAGGGCCAGCAGCCCCCACCCCGGTCCCACCGCCAATTCCCAGGCCGGGCCTTCCACCCCGGCCCGGCGGCGCCGGGACCGGCTGCGACCCAAAAAAGGCCGCACTTCCCAAGGAAGCGCGGCCAATAACAGCATCCGGCAAGGCCCGGTGGCGCCCAGGCCCGGCGAGCCATCCGGCATCAGGACTTGCCCACCGGCAGTTGGTCTCCGCCCTGGGGCGCCGGCGCCGCCAACTCAGTCTGGGAAACCACGGTGGCCACCTGCTTGGGCCGCCGCCAGCGGCGCCCCTGCACCAATAGGCTGCCGCTCTTATGCAGCACGGTGTGATCATCCAGGATAATCAAACCGTGGCGCTCGGAAATATTGGTGTAATACTGGTATTGCAAGTGCCGCTGGTTGAGGCGGTATTTGAAAAACAGGAAGAACATCATGTAGATGACCACGATGAGGCCCAGCCCCGCTAGCACGTAACTGAGGAAGAGAAAGGCGTTATAGCCCAGGGAACTCAGCCAGGCCATGATGTGGTTCATGTTGTACAGGGCCAGCACGGTCACCAGCAGCAGGAAGAGAATGGCCAGATAGGGCAAGCGCTTGAGATGGAAGATTACCGCTTCCATCTGGGAGCCGGATGCCTCGCCTTCCCCGGTCTGCACTTCCGGCTCCCCCAAAAAGTGGTTGAAGCCGGTAACGATGACCCCCATGAGAAAGGTGACTACAATGGGGAAGGCGAAGGCCACAAAGACATACTCCCGCCAGGGAAAAGCGGTCTGCACCCGGTGGTACTTATCATCCGAAGCCCAGAGCACCACCACGATAAAAATGACGATCTCCAGGATGCCGATGAGCTTAAGGTAATCAAAGAAGAGCTTTTTACGGTCTGCTTTGTTGAAATAACTGGCAATCTTGGACATGCCGCCGCCCGCCTCAGGCTATTCGAAGTATTTATAAAATAACCTCTAAACCTCCCCGGGTCAATCCCTTTCTGGATGGGCCTGGCCCCAGTTCCGGGTTTCCGGGGCCCGAGACCCTGCGGCGGACCAACAGCCTTCAGGGGCAACAGGGATGATTCCGGCGGGCAGTCGTGAGCCCCTTCCCGCAAAAAAGACGGAACGGCGGGCCCCCCGTCCGTTCCGCTCCTGCTTGCCACTAACTTTCAATAACCCGCAATGCCATTTCCCAGGGCACTCAGAAAATGCGGCACTTCCCCCTACCCTCTCCGCGGTTCCGGGCGCACCCCCCTCCCTTCTCAGGGGGAGCGCTCACCTCAGCCTTGGGGCAAGGTCACCACGAAGTTGGAACCGTCTTGCCTCGGTTCGTAACGAAGGTCGCCGCCGTACTGGGAGACGATGTCCCGGCTGAGATATAGGCCCAGTCCCATGCCCGAGCCATCGCCTTTGGCCCGCTGCATCTTTTTGGCGAAATTGGAAAACAGCATGGAACGGTCCTTCTCAGGCACCGGCTTGCCGGTGTTGTAAACATTGAGACGGCAATTGGCCCCCTGCTTTTGCCAATCAATGACAATGGTGCAACCGGCGCCTCCGTGTCTGATGGCGTTATTGATCAGATTTCGGAAGACGCTCTTGAGCCACAACTTGCCGCCCTGCACCGGGATGACCGCGGCGGGACGCCGTTCCAGACGATTGTCCAGGTTTATCTGGTGGTTACGGAGTTCCGCCCCTAGCTCCTCCAGGACCGGAGCCACCACGTCATGCCGCAGGTCCAGCATCTCCTTTTCCATCTCCTGGTCGGCGGCGCGGGGGAAGGCCTTAGTCATGAACTCTTCGGTGAAGCAAATCAATCTATCCATGTTGCCGGAGACTTCCTGCAGCTTTTCCAGGGCGGCTCCGCCCACCTCCCCGAAGGTGCCCCGGACCAGGAGCTTCATAGAGGCGGCGGTGGATACCATGGAGCCCCGCAGGTCGTGAAAGATCATCATCAAGCGATCCAGGGCCCGCTCGTTGACTGCGGTGGCGGGTTGCGCCGCCAGGCTCGCGGCCGGAACCAAATCGACGATGTCCAGGCTTTCCAGACAGTGGCTGACTCGCCGCCACAGCTCGGTGGGACTTACCGGCATCAGGAGATAATCGTCCACCTCAATCTGATAGGCTTCCCGTGGGAAGGTGACCTCATGGTTGCCGCTGACCACCATGACCTTCACCTCCGGGTTCAACCGTTTGGCCCGCTTTAAGACCTCGATGCCGTCCAGTTCCCCCATGTTGAGCTTGGCGAGCACCAGGTCATAATTCTTTTTTACCAGGGCTTCCAGGGCCGCCTCGGGGCTGGCCGCCGCCCTGACTGCGTATCCTTTGTATTCCAAGACCCAGGCGATTGTCCGAAACAGATGTGATCCGTCACCCAATAATAGAATTTCGTAGGTAGCCATCCTTCTAATCTCCTTTACTTCGCCGGTTTAGCTTTAGATGGTGAATAGGCCCGCTTGGGGATACGCTCTCATCAAACCTCCTTTCGGAGAAGAGGTCAATCGGCATTTGTGCCTATTTTCATATGGGCAGAACTGCCTACATCAGGATCGCGGGCCGGGATGCTGGTTTAGAGAATATCGAAGAGCTGGGATGAAATAAATTGGCAGAAATACCTATATGGGGATGGGTAAAAGTACCTAAATTAGGCGCGGTCGTGACTCGTTTCGCTCACCAGTCGCTCCCACAGCTTGCTGCTGCACCTATCATTTCCGGGGAGGGGGAAGGGTGCGGCGGACGGAAAGCAGGCGCCGCCGGAGAGTTCTTGGTCAGGGTCAGGGTCAGGGTCAGGGTCAGGGACAGGGTCAGGGTCAGGCGGCGGTGGTGGTGTAACCTTTCTGAATGGCGTATTTCACCAGGTCCGCGGTCTTCTTGACATTCAACTTCCTCATGATGTTGGCGCGGTGGTGTTGCACCGTGCGGCTGCTGATGAACAGCAATTCGCCCATTTCCTTGCTGGATTTGCCTTCGGCGATGAGCTTGATGATCTCCCGCTCCCGGGTGGTGAGATGCTGACCCGAACTGGCCGCCTGCTCCCCGGCGGGCCGGGATTTTTCCTTGAACAGGTCCGCCAACTGGGGGGCCAGCAGCGGCGAGATATAGGTGCCCCCTTTCCTAAGGGTGTCGATGGCAGAGATCAGCTCACTGTCGGCATCCTCCTTGAGCAGATAGCCCTCCGCCCCGGCCGCCAAGGCGTGATACAGATATTCCTGGTCTTTGTGCATGGTCAGGATCAAGACCTTGACTTCCGGATTGATGATCTTGATCTCCCGGGTCGCCTCCAGGCCGCGCAAATTGGGCATGGAGATGTCCAGAATAACCAGTTGGGGAGAGGTCGTTTTCAAGAGTGCAATCAACTCGAAACCGTCGTTGGCTTCCCCCACCACTTCCACGTCGTTGATGCTCTGAATAATTCTTCGTATCCCGCGCCGGAACATCACGTGATCATCAGCCAGCAGTATATTGAAAGGGGCTGCCATGACGTTCCTCCCTCATCCTATGGAGAGACAGTGTCCGCATGAATGACGCTGCTCTTTATACCGAATTTTTCCTTAAAATGCCAGTAGTTTCCGGCAACAAAAATTTGCCCGGAGAAACCTGCACTACCTCGCAGTTAAACTCTATACCATGGTAATTTCAATTATATCAACATATTATACCGACACAAGCAAATTCCTTCTCCCCCGGGAGGAGAGAGCGCTGGCGTGGGGGACACAAGGGGGGCCAAGGATAAACCTGGGAATCGCCAGGCGGGGTAACCGCCCACCTTTGGCAGGCGAGACGCCTGCCCCACGGACTTGCCCCGGAAGGTTAACCGGCAACCCCGGGGGCCGCCGTTTGCTCATTTTTTTTTTGAGGAATCGGGATACGGCAAGCGATCTTGGTGCCCGCCCCCTGCCGGCTCCAGACCTGGCAACTCCCCCCCAGTATCCGACCCCGTTCATACAAGGCCGCCAGCCCCAGGCCGCGGCGGCTGGCATCCCGTCCCGAGATCTGGGCCACATCGAATCCCGCGCCCTCGTCCTCTATGGTGAAGGTGACGGCGCCATCTTCCTGGCGCAGCGCCACCGAAACCCTGCAAGGCCCGGCGTGCTTGGTGATGTTGTGGAGGCATTCCTGAAAGATGCGGTAGATGATGATCTGGGATTCCGGGGGGAACAGGCTATTCAAATCTTGAATCTCAAAGGACTGCTCTACGGTGAAATATTTACCTATGCCGTCCACCAGGTATTTCAAGGCCGCCAGCAGTCCCAGGTCCTCCAGGATGGAGGGACTCAGGTCCCGGGACAAACGCCGGACGTTGTCGATGACCTGGTCCAGGTACGCAAGCAATTCCCGGCATTCCTGCTTCAGGTCCGCCTGCTCGTCCGGCCGCAGCCCCTTTTCGATGGCCCGGGTACGGAGCTTCATAACCGTCAGGCTTTGCCCCAACTCATCGTGCAGCTCCATGGAGAGGCGCTTCCGTTCATGCTCCTGGGCCTTCAGTAGCTCGGAACTCAGGTATCGCAGGCGCCGCTCCGATTCCAGCACGGCCATCTTGCCCCGCTGGGCTTCCGTGGCATCGAAGAAGACTCCGCTGAAAATCTCCACCCCCCCCTCTGCGTTGAAAATTATCTGGCCCCGGTCCTGGATCCAGAGGATCCGGTCGTCCCTGGTCCGGATGCGAAATTCCCGGTAGTAGGCGCCGCCGCCTTGGCGGGCGCGCCTGATGACCTTTTGGGCCGCGGGGAGGTCTTCCCGAACCATCAGGTCCAGCCACTTGAGCCGGCGGGAATCGAACTCCTCCTTCTTATGGCCCGTCAACGCCTCGATCTTGTGGTCGAAGAAATCCACCGACCAGTCCAGATAGCCTTTGTAAACCACGGCGGGGATACTACCCACCAGCAGCCGGTAGTTTTGTTCACTCTGCCGCAGGGCCTCCTCCGCCTGGAGACGCTCCCGGATCTCCACCGCCTCCCGCAGGGCCCGTTTCACTGCGGGCGCCAGGCGGGAAAGCCGATCCTTGAGAACGTAGTCCGTGGCCCCTCGCTTTAAGTTGTCGATGGCCACTTCTTCGCCGATGGCCCCGGAGACAAAGATAAAGGGCACATCGGGACATCTTTCCTGGGCCAGGGCCAGGGCCACCCCCCCGTTGAAATGGGGAAGGTGATAGTCGGAGAGGATCAGATCGGGAGGGGATTGTTCCAGTTCCCTGATAAAATCCAGGTCATTATCCACCCGCTGGGCGGTGAAGGTCAGATTGGCCTGCCGGAGCTCAAAGGCCATCAACTCGGCGTCGCTGGCCTGATCCTCCACGATCAGAATGCGCAATCTCGGAACCAAGAAGCTATCCCCCTTGGGCCGGTCGGCCCTCAGGTCGGCTGACCGGAATTAAGTCAAAGGGACACATTATGATGAATTATCGTAGCAGGCATGGCCGGTAAATGCACGGAAATTCACTATAACTCGTGACCGACGGATATTTTGTTGATAAGATTTGAGGACAGGCCGGAAACGCCTGGAACAATAAATTTAAATGCCGGGTGTTAAAAATACGTTATAATTTTGGCGTCTAGAAGATAAGCAGGATATGGCATGGATGTCTCCGAAAACCGTTCCGGAAAAAAGCTCCAGGTCACCGGTGTTGTGCAAGGCGTAGGCTTCCGGCCTTTTGTTTACCGGTTGGCCAGGGCCCATCAGTTGGCGGGTTGGGTGCGCAACACCTCCACCTGCGTGGAAATCGAGGTGGAAGGGGCCGCTGCTTCCCTGGAGCAATTTATCCGTCAGCTTGCCACCGAGGCGCCGGATCTGGCCCGGGTTGAGGCGGTGGTGGCCCGGGACGCCGAACCCCGGGGGCGCTCCGGCTTTGCCATCCTGGAGAGCCGGACCCAGGCGGCCACCGCGGCCCTGATTCCCGCCGACGTCTCCACCTGCGCCTCTTGTTTTGCCGAGATCCTGGACCCGCAAAACCGCCGCTACCAATATCCCTTTACCAATTGTACCGACTGTGGCCCCCGTTTCACCATCATCCGAAAGGTCCCCTATGACCGCGGCCACACAACCATGTCGGTCTTTTCCATGTGCGCTGCCTGCCGGGCCGAATATGAGGACCCGGAAGACCGGCGTTTTCATGCCGAACCCACCGCCTGTCCGGTCTGCGGCCCCCATCTCTGGCTGGAGGAACCCGGCCGGAAACTCCTGACCCAGGTCGCCGTGGAGGCCGCCGCCAGCCTGCTCCGGGACGGAAAGATCGTGGCGGTCAAGGGCCTGGGGGGGTTTCACCTGGCCGCCGACGCCCGCCAGGACAGGGCGGTGGAGACCTTGCGCCTGCGGAAAGGCCGGGTGGCCAAACCCTTCGCGGTGATGGTCCGGGACCTGGCTGAGGCTGAAAAACTGTGCCACCTGGGAGAGAAGGAGAAAGCCTGGCTCTTATCCCCGGAGCGGCCCGTAGTCCTGGCCAGGAGATGCCCGGACTGCGAAGTCTCGCGGCAGGTGGCCCCGGGCAACCCCTATCTAGGCCTTATGCTTCCCTATACCCCGGTACACCTGCTGCTCCTGTCCCAGGGCCCCGGGGCCCTGGTAATGACCAGCGGCAATCTCAGCGAAGAGCCCCTGGTGTTCAGCAATGCCGCGGCCCGGGACAGACTGGCCGATCTGGCGGATGCCTTCCTCATGCACAACCGGGACATCCAGGTCCCTTGCGACGACTCGGTGGTGCGCCCCCTGTCCCCCAGCCGGGCCATCCCCCTCCGCCGGGCCCGGGGTTTCGTGCCTGCTCCCATTTATCTGCCGTTGGAGTCTCCCCCCATCCTGGGGGTGGGGGCCGAGCAGAAGAACACCTTTTGCCTGGCCTGGGGCAACAACGCCATCCTCAGCCAGCACCTCGGCGACCTGGACACGGTGGAGACCTACGACTACTTCAGCCAGGCCGTCTCCCATTTTAAGGCCTTATGCCGCCAGGACCCGGATATCGTGGCCCATGACCTGCATCCTCTCTACCTGAGCACCCGCTATGCCCTCGGGCTTAAAGAGACGACCCTGGTGGGAGTCCAGCACCATCACGCCCACATCGCCGCCTGCCTGGCCGAGAACCGGCGCCGGGAAAGGTGCATCGGCATCGCCCTGGACGGCACCGGCTACGGTCCCGACGGCGCCATCTGGGGCGGGGAAATCCTGGTGGCCGACCTGGCGGGCTACAGCCGCTCCGGGCACCTGGCGCCGGTCCTGCTCCCGGGGGGAACCGCCGCGGTGCGGGACCCGCGGCGCATGGCCGCGGCTTATCTCTATCAGGTCCATGGGGAGCGGTTCGATTCCCTGGCCCAGGAGTTGGGACTGGCCTATCCTCCCCTGGAATGGCGCATTCTCTTCCGCCAGTTGACCTCGGGCATCAATTCGCCGCTCACCACCAGCGCCGGGCGCCTCTTCGACGCGGTGGCCGCCACCCTTAACATCTGCCGCTCCCGGACCTACGAGGGCCAGCCGGCCTTGGAGCTGGAAATGGCCGCCGACCCCGATGAGGACGGCTTTTATCCGGCGTCCATCCGGATGGAGAGGGACACCCTTATCCTGGACACCCTGACTATCTTCCGCCGGCTCCTGGATGAGCACCTCAACGGCATCGACGCCGCCAAGATCGCCGCCCGCTTTCACAACTCCCTGGTGCGCCTCCTCACCGCGGCCTGTGAACTGGTGCGGGATCAAACCGGCCTGGATCTGGTGGCCCTCTCCGGTGGAGTCTTCCAGAACGCCTGGATGTTGCAGCAATTGAGCAACTCTCTGGAGCAGCTCGGCTTTCAGGTGCTGACCCACCGACTGGCCCCGCCTAACGACGGCTGCATTTCCCTGGGCCAGGTGGCCGTGGCCGCGGCGCGGCTGGAGAAGGAGAACCGCGGCAAATATGGTGAGCTTTGGAAAACGAATCTGTCCTAAACATTCTGAGGTTTTTTGCAATGGTGCGCAGTGCGCACCCTACATTGCCTGGATCAAAGGGGTAAGCTGATGTGCCTCGCCATCCCCATGCGCCTCATTGAGATCGACGGCGCCTGTGGGGTCGCCGAAGTGGACGGCGTCTCCCGGCAAGTCCGTCTGGACCTGCTCCCGGAAGTCTCCCTGGGAGATTATATCCTGATTCACGCCGGGCTGGCCATCGCCCGGGTGGACCAGGAGCAGGCCCAGGAGACCCTCTCCCTGTTGCGGAGCCTGGTCGATGAAGTTTATTGATGAATTCCGCGACAAAGACCTGGTCCGGGAAATCGTACGGCGTCTCGGGGAGTTGACCCATGGCCCCGCGACTATCATGGAGGTCTGCGGCACCCACACCATGGCCGCGGCCCGCTTTGGCTTGAAGTCCCTGTTGCCGGAGGGGCTGCGGCTCATCTCCGGCCCCGGCTGCCCGGTGTGCGTCACGGCCCAGGATGACCTGGACGCCTTCCTGGCCCTGGGCGGCGAAGCCAATGTGGTGCTCACCTCCTTCGGCGACATGCTCCGGGTCCCAGGCAGCCAGACCACCTTGGAACAGCGCCGGGCCCAGGGCGCCGAGGTGCGGGTGGTCTATTCCCCCCTGGACGCCGTGGACCTGGCCCGGCGGGAACCCGGAAAGCAGGTGGTCTTTTTCGGGGTGGGGTTCGAAACCACCATGCCCGCGGTGGCATTGGCCATCCGCCTGGCCGCGCAGCAGCGGCTCGAGAACTTCTCGGTCCTCTGCGTCCATAAGACCATGCCCGCCGCCCTGCGGGCCCTGTTGGCCAGCGGTGAGGTGCGGGTTTCGGGCCTCCTCTGCCCCGGGCACGTCACCACCATCATCGGCACCGGCGCCTACGATTTTATCCCCCGGGAATTCGGCATCCCCTGTGCAGTCGCCGGTTTCGAACCCCTGGACATGCTGCTCGGCCTGGAGGCGATTCTGCGCCAGATCCAGCAAGGCCGGCCCCGGGTGGACAACGTCTATGGCCGGGCGGTCCAGACCCAGCCCAACCCCCAGGCCCAGGCCCTGCTGGCGGAGGTCTTTGCCCCCAGCGACGCCCACTGGCGCGGTCTGGGAGTCATTCCCGGCAGCGGCGTGCAAATTCGCCAGCCTTACGCCCGCTTTGACGCCCGCCTCAGGTTTCCCGGGGTTTGGCAGCGGCTGACCCCGCCGGCAAATCCCTCGCCTTGCCGCTGCGGCGAGGTGCTGCGAGGGGTGCTGCGTCCCCAGGAGTGCGCCCTGTTCCAGCAGGCCTGCACCCCCGCCCAACCAGTGGGACCCTGCATGGTCTCCAGCGAAGGGGCCTGCGCCGCCGCCTACCGGTATGACAGGTAGCGGTCAGCTATCAGCTTTCAGCTTTCAGCTAAAGGCAAAAGACCAAAAAGGATCTGTTTTCGGTTTTTGAAATCAAAGGCAAAATCAAAGCCCCTTTAACTTAAAGACGAAAAACGAAAAACGGAATACAGAATAGGGGCTGGGAATCATGTCCAGAGAGACCAGAGAAGAAAACCGCAAACCGCTGCAACGGGTCCTTCTCAGCCACGGCGCCGGGGGCCGGGAGATGACCATGCTCATCGAGCAGGTCTTTCTTTCCCGCTACGGCTCCGAAAATTTTTCCGGGGACGACAGCGCCACCCTGCTCCTCGGTTCCCACCGCCTGGCCTTCACCACCGATTCCTTCGTGGTGGACCCCCTGTTCTTTCCAGGAGGCGACATCGGCCGCCTGGCGGTGGCCGGCACGGTGAACGACCTGCTCACCGCCGCGGCCCGGCCCCTGGCCCTGTCCGCCTCCTTCATCCTGGAAGAGGGGCTGGAGATCGACTCCTTGGCGGCCATCGCCGCCTCCATGCAACGGACCGCGGATGAATGCGGGGTCACCATTGTCACCGGCGATACCAAGGTGGTCCCCAAGGGCTCGGCGGACAAGGTCTTCATTACCACCGCCGGGGTGGGCCTGGTCCTGCGCCCCGGGGTTTCCGGAGCCGCCGCGGTCCCCGGGGACAAGATCATCCTCACCGGTTCCGTGGGCGATCACGGCACCGCGGTGATGCTGGCCCGGGAAAAACTCCTCAACGGGGAGGCCATTAAAAGCGACGCCGCCCCCCTCACCGACCTGGTGTTGAACCTCATCGAGTCGGGCTGTGCGATCCACGCCATGCGGGATCCCACCCGGGGCGGCATTGCCGGCTCTTTAAACGAGATCGCCCGCCAATCCCAGGTGTCCATGGAGATCGAAGAGGTCCTCATCCCGGTCAAGCCGGCGGTGGCCGCAGCCTGCGAGGCCCTGGGACTGGAGGTCTTCCAGGTGGCCTGCGAAGGGAAGATGCTGGTGATAGTGGCCCCGGAGGATGCCGGCCGGGCCGTGGAGATCATTCAAGGGAGCCGCTACGGCTCCGAGGCCCGTCTCATCGGCGAGGTGGGGGCCCAACCGCCCGGACGGGTGACCCTCCGCACCAGTATCGGCACCGCCCGCCTTTTAGACCCCCCTTCCGGGGACCTGCTGCCCAGGATTTGTTGAAGAACAACGAGTGGGCGCACCTGATCACCCCTGCCGGTCCTAGGCCACGTGCTTCTGGAAGCGCAGCACCGCCAGGGCCAGCATGAGCAGGCCCAGGACCATCATGGCGGCCATCTCCGGCCACAAGAGGCCCAGGCCGGCGCCCTTGAGAAAGATGCCCCGGACCACAATGATGAAGTACCTCAGGGGGTTGAGCAGGGTGAGGTACTTAAAGAAGGGCGGCATGTTGGCAATGGGAAAGATGAGGCCCGAGAGCATAATGGCCGGGGTGAGAAAGAGGTTCCCCGCCATCATCGCCTGCTGTTGGGTGGAGGCAACGGTGGAGATCAACAGCCCCAACCCCACGGAACTGAAGAGAAAGACGACGGTCCCCAGCAGCAGCACCCATATCTGGCCCTGAAAAGGGACTTCGAACCACAGGACACCCACCAGGGTCACCAGGATGACATCCCCCAGACAGATGAGGACAAAGGGGATGCTCTTGCCCAACATCAGCTCGACACTGCGGATGGGGGTCACCAGGATCTGCTCCAGGGTGCCGATCTCCTTTTCCCGCACCACCGACAGGGCCGTGAGCATCAGGGAGATGAGCAGCACCACCATGGCGATGACCCCGGGCACCATGGAGTAGCGGGAAATCAGATTGGGGTTGAACCAGGCCCGGGTTTCCAGGACCAAAGGAAGGCCCGGTTTCCCGGCCCACCTCACCCCCTGGCGTTGGAAGCGCGCTAGCAACTGCTCCTGGGAATAATCCCCGATGACCGTACTGGCATAGCGGCTGACGATGAGGGCGGCGTTGGAATCAGTGGCGTCCACGATGACCTGGACCTGGCCGGTTTTTCCCTGGCGCAGTTGCCTGGCGAAATCCCACTGGATCCACAGGGCCATGCTGACCTGGCCCCGGTCGATCAGGTCCAGGAGTTCCTGCCGGCTGTTGAGATAATAATTCACCCGGAACCAGTCGGTGGAGGTGAACCGCTGGATGAGCTCCCGGCTCTCCATGGTGCGGCTTTCGTCGAAAATGGCGGTGGCCACGTCCTTGATGTCGAAATTGATCACGTAGCCATAAGCCAGGAGCTGCACCAGGGGCGGCACGAAGAGAAAATAGCGGAGCTTCTTATCCCGCCAGACCTGGATGAATTCCTTGATCATGATGTGCCGGATGCGTCGGAACATAGTTTATTTAGCTCTCAGCTTGCCGCGCTCAGCCGTAGGGGGGACCCGTTGGGTCGCCCCTACGCGATCAGCTTTCAGCTTTTTGGTGAACGAGGTTAACATCGATGGCCTCCTCGTTCCCAAGCTCCCGCTTGGGAAGGCCCTTGGTCTTGCCAGGCTCCGGGCGTTTTGGATCTTGGGCATTTTTTAAGGAATTGGTGGGCAGTGCCCACCCTACGTTTTGTTTTCCTGAAAACCGTGCTAAACATATTGGCCCATTAAGTGTCTTGAGGCAGTTCGAAAACTCCCGAACTGCCAATCCGTCTTGGTCACCATGGAGCACGGCGCCGCCGCTGTGTTTTTCGCTTCTCCACGCAAGATCAATACCAATGAAGCTGGGCATATTTTACCTTTCAGAAGTTATGTAGGGTGGGCACTGCCCACCAATTCCTTAATACTCTATTCGCCAAAATCTGAATCAAATTTGAGATCAATATTTTCACCCCAATTAACCGGGTAAAGGTTACGGCGGACAAATTCCCGGAAGCTGGAATAGGGCCATTTCCCCGGCGAAGTCACCAATCCATGCTTCACCGGGTTGTAATGAATATAATCCAGATGTATCCGCAAATCCCGTTCATCGCGAATCTGGTGCTCCCAAAAGCGCCGTTGCCAGATGGTGCTCTCCCCGTGGCGGATTCTGGAGCCGGTGAGCAGGGTGGACTTGCCGGCCTCTGGAGCTATCGCCTTGGTGAATCTTGCCTTGATCAACCCCCGGCGTTTGGAATAATCCGCCTCCTTCGGCGGCAGGGTCCAGAGACAATGCAGGTGGTCGGGCAATAATACCCAAGCGTCCAGGGTGAACGGATACTCGTTCCGGACCTCGGCGATGATGTTGTTTAATATTTCCTGATTTTTCGGATTCGCAAATAATTTCCTTCTTTGAAAGGTAACCACCGTAAAGAAAAAGGTGCCGCCCGGCGTTTTAGATCTCAGGAAAGTGGGCATTTTTTAAGGAATTGGTGGGCAGTGCCCACCCTTGTATCTTAGGTTAAGATACGCTTTATTGAAGTTCTGGTCATGGTCGCGTTGGCAAATGGACATTGTGGTTTGGACCACCCCTGGGGCAGGCCCCAGGGCCTGCCCCAG